>CAIZFH010000097.1 GCA_903932155.1 uncultured Granulicella sp. | reverse complement strand
GCATCTTTCTGGGGCCGATGTTCGCCGCAGGAACCACTGGCGCTGTGGCGATGATGGCGCTGGGACTCTCTTTGATGGGTGTAACCTATGCGCCCATTGGCACGTTGACCTCCGAGCTGTTCCCCACGCCAGTCCGCTATACCGGCAGTTCGCTGGCATTCAGTCTTGCCGGAATACTGGGCGCGTCGCTGGCTCCGTCCATCGCCACCTGGCTTGCGAAGAGCTACGGCATCAACTTCGTCGGCTACTACCTCTCTGCCGCAGCAGTGGTCACGCTGCTCGGTCTTCTCAGCATTCGCGAGACCAAAGACGACGACCTTGCCGGGGTTATGAATCGCAGGTAGCGGCTATAACCACCTGGATCTGCGGCATTGGACGTGATGACGTGACCACTGGAATTGCAGACCGGAATTGATAGGGGTCAACTGCGCAGTTTAGAGAGCAGGTCGGTCGGATGGATAGGCTTGGCGAGGATCTCGAACTCGTGTCCCGCGTGGCGCGCCTTCTCCAGCAGACCTGAGGTGGCGGCCTGGCCGCTGAAGAGCAGTACCTTGCACTGCGGTCTTCGGGCTCGCACGGAGATGGCGGTCTCGATGCCGGTGATACCAGTCATAATGACATCTGTGATGAGCATGTCTGGCTGGAAGGTGTCCAACGCGGCGAGGGCATCCTCTCCGTTGTATACAGCGCGCGCCTCGAAGCCGGCCTGGTTGAGGATAACGGCAAGCGTGTCGGCGATAACCTGTTCGTCGTCGGCCACCAGGACCCTGCGTTTGGAGGTTGCGGCAGTCCCATCAGTCATGCGATGTGTCCCCTGTCAGAAAGAGTCGTCCTGCGTGTGAACCTTCATACGGAGGCGTGGCCCCAACATTTGCCTTCCGTTCTACTATGATACGCTGCACGGCGTTAGTGTGTTGCAGCCGCTCCGATATCCTTCGCAGGTTGTGGTGTAAGCGGCCATGATTCCGCTGCTTGCGGTATTCTTCTGGGAGCGGGCAGGGGACGGCACGGAGCCTCTGCATCCCGAGGGTCTACGATTGCGCAAGGTTGTATGCGTTTCGCACAAGGCTGTACTCGCCTCACTCAAGGATGCAATGGTCGCGATCTCTGCCGCGCTTATCTGTCTGATTGGATGGGGCGCGCCGGTTTGGGGTCAGGAAGCCGACGGAGTTGGAGGCGTGCAGAGCTTCGGTTACTCGTCCAGCTACAGTAAGAGTTCGAGCCACATCCTGATCGGTGAGGCCACCGGGCGAACCGTGTGGACCCTGGGTGCCGAGTACACGCACCTGCTGTATGCGAGGCGGCACTATCGCCTGGATTACGAGGGTTCGCTGATTCCTCTCTTCGAAGAGACGGACCCAACTCTAACCGGCACCGTGTTCACCTATGGCGGACAGAACTTCTATTCGTCGCAGAGGCCTCTGCGACTGGTTGCCGTCACACATGTTCCGGTGGGCAGTGTGCTGACTCCGGGTGGCACCTACGCTCCGCTGTACGCAACGTTTGGAAGGCAGGACAGCTACGCGGCAGCAGTGTCGCCGCTGGGCGTCCGGATCAGCGCGATGCCGCGCTGGCGGGTACAGCCGGGCTTTGCGATCGATCTGGGCTTCGTACTCTCGGCTCGCGACATTCCAGTGGACGACGCCGACCAGTTCAACTTCATGTTCGGGTTCGGCCCTGGAGTGCAGTTCTACACAAGCCCAAAGGCCTCCCTGCGGATGGAATATATGTACCGCCATGTCTCCAATGGCAG
>CAIZFH010000096.1 GCA_903932155.1 uncultured Granulicella sp. | reverse complement strand
TGCATCACGCGGTCCGACTTCGAGAAGAAACGGTGGCCGCCGATGTCCATGCGATTGCCCTTGTAGCGGATGGTGCGGCTGATTCCGCCGATCGCGTCCGTCGCCTCGATCACGATAGGCCTGATTCCTGTCCGGCGCTCGAGTTCAAGCGCCGCAGTCAGGCCGGCTGGCCCGGCGCCGATGATTACAGCCGTCTGCCGGTTCATTGCCAGCCTCCTGAACGCCCCAGTGAAGAGCTGCTTTCCCCATAGACAAAGAGATCCTCGAAGGGCCAAAACATGCCATGGGGCGAGGTGTAGAGCAGATGGATGCCCATCTGCTTGAGACTTTCGCCAGGCAACTGCTGGTGGGAGACCACTACCGGCGAGGCGGCACTGTGCTGCCGGAGGTCTCGAAGCTCCCCAACAGTCACCTGCCGGTACTCTTCCCGTCCGCGGCGAAACACTACGAACGATCCACGGCAGCGGCAGGCAGGAAAGTACGCCGACCGGACACCGGTCAACGCAATGATTGCGGGAGCCGCAGTATCCGGCTCGATGACCAAGGGCCGCGACAGAAGACCCGAGTTCTTGAGCCACTCAGCCGTTGGCTTGGCGCCCGAAAACGGGAAAAGGCACTCTTCGACCGAGTAGTGCACGGAGATCGGTATCTGCATGGCAAGCAGGAAGAACAGCACGGATCGGGCGTACCGAGAGGGCAGCCAGGGACGCTCCCCCTCCCGCGGCATGTTTGCCAATAAGGCAATCAAGTAAGCCACAAACAGAAAGCTGCTGTGGAACGGGCCGGGGATATGCACGGTCGCCCACACTCCCACCGTCCACATCACCGGCACCGACAGGACGAACCACCGGCTGCGGCGGGCGGCCAGCACCGATACCGCCAGTAGCCACAGGGCAATGGTCAGCGCCGCTGCCAGCAGGGAGGGATGCTCCCATGGCGCAATCAGTTCCCGATGAGGTGCCGACAGAACGCCCAGGGGAAAGGGCAGGAAGTAATTCCACACCCGCCCAATTCCAAGCACCAGATAACCGGCCGTGCCTAAGCCCGCGCGCTCATACTGAGGCACATGCGTGTCGGGCGCCGGCCGAACCGTGCAGTAGCAAGCCAGCAGGGCCGCGCCAAGAATCGCGGCCGATATCCAGAATCGCCATTCCCTTAGGCGGCCAGCCGCAATTTGCAGGCTGGGCTCCGGAGCTAGCCAGTAAAACCAGACGAAGATGCCCGCGGCAACAGGGATGGCAAAAACGTGGGCATTGACGGCCAGCGCCAGCTGCACTATCGCCAGCCAGTGCCGCGGCCGGACGGCCAGCAGGCACCGCGCAGCACCAACCAGCAGCACCGCCGCCAGCATGTAGCTGCGCGCGACCACTCCCATGTAAAAGAACACTGGCACGCTAAAGACCGACATGGCCCGCATCGCCAGCGGCATTCGCCGCTCTGAGAGCACCAGCCAGGCCATTGCAAGAGACAGGACATAGTTCAATGCCTGCATCCACTCCAGGTTTGCGGAGTGATGCGCTGGCAGGTAGATCAGCAGGTACCACAGGGCTGGGTGACCTTCGTAGCGCAAATGGCGGACCAGTTCCAGCAGATTCCCGCTGTCCCGCGCGATCAGCCACGCCTGCGCCTCGTCGACGTACAT
>CAIZFH010000095.1 GCA_903932155.1 uncultured Granulicella sp. | reverse complement strand
CCCGGAGCTGCGATTGGACCCGCAACCTGGCCTGGAGGTGCTTGAGGTGAAAGCTACAGGCGGTAAACGGTCAACATCTGCCTTGTCTCGCGCAAATGCCCTACACGCCTTACGCGCACAGAAAGCCGCCCAGGGCCCGCAGAACAGGCCCAGCTTTCTAAGTCTCGCGTAACCCCTCGCCCGCTGTCAAGAAAACCATGGCTGAAGACTGCGCATAGTTCGCCGCCACAAAGCAGTTCTGCCCAACTCGCCACTTCTCCGTCAGGTGTTGTCCTCTACTTCGCGGGCACTGCCAGGGCCGCTGTTTTCTGACTGAAGACACACTGAAACTGCCGCCCATTCCTCACCCACGCCGACGAGACAAACACCTTTGCGGAGAACGCCTGGCCCTGCCGCGTCCCGCTCTCCGTCAACGTATACGACACTACGCCGTTGTCCGGCGACACCGGCACGAACCGCACATCGCTCATCGTGTAGTCCTTCAGCTTCACAGCCCCCAGCTGCTTCAGCAACTCCGGCTTGCGCAGTATCCCGTTCGAGTCCACAAATACAGCGTCATCGGTCAGGGCTGCGCCCACCTTCGCCACGTCCCCCTTCTTCAGCGCCTCCAGCCCCGCGCGCTCCTGCCCGACGATCTCGTCGCGGTTCATATCGCCGCCATTCATCGGCATCTGCGGAAGCGCCTCCTGCGGCCCTCCGCGCATCGGCCTCGCCACCTGCGCGCCCGCCGCGCCCGTGCCCGGCGCCCACGGCGTCTGGTCCGCTGGGTCCTGCCCATACGCCAGCGTCGATGCCAACACGACCGCCGCCACGCCCATCCCTACCCTCGAAATCCCTAAACTCCTCATCGTTCCCTCCAGCCGTTCACTTCGTGTAGACCGCGCCGATAAAAAACCGGACTAAGACGGCTCATTCCATGGCCCAATCCGGGTATCCTACACCATATCGCCCGTTGTGACGCAACGGGCGCACCAGGAGATCTATGCCGATCGAAGACGATATTGCAGCTCTCGTTGTCCAGGAGTCCACCCTCACGCTGCCCAGCTTCACCCCAGACATCGCATGGCAGATCGGCACCACGCTGCGCGACCTCGCCATCGCCCGCAATTTAAGTATCGTCATCGACGTGCGCCGCTTCGGATCGCCCCACCAGCAGCTCTTCTATACCGCGCTGGAAGGCACCACCCCCGACAACCAGCGCTGGGTCGCGCGCAAGATCAACGTCGTCGCGCGCTTTCACAAGAGTTCGTACCACATTGGCCGCATCCTCGAGCAGTCCGGCCTCAGCTTCCACGCCCGCTACACCCTGCCCGAGGAAGACTATGCCCCGCACGGCGGCTGCTTCCCCATTCATGTCGCGGGCTCCGGCATCGTTGGCAGCGTTACCGTCTCTGGCCTTCCGCAGCGAGAAGACCACAACCTCGTGGTGGAAGCTCTATGCCTGGTCACTGGTCGCGACCATAACTCCCTGCGGCTCCCAGCCTGACCGGACACAATCCTTCTTCGCCCTATATGTGTCGCAATATCCGTCGGAAGAAGCGCCCCACCACATGCACCAGATCCTTGGCCGGCGGCGCGGGAGTTGTTGTAGTCGCAGGCGGCGCAACTGCCTCAGCCTGACCGCTGGGCGCGTTGTAGCGCAGCGTCTCGGTCACCTGCGCATGAACCTCGCCCGGCGCGGCCTGCGGCACATCGGCCTCCGGTGCCAGCCCTTCGCTGACCGCCACAGGAAACGGATGCTGCGCTGCGGCTGGCGCAAGCAACGCGTCGGCCACAGACATTCCCTTCTCGTCCGGACATCCGCAGGGAGAGGTCTCGCGGTCCACCACCTCATGCACGCTGCCGTGTTCAAACAGCACATGCTGCCCCGCCGTCAACTCATATATCGCATCGCCGAAGGGGTCCGAGACGGTCAGAATGGGAGCGCCCGCGCCGCGGTTTTCCACGCAGGTGTCGCCATTGCTGGCAACCCGCAGGCGCAGGTCCAGCGAACCGCCGCTGTGTGCTGTCAAACGCAGGTCGGGAGTCATCACGGCATCGGTAGGAGTCGCCACCGTCTGAATCTCGATGGCGCCGCGGTCCAGCGAGAACAGCAGCGGCGCGGCCACCATCATCTCGCGGCTCTCGCTTATCTGTAGCATGCTGGTCTGGCAGACGCGTACTGTCCCCCCACGCGCCAGCGTGACCGGCGCAGTGTGGTCTTTCGCCGTTACATGAACCGACCCCATCAGCACCGCGCGGCCATCCAGCACATCCTTCGCCCCCGCGACATCCGCATCCTTCATTGCGACGTAGCCAATCAGTTGCTGCGCGCGCATTGAGCTAGCCAGCGCACAAGACAGCACAACTCCCCACATCAGATACCGGGAATGCGCTTTGTCATTCTGACGCGGAGCGGAGTGCAGCGGAAGAATCCCCGTATTATGCTGACAGTGCGATGGCCTGCGCCATTGGCGTAAATGTTCCAGCAGCCTCATTCGCTCACCCTACATCTTCAAAAAATTCGCGATGATCTTCTTGCCCTCGACGGTCAGAACGCTCTCCGGATGGAACTGCACTCCCTCAATCGGCAACTTCCTGTGGCGCAGAGCCATAATCGTCTTCCCGCCCGGCCCTTCTGTCCGCGCCGAAATCTCCAGCTCGTCCGGCAGCCCCTTCTCGGCCACAATCAGCGAGTGGTAGCGGGTACATGTCATCGGCGACGGAACCCCCGCGAAGATCGTCCGCCCGTCGTGCTCCACCTCGCTGGTCTTGCCATGCATCAGCTTCGCCGCGCGCACTACCTTGCCGCCGAACGCCGCGCCAATCGCCTGATGTCCCAGGCATACGCCGAGAATCGGTACCCGCGCGCCACCTGCCTGCGCCAGCCGCGTAAAGTGCCGGATCAGCTCAATCGATATCCCAGCATCCTCCGGCGTACACGGCCCCGGCGATATCAGGATGTGGCTCGGCCGCAGCGCCTCCACCTCGGCGGGTGTCAGCTCGTCGTTGCGGCGCACCACCATCTCCGCCCCAAGCTCGCCCATGTACTGCACGAGGTTGTAGGTGAACGAATCGTAGTTGTCGAGTACAAATACCATGACTGCTCCTATGGTATCGCGGCGCACTCTACCGGGTCGCCGCACAGCCGTTCTTCCTCGTCGCGTTGCCGCCAGCAGTGCAGCAAATCCAGCGCAATTAGCCCTGCAGTCAGCGGGATCAGCCAGATAACCCGGCTCTGGTAGCGCGAGTCCACCTCCGACAACACTCCCGTGATCAACGCATTGGCAATCACCACCGGGACGAGGATTGCCGCCAGTCCCATAATCCGCCAGCGCCGCCGAATCCACATAAGTGGCACGCCGCCAATGATCGCCAGCGCCGATGCCATCACCACCCACTGCTGTACTGTGCTGAAGAACACAACAGGCAACCGGCTCTGCGCCTGGCGCGTTTGCATGAAACGTGCCCCCACTCCGGGCAACACCGTGTCGATATGGCTCGCGATCCATTCGTCCGGGTCGAAGTCCCACAGTCCGAAGTTGACCAGCTGCCGCCCGAAGTTGCTCAGAGAAATCTGCATCTGCGCTCTGGGGTATGCGCGGACCGTGGCCAGCGCCAGCGGAATCTCCTCGCGCAGCATCCGCTGCTGCTCATCGCTGGATGCGCTCTGCCACACCCCGCCGTCCGCCCACAGAAAGTCGTCATCGCTACTGGGAAGTCTCCCCGTCCACGCGCAGATCGCCCATTGCAACGTGCCGCAGTGCTGCTGCAGATACCAGCGTCCAGGCCCATCGGCAACCAGGCGGGCCGTCAGATAAGGCAGTCGTTTGCCGTTCAGGCTCGGCTCGCCGTAGAGAACCCCGTGCAGCGCCATCTGCGCACCGGCCGCCAGTACTGCAATCGCCGCCACCCACGCAATCCCCCGGCCGCGCCCACGCATCGGTGGCCAGCGAAACGCAAGCAGCAGGCCAAGCAGAATGCACACTCCAACCGCCAGCACCAGATGCGTGGAGTGTGCCGCCATCGTCCAACCCGCAATCCCGAATACCACCCAGCGCTCCCGCGCCCTCAGCGTATCCAGCGCAAACACCAGCAGGTAGATCGTCAGGTATAGCACAGGTCCAAGAATGTCCGGCATGATGAAGCACACATACCAGCCCAGGCTGGTGGTCAGGCTCAACATCCCCACCAGAACCAGAAACTTCGCTTCAATCTGCCGCGCCACCAGCGACCGCGCCACCAGCCACAGCACATACGACGCCAGCAGCGCTTGCAATGCTACAACCGGCCACGCGTTTACGTTCCAGTGGAAGGGAAAGATTCCCAGTGAATATATCTCAGCACGCATCGCCGAGTAACCCGTCGGCCCATGCAGCAACAATATCCTCGCCAGCGAGCGCCCATCGCCCAAATAGCTGATCGAGTCTGGATAGAGCAGCGGGTAGCCGTTGCACAGCGCCGGCCACAACATCATCGCCGCGCCCGCACCAACCGCGATTGCGCGACAGATTCGCCTGTTAATTTGCATGGGATGAACTTATGGGACGCATACCACCATACAACACGCATTCTGTATCTAGGATTGCTGCCGCGCCCGTTCAATCGCGCGCACCACAGCGCGCGCCTTGTTCCCACACTCCACAAACTCGTTCTCCGGGACCGAATCCGCAACGATCCCAGCGCCCGCCTGGATGTGTCCCTGCTCGCCGTTCATAAACAGCGTGCGGATGGCAATGCACGAGTCCAGATTCCCGGAAAAATCTGCATACAAAATGCTGCCGCCGTAGACGCCTCGCCGCGCCGGCTCCAGCTCTTCGATGATCTCCATCGCGCGAATCTTGGGCGCACCGCTCAGCGTTCCCGCAGGAAAGCACGCGCGGAACGCATCGATCGCCTCCAGCTCCGGCTTCAACTTTCCTTCCAGCGAGCTGACCATGTGCATCACATGGCTGTAGCGCTCCACAAACATCAGGTCTTTCACCTTGACCGAGCCGTACTCACTCACCCGGCCAACGTCGTTGCGTCCCAGGTCCACCAACATCACATGCTCGGCCACCTCTTTTTCATCAGCCCGCAGATCGGCCTCCAGCGCGCGGTCTTCCACCTCGTCGGAAGAACGCGGACGAGTCCCCGCAATCGGCCTGTACTCAACCGTCCGCCCATGCACCCGCACCAGCAGCTCCGGCGACGAGCCCACAATATGCGCATGTGTAGCCTTTGCATTCTTCCCCTTCGCAGCGGAATCCTCCATCCCAAACCGTAAAAAGTACATATACGGCGACGGGTTCACAATCCGCAACGCGCGATACACATTGAACGCATCCACCCCCGGAACGCAATCGAAGCGCTGCGACAGCACGCACTGAAACACGTCGCCTGACGCAATGTACTCCTTCGTCTTCAGCACCGACTTCAGGAATGCCGCCTTCGGCGTGCGTGATGTAAGCTTCAGCGGCCCCATCTTTTTCCCACGCGATCTGCCCGGCTTGGGCAGCGCCCTCGCCAGCCGCTTCTCCAGCCGGTCCAGCCGCTTCACCGCATGCGCATAAACAGCCTGTGACGTCCTGCCCGCCGCTTTTTCCCGCTTCAGGTCCGCCGTAACAATCAGCAGAATCTCCTTCTTCACATGGTCGAACGCCAGCACCTGGTCAAAAAACATCAGGCACGCGTCCGGCACGCCCAGCTCGTCCTTGGCCAACGAAGGCAGCCGCTCGATCTGGCGCACCACATCGTAAGAGAAAAACCCTACAGCGCCGGCAGTAAACGGAGGCAGCCCCGCGAGCCGTGCCGGCGTATGCCCGCCCAGCGCGCGTTTCAGCTCGGCAAAGATGTCGCCCTCAAAGCTGCGCCGCTTGCCGCCCTCCTCCACCGAAATCGCCGTCCCACGCGACACGATCTTCTTATACGGTTCAATCCCGATGAACGTATACCGCCCAACGTGTTCGCCGCCCTCCACCGACTCCAGCAGAAACGCTTCCGGCTCCTCCTGCGCAACCCGCAGAAATGCCGACACTGGAGTCTCAAGGTCCGCCGTCAGCGTGCGATACACAGGAACCAGCGTATGCTGGCGGCTCAGTTTCAAAAAGTCGCGGAGGGATGGAACAGCAGACGCGGCGGGCTTTGCGGATCGGGCGACCATAACGTACTCCCATCATAACTGCGTGTCGCAAATAAATAGGGACCCCTGAATGGAGTCCCGTTCACTGCCACCAATCTATCTCTGCCCTTAGTCCTTACACATTCTGCGCCGCAATACGCCAGCCAGGCCCAGAATGCCGGTTCCCAACAGCACCAGCGACGAAGGCTCTGGCGCTAATGCCGGGGACAGCGGGTTCAGCGAGCCGCTGGTAATCTTGAACGGGCCACCATAGCCATTGACGTATACCTGTAAAGTCGATGCCTGATTGTTCTGCCCCCCGCATGCGCCAACCGCCAGGCAGATGCTCAAATTGCCCGATCCGATGTTCGCCGTCGTGTAATACAGGGCAAGCTGCCCTCCAAAGTTGAGCGGGCTGTTACTGGTGGCGGTGATGTAGTCCTGCCCCAATCCGTTATAGCTGTTCGGCGAACCGATGTTGCTGAAGAAGGGATTGCCGAAGGCCGCATTGTTGAATGTGATCGCTGCGTAAGTCACCAGATCGGTGCTGCTGTCGATGGTGACGGTGCCCGTCAGGCTGCCGGCTGAAGTATTCACGCCTGTCAGGTCATACAGAATCGGGGTGGCATGAGCGATACCGGCAGAAACAGAAAGCGCCCCACCTAAGGCAAGGCACTGGATGAAACTAAACTGCTTGATGAATGAGGTGGTCCCGGTTGTTCGGACAGTTTTTGTTGTTTCCTAAGTGGAAGAACTGTTTTTCGGTTTAGGCTGCCAAGGATTCTGGCAGGCGGTTGAAGTATACCTGATCGGGCGTGAGCGCTTTCAGGCTGGAGTGCGGT
>CAIZFH010000094.1 GCA_903932155.1 uncultured Granulicella sp. | reverse complement strand
GCTGTGCCCGGCTCGCTGGAGCGGCCCGGTTGGCTGAATGGCGTAGGCCTTGTGGTGTTGGACGCCGACAACAACTACCAATTCGTCAAGCGCATTCCAACCTGGGAGTATGCAAGCAGCATGAGCCCGGAACAGGTCTCCGGAATGGCTGCCAGTCCCGTTACAAACCTGATCTATGTGGCGGCGCGCGGTCGCCTGGGCGCAATCGACATGGGCACCGACAAGATGGTCTGGTCCGTAACGCTGGACGGCAAATGCTGCGAGCGTCCCCAGGTGACGCCGGATGGCAAGATCGTGGTAGTGGGCGGCGATCTGCAGGACTATTGGTACGAAGTGGACGCCAAAACCGGCAAGCTGATTGGCAAGCTGGATGCGCCGGAGAGCCCGAACTCGCACAACCTGAACCTGAGCGCCGACGGCAAAACGGCATTCATGTCGCCCAACAACAAGGTGATGACCATCTCCGATGTTGCCTCGCGCAAGGTCATCAAGACCATCCGCTTCCCGGACAACATCCGCGTCTTTGTGCTGAACAAGGACTCGACCAAGATCTACGCCAACAACAATAACTTCGATGGTTTTCTCATCGCCGACGTCGCCAGCGGGCAGATCACCAAAAAAGTCGAGGTAACCAGCGTCGACTGGAAGTCGAAGTGGAATGTGACCCCGACTCCGCGCATTCCCCATGGCTGCCCAAGCCACGGCATCGCGTTGACGCCGGATGAAAAGGAGATCTGGCTTGCCGACGGTATCTTCAAGAAGATCCACATCTATTCCAATACTGACGATCCCAAGGAGATCGACACCATCGACACCCCGGCGGGCACCTACTGGCTCACCTTCGGCCTGGACGGCAAGCTGGCCTACTCCTCGTCGGGAGACGTCATCGACGTGAAGACGCACAAGATCGTCGGCCAGATGAAGGATGAATTTGGGCGCACCATGTATAGCGAAAAGTTGTTGGATATCACCTTCGACAATGGCCACGCGCAACGTGTGTCTAACCAGTTCGCCAACAGCTTCGGCGACTACCTGACGGCCGAGCAACTCGGCGTCGGGCCGCATGTAACGCCCATGCCGGGCAGCGCGCCGATTACGATGACAGGCGTAACCGTAGTCAACAAAAAATGAGGAGTTGGGCGATTCCATTGAGCGCGGGGCTGCTTGTGCCGGCCCTGATCGCCGCTGCATGGGCTGCGGGCGCGCCGCAAGCTTCTGTTCAGTCACGCGAGGCCAAATCGGTCATAACAGTCTGCGCCCGATGCCACGATATGCAGATCGTGATGGACACGCCCAAGAGTATGGACGCCTGGCAAGTTACCATGCAGAAGATGGTGGATCTGGGCGCTAAAGGTACCGACCAGCAGTACGATGACATTATGGATTTTCTCCGTCGCACAATTACCACCATCGACGTGAACTCCGCCGAGCCGGACGAACTGGAGATCGTTCTGAATGCTTCGCAGACAACGGCGCAGGCGATCGTTGCGCGACGGCAGACAAAAAAATTCACTGGCCTGGCCGACCTGAAATCAGTTCCCGGCGTCGATGCCTCCACTGTCGACTCCAAGGCACGGCTGATATTCTTCAATTGAATCGGTTTTTAGTTTCGTGGGGCACGATCATTTACCTTGCGTGAGTCATCATCCCGCCCGCAATCAACCTCGTTCAGCAACGAAAGGGAACTCCGAATGAAATCGCATGGATACGCCGCGCACGATAACAAATCGCCTCTGGTCCCCTACAGCTTCGAGCGCCGCGAGCCCGGCCCGCGCGATGTCGTTGTCGAGATCGCCTACTGCGGCATCTGCCACTCCGACATCCACCAAGTGCGCGACGAGTGGGGCGGCTCCATGTATCCCATGGTGCCCGGCCACGAGATCGTCGGCACGGTCACAGCGGTGGGCGCGGAGGTCACACGCTTCAAGCCGGGCGATCTGGCCGGCGTCGGCGTGCTGGTCGACTCCTGCCGCGTCTGTGCCAACTGCAAGGCAGACCTGGAGAACTACTGCGTCAAGGGATTCGTCGGCACCTACAACGCCAAGGGATACGACGGTGCCATCACTTACGGCGGCTACTCCAACAACATCGTCTGCGACATGCGCTACGTCCACACCATCTCGCCTAAGTTCGGCGACAAGCTGGCCGGCGTCGCCCCGCTGCTCTGCGCCGGCATCACCACCTACTCGCCGCTGCGCCACTGGGGAGCGGGCCCCGGCAAGAAGGTTGGCATTGTCGGCCTCGGCGGCCTGGGACACATGGGACTTAAGTTCGCACACTCCTTCGGCGCGCACGTCGTGCAGTTCACCACCTCCGCCTGCAAGATCGCAGACGCCAAGCGTCTCGGCGCGGACGAGGTCGTCATCTCCAAGGACGCCGACGCGATGGCCAAACACGCCGCCAGCTTCGACCTCATCCTGGACTGCGTATCGGCACCGCATGACCTGAACGCTTATCTCAAGCTGCTGAAGTTAAACGGCACGCTGTGTCTTGTCGGGCTCTCCGAAGAGCCGCTTCCCGTCGCGCCGTTTTCGTTGACAGGGTTCCGCGTCGCGCTCGCCGGATCCAACATCGGTGGCATGAAGGAGACGCAGGAGATGCTGGACTACTGCGCCGACCACGGCATCGTCTCCGACATCGAGCTCGTCTCCATCGACAAGCTCGGCGAGGCCTACGACCGCGTCGTCAAGAGCGACGTGAAGTACCGCTTCGTCATCGACATGGCCACACTGAAGGGTTAGACATTCACCGCCATGCCTTCCACGCTGCTGAATCCGTCCAGCAGCGCTTCGGCAACCGTGGGATGCGCGTGGATGGTGAACATCATCTCTTCCACCGTGGCCTCCAGCTCCAGCGCGGTCACACACTCCGCGATGATCTCCGTAGCGTACGGCCCGATGATGTGTACGCCCAACACCTCGCCGTACTTCGCGTCCGCCACCACCTTCACAAAGCCGTCGTGCGCGTCCAGGATCGTCGCCTTGGAGTTGCCGACAAACGGGAACTTGCCCACCTTCACTGTATGTCCCAGCTCTTTGGCCTTCGCCTCTGTCAGCCCTACGCTGGCAATCTGCGGATCGCAGTACGTACAGCCAGGAATCCGCGACTTGTTGATCGGCTTCGCGTACTTGCCCGCAATCCGAGCCGCCACCACCAGCCCCGCCATGCTGCCTACATGCGCCAACTGCGGCATTCCGCCCACAATATCGCCGATGGCGTACACGCCGGGCTCGGTCGTCTCCATCCATTCATTGGTCATGATGAAGCCGCGGTCGGGCACAATCTTCGTCTTGTCTAACCCCACATCGGACGTCCGCGGCGACCGGCCAACTGCAACCAGCACCTTCTCCGCCTGCTTGCTCTGCGCCTTGCCGTTCGCGTCCGTCCAGCTCACCAGTGCGCCGTCCTTGTTCTTCTCTATCTTCGTGTCCTTGATCCCGAGATTGACGTCGAAACCGCGCTTCTTGAACAGTCGCAGCAGCTCTTTGCCGATCTCTTCGTCCTCCACTGGGACCATGCGCGGCAGCATCTCCAGGATGGTCAACTCCGCGCCAAAGCTCTTGAAGATCGATGCAAACTCCACGCCTACCGCGCCGGACCCAATCACCACCAGCGACTTCGGCATCTCGGCGATCTTCAAAATCTCGTAGTTCGTCAGGATCGTCTCGTCCGCCTTCAACCCCGGCAGCATGCGCGCATCCGAGCCCGTCGCCAGCACCACCTTCTTCGCCTTCACCGTCTGGACGCCGTTTGGGGTCTTGCCGTCCGCCAGCTTCACGTCGATGCTGTGCACGCCGTCCTTCGCCGGGCCCGTCAACTTACCGAATCCCTTGAACGTCGTAATCTTGTTCTTCTTCATCAGGAAGTCGAGGCCTTTGGTGTGCCGCGTAATCACGTCGTCCTTGCGCGCCAGTACGCCCTTCCAGTCGATCGTCGCCCCCTCCACGCCTGCAATCCCGAAGGTCTTCGCGTACTTCAGGTGGTCCCATATCTCCGCCGTAAACAGCATCGCCTTGGTGGGAATACATCCCCACAGCAGGCACGTCCCTCCCAGCCGGTCGTTGGCGTCCACCAGCGCTACCTTCAACCCATACTGCGAGCCGCGAATCGCGCAGGTATATCCGGCCGGGCCACCACCCACCACCACCACATCGAAGATCGTCTCTGCCACGGGAGGCTCCTATCCAAATGAATGCGCAACAACTCGATTTTACGCTGCCTGAAGCGGTCGTTCCTTGTTTGAATCGGTTGAATCGGTGTACCTCGGTGTCAAGCCTTTGTCTCGTCCCCCCTACCACGCCACATACACGCCCTTCCCCACCCAATCCTTACCCTCTATCTGCGCCATCATGAAGTCCGCCACATCCTCCCGCGCAATGCGCGACCCGTCCCGCGGCAGCGCCTCCCCATCCACCCTGTATGCCCCGCGTCCCGTACTGTTCAGCAGCATTGGCGGCATTACCATCGTAAAATCCAGCCCACTCGCAGACAGCACCTTCCACTGGTCGATCTGCGAAGCAACCGCCCACTTCAGAAACGTGTTGTACACAATCTTCTGCACAAACCACCGCCGCCACGCCGGCTGCTTCTTCAGCGAGTCGCTCAGCGCCCCCGCCGATCCCAGCACAATAACCCGCCGTACACCCGATTCCTTCATCGCTGACACTATCAGCGGAACGGCCCTCTCCAGCACATCTTCCTTCCGCAGCGACCGCGCTCCCAGCGCAGACAGCACCACATCCGTTCCTGCCACCGTCTCCCTTACCGCCTCCGCATCGAACGCACTGCCTTCCACCACGCGCACTCGCCCGGCATAGGCAAACTCCGCGGGCCTGCGCCCCAGCGCCGTCACCTCATATCCGGCAACCAGGCAGCGTTCTGTCAGCAGCCTGCCGGTGGCTCCGCTTGCACCAAAGATTGCGATCTTCATTCTGCCTCCCTCAACGCGCCTGTCTAATTATCCTCTGAGATAACTTCCCTTCTGTTAAAAAACAGGACCCCCTATCCTTCTGATATTGCATAGTTTGTACACTATTCCCACGAACCGTACAGACTCTCGCATCAGCCTGCGCTTTCGCCCTGTGAACAAGTGCGATAACTGGGTCCTCTCTACGCTCTTGTCCTCCACTCTTGCTCCTTCTTCGAGAACCACTGCGCCGTTTTCTAAATCAAGGCCGCACCTCAACTATCTATTCCCGTAGTACATCGTCCTGCTTTCCACATTTCCTGCAACAACGGCTACTGCTACTAGTATTTCTCTTTATTAATCCTTGTTTTTAGTAGTAGCAGTATACCCAGCCTTCGCAATGTAGTTCCTGCCTTCGTCACACACAAGTGGCCGCTCTTTCCACAAAGAAATCAGCCGCACGCAAAGCCAGCCAATCTAAAATCAAGAAGGCCGAGGCTGGGCAGTACACACTGCACCAATTTCGGTGTACAGTTTGGCCAGCATCCATTTCATCGAATCAATCCACGGAGAGACTGCCTTGTCGAAAGAAATTCAGGATGCAAGCCCAGTTGCAACCCCTGCAAGAAACCAGGAGTCCGAGATGACGACAGCAGCAGCGCCCACTGGAAACCTCGAAATCACCGTGTCCCGCGCCGAATTGCTGCGCGAACTGACGGCGGCGCAGTCCGTGGTAGAGCGCAAGACAACCATCCCCATCCTCTCCAACTTCCTCTTCGAGGCGGCGGACGATACGCTGACCATCACCGCCACCGACCTCGACCAGGGCGTGCGCACCAGTTGCGCGGCCAAGGTCAAGAAGCCCGGCGCATGCACCATTCCCGCCCGCAAGCTCTACGACTACATCAAGCTGCTGCCCGAGGGCGACATCTCCATCAAGCTGATGGACAACCACTGGGTGCAAATCCGCGCCGGCCGCTCCAACACCAAGATGGTTGGCATGGCGCGCGCCAACTTCCCCCAGGTCCCGGAGTTCCCAACCACCGGAGCGTTCAAGCTCTCCGTCGCCTCACTGCAGAACATGATCTCCAAGACCATCTTCGCCATCTCCAACGAAGAGTCCCGCTACACCCTCAACGGCGCGCTGCTGGTGCTGAAGGCCGAGTCCATGGCGATGGTCGCGACGGATGGCCACCGCCTGGCGCACATCGAAAAACTCGGCGAGTCGCTCGCAGGCGTCAGTGGCGAGAAGAAGACCCTGATCCCGCGCAAGGCCCTCAGCGAGCTGCTCTCCCTGCTCAACTCCACCGAGGCCGAGACACTCGACTTCGCCGACGACGAGCAGACCCTCTTCTTCCGCGTCGGTGGCCGCGTCCTTACCTCGCGCAAGCTCACCGGGCAGTTCC
Source organism: uncultured Granulicella sp. (assembly GCA_903932155.1). Classification (GTDB taxonomy): domain Bacteria; phylum Acidobacteriota; class Terriglobia; order Terriglobales; family Acidobacteriaceae; genus Edaphobacter. The sequence goes on along the minus strand of CAIZFH010000094.1, from coordinate 29,722 downwards.
CCAACTACGAGGCCGTCCTGCCGCGCGACAACAACAAGTTCGTCATCGTGCGCTCCGAGGACCTCATGGGATGCATCCAGCGCGTCGCGCAGTTCGCCGACGAGCGCTCCGGAGCCATCAAGATCCGCCTCGAACAGAACGAGCTCAAGCTGTCGTCCTCTTCGACGGACTCCGGCGAGTCGGAAGACACCATTGAGACGCCGTACAACTACGACCCGCTCGTCGTCGGCTTCAACAGCCAGTACCTCATCGACTTCCTCAAGGCCATCGGCAACTCCGGCGAGGTCCGCCTGGAGTTCAAAGACGCTCAGTCCGCCGGCCAGATGCGCCCCGAAGACGCCTCCGAAGACGTCAAGTACCGCTACATCCTCATGCCCATGCGCATCTGACGATCTGCCGTCGAGGCAGCCGCGCTTCGCGCAAAGACAAATGCAGAAGCCCGGCGAACCGTGCCGGGCTTTTCACTTTTTAAGCAGGGATCACAACTCACCTCACTGCCGCAGCTCCACCTCAGTCGCGCCCTGCCCGCCCTGGTTGTGCGGCGGCTCGGTAACGCTGGTGACCTGCGGATGGTTCTTCAAGAACTCCCGCAGCGTCCGCCGCAGCACGCCCATCCCGGTCCCATGCACGATGCGGATGTGTGGCAGCCCCGCCATAAAAGCGCGGTCCAGATAGCGCGAAACCTCGTCATGCGCCTCCTCAGCCGTCCGCCCAATCACATTGATCTCCATGGGCACGGAATCTGTATCCGAAGTCGTCTGAACAGTAATTCCGCCTCGCCTGCGCGCCGCCTCCAACGGCGTTACCACGGCAACCGGCGTCACCTCCGCAATATCGCTCTCAGCCACGCGCATCTTCATCGTTCCCACTTGGACCTCGAAGTTTTTTGCATCGATCACGCGTTCCACGCGCGCCTCACGTCCCAGGCTCCTCAGCTTCACAAGGTCGCCAACCTTAACAGCATGTAGCGCAGCCGCGCGCCCGATCGCCTGCGCCGCCGGATCATTCTTGTCCGCACCTGTTGTGTGCGCCACCACCGTCGAGTTGAACTGCTCGGAAAACTCCCGCTTTACGCGCGCCACCGCCGAAGCAGCCTCACGCGCAATCTTCTTCCCCACCGCCTTGTCGTCGATCGCCTTCACCACCTCGCGCAGTTGGGTTTCAAACTCCCCGATCAGCGAGTTCAGCTTGCCTTCCAGCTCCTTTGTGCGCGCCTTCTGCTCCGCTCGTCCCTCGGTCTCCAGGCGCAGCCGTTCGCGCGCAATCTCCCGCTCGCGCAATCGCAATGTCTCGCGCTCGCCGCTGGCCGCAGTCAGTTGTGCGTGCAACTGGTCCAGCAGCACTCCAATGTCTGCCGCCTGCGTGGTAAGCTGTGCCCGAGCCGCCGCCACAATCTCCGCCATCAGTCCCAGCCGCTCTGCAATATTCAGCCCAGCCGATGCCCCCGGAACACCAAGTCGAAGCTCGTAGGTCGGCGACAGCGTCGCCTGGTCGAATCCCACCGCCGCATTCAGCACGCCCGCGCGATTGGCCGCATATACCTTTAGCGAAGTGAGGTGCGTTGTAATGCAGGTCCAGACTCTGCGTTCGAGGAAGTGCCCTGCCACCGCCACAGCCAGCGCAGAACCCTCCTCTGGGTCGGTCGCCGATCCCAGTTCGTCCAGCAGCACCAGCGACTCCTCATTCGCCATGCGAGCAATCCGGTCCACGTTCAGCACATGCGCCGAAAAGCTCGACAGGTTTGACTCAATCGACTGTGCGTCTCCAATGTCCGCATAGATCGCCTGGAAGATCGGCAGCGTCGCTGCCTCCGCGGGCACGGGCAGTCCTGCCTGCGCCATCACGGCCAGTAATCCCGTAGTCTTCAGCGCCACCGTCTTGCCTCCGGTGTTCGGACCGCTGATAATCAACTGCCGCGCATCCGGCTGCAGCGCCAGCGTAATCGGCACCGCGACAGCACCCGAACGTTGCAGCCGCAGTTCCAGCAGCGGATGCCGCGCACCTGTCAGCATTAATCCACCCGCTGACTCGCTGACTTGCTGACTCGCTGACTCGCTAAACTTCGGTCGTACGCACTCCAGCTCATTGGCAAACCGCGCCCGCGCAAAGTGGCTCTCCACCTCGGCCAGCACCGTCGTCCCCAGCAGGATCGCGTCCGCCTGCTCGCCAATCGCCCGCGTCATCGCAACCAGAATCCGATGGATCTCGCGCTGTTCTTCATCCAGCAGCCGCTGCAACTCGTTGTTCTGCTCGATGGTCTCCATCGGTTCCACAAAAATAGTTTGTCCGGAAGAAGATGCCCCATGGACCACGCCCGGCACGCGTCTGCGGAACTCCGCCTTCACTGGAATTACGAACCGCTCGCCGCGCACCGTAATCAGCTCATCCTGCGTCGATCCTTCACTGGCCAGCGCACGCAGCGACTTGCGCAGACTCTCTTCAATCGCCCGATGCTGTCGTTCCATCGCGCGCCGAATGCGCCGCAGCTCATGGCTCGCGTCGTCCGACAGGCTCCCGTCCGGCTCTATCTTTCCCCGCAGCGCGTGCAGCAGCGGTGCAAAGTCATGCTCCACCAGCGTTGCCGAAAGTCCCGCAATCCCCGGCCACGCTCGTGCCCGTCCCGCAGGCGAGATCAGCAGCGAGCGCCACGCGGCAATCCGCTCCACCACCGTCAGCAGGGCATTGATCTCCATCGCTTCCAGCGCCGCGCCTTCAACCCGCGCCTGCTCCAGCAGCTCCGTCGGATCGAACAGTCCATGGAACTCGAAGCTCCCGCCGCCCGTCAGCAGATCGCGCACCTCGCCCGTCCGCTGCTGCTGCGCGTCAATCCATGGCTGGTCCGAGCACGGCTCCAGCGCCTGCACCCAGCCGCGTCCCAGTGGCGACGAGGCATGGCCCGCAATCACCTCACGCAGCCGCGGCCACTCCAGAGCGGCGGAGCTGGCCTCGGAAAGCGGCGACGGAATGTTGGGCAGCAGGCTCACATCTGCTATGGTATCTGGCAATGCATCTCGACGAGGCACATTGCAGGGAACCATTTGCGCTTGCGTCGCGTAACGGATGTTGCAGGGTCATTTTCATGGAGGAATGCGATGCTCTGTCCGTCCTGCGGTTCTCCGGTTCTGGGCGCGTTTTGTTCCAGGTGTGGCGCTCACGTGCCTACGCCTCCTCCGATATATAGCGTCCCGCAACCCATCCTGCTCGCCTCGCGAGTGCAGCAACACATCAATATCCTCGGCGTTTTATGGTGCGTCTATGGTGCCTACCGCGCCATGACGGGTATCGTCGCAGCTCTCATTCTCATGGGAATTTCAACCCCCGGATTCTATGGCGGCCTGGGTTCACCCCAGGGCATTCCCTTTATGTCTGACTCTCCCTGGATGAGCGGCCTGGCGATAGTGATCGTGCTGGTCACCGGAGTCATCGCGCTGCTGGCAATTGCCACCGGAGTTGGACTGCTGCAGCGCAAGCCCTGGGGCAGGATTCTTGCCATCGTGCTGGCAATCCTTTCGCTCATCAAGATTCCCTCCGGCACGGCGCTGGGCATTTACACCCTCTGGGTGCTGGTTCCATCTGCCTCTGGCGCGGAGTACGACGCCATCGCCGACCACTCCTAGCAGCGTCCAACTCGTCATTCCACGAACAAGGAAGAATCTCCGTATCTGTCTTTCCCTGGTGCCTGGAACCTTGAACCTGGAACCTCGTACACTATCCCCATGAACTTTCCAGCCACACGTCTGCGCCGTCTGCGCCGCACGCCCGCTCTGCGCTCCCTCGTCCGCGAGACGCATCTCCACCCCGGTGCGCTCCTCTATCCGCTCTTTCTCTGCCCCGGCGTTGGTATCCGCAAAGAGATCAGCTCCATGCCCGGCGTCTTCAACCTGTCTATAGATGAAGCGGTGAAGGAGGCTGAAGCCTGTGCCGCGCTCGGCCTCGGGGGACTGCTACTCTTCGGCCTTCCCGCTGAGAAAGACGACCAGGCCACCGGAGCCTACGCAGAAAATGGGATCGTTCAGCAGGGCCTGCGCGCCCTCAAATCCAACCGTGCCCTCGACTCCCTCGTCCTCATCGCCGATGTCTGCCTCTGCGAGTACACCTCGCATGGCCACTGCGGAATCGTCAGCAAAGATGGCGATCATTATGAGATCGAAAATGACTCGTCGCTCGAACTGCTCAGCAAAACAGCCGTCTCCCTCGCAGCCGCCGGTGCCGACATCGTCGCACCCAGCGACATGATGGACGGCCGCGTCGAAGCCATCCGCACCGCGCTCGACGCCGTAGCTCTCGCCGACACGCCCATCCTCAGCTACGCCTCCAAGTTCGCCTCCGCCTTCTACGGCCCCTTCCGCGAGGCCGCCGACTCCGCGCCGCAATTCGGCGACCGCCGCAGCTACCAGATGGATGGGGCCAATATCCGCGAAGCCATGCGCGAGATCGACCTCGACGTCGCCGAAGGTGCCGACATGGTCCTGATGAAGCCCGCCCTGCCCTACCTCGACGTCATCCGCGCCGCCCGCGAGCGCTTCGACGTCCCACTCGGCGCATACCAGGTCTCCGGCGAGTACTCCATGCTGCACGCAGCCTTCCAGCGCGGCTGGCTCGAACCCGACCGCGCCATCCTCGAGTCCCTCACCTCCATCCGCAGGGCCGGCGCGGACTTCATCGTCACCTACTTCGCCAAAGTCGCCGCCAAGCTTCTCGCGTAAATCAGGTGCCCTGCGTGTCGCCTCTGAGATGTGGGTTTACGAACGAAACAATATCTGCCTTGGACATGGATCGCGCTGCGTCGCGGCAATATCGTTCAGGTCGTTGATCGGTGACAGACTCACATCCGTGCCTGAAACCGCATACACACCGGGAGTCTTCGTCGCGTTGAGGATTGCGCTGCGTGGTATATGGATCGCCGCGGGGTCGGGCGAGCGCAGTGTCGCTGCCGCATCGGTCGGCGGCTTGTAACCAAGCAGAAGCGGTCCGGCGTGGAACGCATAATAGCCCGGCATTGCCGCCGCATTCACAGGATCGTGCGCGCCCACCCGCATATCGAAATCAAACTGGTAGACATCACCCGCCTTAGGCGCGAGTCGCGCCGTGACGAACCCCTTCTGCACCACCACCCGCACCGGCTTGCCATTCAGCGTCAGGCGATGGCTAAGCGTCCAACTCGGCGCGAACAGCCGTAGCGCCATCGGCGTGTGCGCGGAACTAGCCACCACCTCAATCCGCACCGGCCCTGGGTATGGATACTCTGTTGTCTGTTTCAGTGTGACCGGCATTGGGTTCAAAGCTGAGCCCACATCCACTGTCGCCTGCGAATCGGAGTAGAACGGCAGCGTCAACTCGCCCTGGCGTGCAAAGTAGAGGTACTGTGCCGCGCGCGCATGGCCCTCGCCGCCGCGCAGCGTGCAGCAGAAGTTCGCCTCATAACTCCGCACCTTTACCCACGCAGACCCGTACCCCGCGCAGGTGTCCGTGCCGAACCCGCCATTCCCGCGAAGCCCCCGTCCCACGCCATTGAACCAGACCAGATGCGCGTCTTCCAGATACGCCGCGTCCCCGGTCTGCTGCCACAGTTGCGTCGCCACCATATACGAATCGATGATGGCGCACGGTTCCGTCCAGCTATCCTGACGCCCAAACCAGTTCGTATTGGCATAATTGGCAGTCATAGCGGTAGTCCGATACAGCCGGTAGCGCTCCTCCACCGCCTGCAGCAGCTTCGCGTCGCCCGTCTCGCCAACCACCCGCAACAAGGCCCGCATCCCCGTCAGCGACGCATGGGTCTGCGCCTTGATCGCCACCAGATCGACCTGCAGATATCGCTCCACCGCCTCGTCGATCAGTTCCTTCAGGGCCGCTGCGTCCCCATCGCCCGCCGCCTTCAGCACCACCCACGCGTGCGCCAGCCCATCCAGAAAAATAAACGCGCAGCCCGTGTCGCTCGACACCGCCCAATTGCCATGCTGTCCATTCAATTGACCATCCACGGCACCCGGATTCGCCGGCGCTGCTGCCCGCGTTCTCAATGCTGGATCGATCGGATACTTCGCATAGCTTCCGCGCAGCGGCAGCGCCAGATTCCGCACCACCGCGCGAATCTGCGCCAGCGTCTGCGGGTCGTGCTTCCACTCGTAGTACTCGCACAGGCCACGCAGCGTCCAGCCGTGGCCGGAGAGCTGTTGCTCGTTGATGGCGTGCAGGTCCACCGCCGGACCGAAATAGCCCTGTGGGTTCAGGTGGTTCTTATACTCTGCCACCATGGCCGGAAAGTAGTCGGGTTCTTGTCCCGTTGCGCGCGACAAAAGTGTGATGGCCAGCAGAGCGCGGCCCTCAAAGTCCCCAGGCCATGAGCGCACGTTCTGTCCATTAAAAAGCTGAGGAGGCCGGTAGAGCGGACTCTGCAGCCGGGTAAAGTTCTGCGCGGAGCGGTGGGCCAGATCGCCGCCCGCCGTGATTCCTCCGAAAGGCACGGGGCGGGGCATAGCCTGCGTGGACTTCGTGGCTTGGGCCAATACGGCGCGGCCAACCGCTGTGCCGCTCAGTGCCAGTGTGGCTGCGCCCTGCGCTAGAAACGCCCTTCGCGTACGACTGTTGCCGATCCGCCAGAACATGGTTCGCCTTTCAAAACTTATCGCTGGGATGAGCGTCTCGTCTCTGAGATATGGGCTTACTACTGTGCCGCCAGCAACCTCCCCAGCAGCGGCTCCATCGTGTCCGCCCATATCTGATACCCCGCGTCCGTCGGATGCAGTTTGTCTGGCCCCAACCCCAGCCAGCTATCGCCCACCGGCGGCATCTTCGCGGCCAGGTCCAGATAGTAGACAGTCTGGTTATCCGCGAACGCCTTGATAAGGTCGTTGGCCTGCGCCATCAACTCCGCCGACCGCGCGCTGGGCAGAATGCTTACCAGGATGATCTTCGTCATCGGATACATCGTCTCCAGCTTCGCGATCACTGCCTGCACTCCCGCCGCAATGACCGGCGCCGTATCGATATTGTTGTTCGTGCCAATCATCACCACCGTGACCTTGGGCTTCAGGTCCTTCACATCCATGGTGTCCAGCCGGTACAGCACATGCTGGGTGCGCTCCGCGCCCGCGCCAAAGTTCAACGCATTGCGCGGCGCATACATCTTGTCCCAGATCGCCGCGCCACGGTTCACGCCGCCCCACGGTGCCGACGTCCAGCTCTCCGTAATCGAGTCGCCGACAAACAGAATGTCTACCGGCTTTCCCTTCGCCGCGGCAATGCGGTCGTTGCAGTTCTTGTAACCCACCGGGTGCGACAGGGAGTTGGAATTGCTGGCAATGGTGCTGCGCGGTGCCGTAGAGACTGCGCTTTGCGCAGTCGGAGCAGCCTGCATCGGCGCTGTCTGCGTGGCTGCGGGCACAGGGTTGGGTGCCTGCGCAATGCAGGCAAGCGGAATCAATGCGATCAATACGAGTTGGCGAGCGATGTGTTGTGAGAGGCGCATAGTGCCAACCAGAGTATCAGTCACCGAGATGTTGAAGCCATGGCGCAGCTTGCCCTTCAGCGAGCGGACGACCTGGCGGCGGTCCTTGAGCGACTGCGCGTGTGGGATGGAGAGTTCGACGATAAGTTTGGCAATCGGCATCTTTGCAGGGCCCCCTCCCCCCTCAAAATCCTATAATCTTCGAAACAAAGCAGTTAGGTATGGGCCATCACTCCAAGATCTTGATTCCGCGCGACTTAGAAAATAAGTATACCTGGAATCAGTGAGTTATGGGACAATCCACCGTGTGTTCGAGTGTGAAGGACAGGGCCAGGCACAAGGCCTCGCTCCTGTTGCTCCTTCTTTAATTATACGAGGCGTGTCAAGGAACGACCGTGGAAAAGGGGGATATTTGCGGCCAACATCTCAGAAGCGAGATATAGGGCACCCGGCGCGGTACACTCTTCGCAGCCAGCCTATGTCTGACACCACACCCAACCCGCAGTCACACGACCCCGAAGCGTCCAAAACTCCAGTACCACCTGAGTCCGTAACCCAATTGCCTCCAGTTACTACACCACCTATTCCACCACCACCAACAGACAATTTCTGTACAGCCAATCAAGACTCCCATGAGTGGCGTGAAAACGCCAAATTTGTTCTTCAGGTAATTGGTGTTGTTCTCCTGTTCGTCTATACCGTTTTTACTGTTCTCCAGTGGGCTCAAATACGATGGACTAATCGTCTGACTAGAGAGGCTTTGAACGGGAGCGATAATGCACTGAGCCAAACTCTGGGCACAATGCGGCAACAGGTGAATACGGCTGATGCTGCCAATAGAATATCTGAAGAACAATTTCGCCGGGATCAGCGGCCTTATCTCGCACAAAGTAACAAGAGCACTGAGTCTCCTCAGTTCATTCCGAACACAGTTTCTCCAGAAAAAGGAGGCCAAGTTATATGGAACTGGCATATAACTAACTTCGGTAAAACGCCCGCTTATGACATCTTCTACACCGATGCGATAAAGGTCTCCGGTCATTCTTTCGTAAGCTATAGACAGAAAATGCCTTCCGCTGTAGGGGCTTTGCAGCCAACAGGAGACTTCTATTCTACAGCCGTTTCGCAAGTCACTACTCTCGATGTGTTCAATCACTTGTTGACGATCAACGAAGGTATTTCTTTTCGGACTGTCATAAGATACAGAGATTCGTATGGCGTCTGGTATGAAACTGGACTGTGCCAAACTCGCACAAACCTGGGCTCAATTGCATATTGCAAGGATGGTAATTACATAAAGTAGTACCGTTTTGTCACGAAACCTCATATCGAGCTTCCGTGACTTTTGACGTACTCATACCCTCCAATTTCCTAAAGCCAGCCAAGAATCTCGACTGCTCGGCTAACAAATAGATCCAGGAAAAGCCCCCATGCCGACGCACTTTACTCCCGAGGCTCTCAAGTTTCTGCGCGGGCTCAAGCGGCACAACGACCGCGCCTGGTTCGAGCCGCGCAAGGCCATCTACGAGCTTGAGCTCAAGGCCCCCATGCTCGCGCTCATCGAGGAGGTGAACCACGCCCTCGCCGACTTCGCGCCGGACCACGTCCGCCCGCCCCACAAATCCCTCTTCCGCATCTATCGCGACACCCGCTTCTCCTCCGACAAGCGCCCCTACAAGTCGCACTTCGCCGTCTGGTGGGCCTGTGCCGGTATGGAGAAGACCTCCGGCGCGGGCTTCTACTTCCATCTCAGCTCCACCGAGACCGTAATCGCCGCCGGTGCCTACATGCCTGCCCCCGAGCAGCTTCTCGCCATCCGCCGCTACCTCGTCGACCACCACGCCGAGCTGCGCGCCCTGCTCGCCGGCCGCAAGCTGCGCGCTGCCATGGGCGAGTTCGAGGGCAACCGCCTTACCCGTCCGCCGCGCGGCTTCTCCGCCGATTCGCCCGCGCTCGACCTCATCCTGTGCCGCCAGTGGGGCGTCTCCGCCACGCTCCCCGCCGAATCCGCAACCCGGCCCACCCTGCTCCGCGATATCACCTCGCGATTCGCGCTGGCAGCCCCCATCGTCCACTTGTTGAACCGGGCCATTTCTTTGCCAGGCCTGCAAAATTCCCCTGAATACTGACAAAAAGCTCGATAATTGCCGTGTATGTGCCAAAAATCGGACAAAACCCGAAGAAAACGGCAAAATACCTGTGGAAACCAGATAAAACCCATTGACAAAGCAACCCGAATGGTCGAAGGTGAAATGCGGTACGTTTCCTGAACCCCGCATAAACACGGGCGATTTCACAGCAAGGAACCACTCGATCGCAGGTTCAACACGGGTAAGTCAGGCTGGCGTACCGGCGCCGCAAGGCGGCCGCAACAAGATCAGGCACCATCAACTTGGAATTAAGGAGCAACAAATATGGCAAAAGGTATGACCAAAACCGCACTCGTTCGCCACATGGCGGAGAAGCTAGGAATCACCAATAAGGATGCCGCAGCCGGCCTCGAGCTGCTGGCGGATACCGCCATCAAGGAAACCAAGAAGAACGGCGAGTTCACCATTCCCGGCATCGGCAAACTGGTCAAGGCAGATCGCAAGGCCCGCCTCGGACGCAACCCGCAGACCGGCGAAACCATCAAGATCAAGGCCAAGACCGTGGTCAAGTTCCGCGTAGCCAAGGCTGCCAAGGACGCAATCGCGCCGCCCAAGAAGTAGTCCCTTCCCCCTGGGCCAGACTGGTGAATCACGCAAACAACAGTCCGGCCCGCCGCACCGCGGTTGCTCCGTGGATCAGAGCGGTTTCACAGATCCTGTGGAGGCAAAGCACTGCATGAGCTACGGTCTCTCCCCTGGAGACCGCTGGAATCAACCGTGCAAAGCCACTGGATCAGTGTGACCGCTCAGGCGGCGGGTCGGTTCTGCATCTGTAGTGCACGAACTATCAGCGATACACCCAGCCATATCAGCACGCACTTCGTCAGCAGGAAGGCGTTGTACTGCCAGCCCAGCACCGCGAACGATGCGGTCATGCCCCACATAAAGATCTCCCCCAGCGCAGCCTGCGTCCACCGCGGCTTCGCGCCGGAAGCTGCAATCCGCGGCCGCAACGATGGCAACAGCCGTGGAACCAACGCGCAGTACGCCTTATAAGATTCGCCCTGCTTCCTCGCAAGAAACGACTCCTCGCTCAGGATCAGGCGCATCAGGAAAAGCATCAGCAGCACAACGGTAAAGATCGCGCCACTCACCGGCATCAGCAACGCCAGTGCCAGCGTATGGATCCACGCGCCCATATAGAGCGGGTTCCGCAGGTGCCGGTACGGCCCGTCCGCCACCACGCCTTCCCCGTGCATTCTTGTATCGCTCTTTACATCCGCGCCCAGGTACGCCGATCCCCAGGTCCGCATCCATGCGCCAGTTCCCGCGCACAGAATCCCCGCGCACAGCACCACATGGAACGCCGACCCGATGCTCATCATCCCAGTCTTCGCCAGCAGCGCCGCCAGCACGCCCCATAGATGCGCGTTCGCTCCCGTTCCATCCAGCGGCAACGCCGCATTCCATGGCGCAACGAAGCCGAGAGTGTAGATCGCCATCAGGATCCAGAAACGGTGCCGGAACTCGAATGTGCTGGCTTTCATAAGGGGTCTTCAGGTGTGCGGCGTGATGCGGTTGCAGCGCAACGGTTTATTTGTAACAAATATAGTTACTAATATAAATGGTTCAGGCGGCCTCGTTCTCACCCAGGCTCATCCAACTTCTTCGCCCAGCGCCGACAGGATCGCGTCGAAGTCCTCCACGCCGCTGTACTCGATAATCACCCGGCCTTTGCCCTTCTTGTCTTCAATCCGCACCTTCAGCCCAAGTCGGCGCTGCAGCCGGTCCTGCGCCTCGTGCACATTGGGGTCCTGCGCCTCAGCCGAGGTCGCAGCCTTTTCATTCTTGATCTTCGACTCAGGATGGATCAGACCCTGCACATAGCTCTCGGTCTGCCGCACAGACATTGCCAGCGTGTTCACCTTCGCCGCCGCCGCCTCCATCCGCTCCGGCGACTCCAGCGCCAGCAGCGTCCGAGCATGTCCGAAGCTCAGCATCCCAGACTCCACAAGTCCCTGGATGGAAACAGGTAACTTCAACAAACGAATGAAATTACCAACACTTGCGCGGTCCTTGCCGGTGCGCGTGGCCATCTGCTCCTGGGTCAACTTGAACTCGCGGCTCAGCCGCTCAAACGCCCGCGCCTGCTCCATTGGGTTCAGGTCCGCGCGCTGCAGGTTTTCAACGATCGTCATCTCTAGCGCCTGTTCGTCGGAGACCTGGCGCACGATCGCAGGAATCGTCGCCTTGCCCGCTGTCTGGGAAGCGCGCCAGCGCCGCTCCCCCATAATCAACTGATAGCGCCCGCCGGACAGCTCTCGCACCACCACCGGCTGCACCACGCCGGTTGCGGCTATGGACTGCGCCAACTCCGCAAGCTGGGCCTCGTCGAAGCGGCTCCGCGTCTGGTTGGGATTGCGCTCGATCAGCTCCAGGGCGATCTCCAGCGGCTTGCCGCTCGCTTCCGGCGCTACAGCCGCTTGCGGCCGCGGTCCTAGCAGGGATTCAATCCCTTTGCCTAGCGCCGGTCGCCGCTTCGGGTCGACATGGGTTGTGGTCGCTTCCATCGTAAAAACCTCTTTCTGCATGGAGCGGGTCTCTGAAACGCCTGGCCCGCTCAAAGCTCTATAGATACTTGTTGTACGGCCAGAACCGCGGAACCGCCTTGCCCCCTGCATCTCCATCCTTCTGATTCTTTAGAGCTTTTGGACTGACTATTCCGTTCCGGCGCAGCAACTCTGCCGCCAGCGCCGTATACGCCTCCGCGCCCCTCGATCGCGGGTCGTATAGCTGCACAGGCTTACCGTGGCTGGGCGCCTCCGCCAGCCGGATGTTGCGCGGAATGGTCGTCGTCAACAGTTTTTCCCCGAAGAACCCCTTCAGGTTCTCCGTTACCTGCTGGGACAGGTTGGTGCGATCGTCGTACATGGTCAGCAGCACACCTTCCAACTCCAGGGTTAGATTGAAGGACTGGGCCACCCGGTCCAGCGTCTGCATCAGCTCCGTGATCCCTTCCAGTGCGAAGTACTCCGCCTGCATCGGTACAAGCAGGCCATCTGCGGCGACTAAAGCGTTCAATGTCAATAGATCCAGAGCAGGCGGGCAGTCCAGCACGATAAACGGATAGTTGCCTCGAACGGGCTCGATGGCTTGTCGCAGGCGAAATTCCCGCTGCTCCTGTGACACAAGTTCCAGGTTCGCGCCAATCATGTCCTTACTACCCGGCAGCAGGGACAGGCTCGCGATCTCGGTCGGCAGCAGCGCCTCCTCCAGGGTCGCCATGCCCATCAGCACATCGTAGATGCTCAGGCGGGATTCGTTACGACCAACACCCAGTCCACCGCTGGCATTGGACTGCGGATCGCAGTCAATCAATAGAGTAGGCAAGCCTTCCAGAGCCAGTGCGGCAGCCAGATTGATGGCGGTGGTTGTCTTTCCCACCCCACCCTTCTGGTTGACGACGGCAATCACCTTGGAGGAAGGCGCTTCAGTGGATTTTGGCGACGGATTCAGGTCTGTAGATTGTGGATACACGGTGTAGAGGAAGACTATCGGGCGATCAGCATGGATGGCAATGCCGTAACCTGTGCAGAAGCTCATATCCCTGTGGAGAAGCTGTGGACGGCTTCAAATGACTGCTCCCCCGTTGGAGATCGCGGGGGTGCGGTGTGGAAATCTTTATTGCACAAACTGCAAAGTTCGAGTGTTCCACGTGGAGCGTCGCACCCTGCCTGACCACATTGCTTCCCCCTACTGCCTTCGCCCAGTCGCTGCCACAGCAGTGTTCCACGTGGAGCATTTCAGAAGTGAAGAAAAGTTAACTAGTTGATTAACTCCGGTGCGCCACCCAAAGCACACCATCCTTCATCTCTGGCAATGCCACCGGCTCCGCCCTTCGAAATCCATCCGCCAGTCCCGCGTAGTCCGCCCGACCTGAGGTCCCCACAATCATCACGCTCCCGCTGGCCCGCTGCCCAGCCTCGCCCACCGCGCAATCCATCTGGTCCACACCGCGCAGTACCACTGTGTCAAATCGCCGCCCCGCGGCCATCTCGTCTACCCGCCCCGCCCATACCTCTGTTGTCAATCCAAGACTTCGCACCACCTCATGCAGAAACGCCGCCTTCTTGCCTTGCGATTCGGCCAACGTCACCTGCACTTCCGGGCGCAATAGTTGAATTGGTACCCCAGGAAACCCGGCGCCAGATCCGAAATCCAGCAGCGTCCTGCACGCACCCAATTGGCCCCCAACAAACAGGCTCTCGCCAAAGTGGCGACGTACAATCTCCTCCGGCTCACGGATCGCAGTCAGGTTGATCCGCGCGTTCCACTTCATGATAAGTTCAAGATAAATAAGAAGTTTATCGTGAATCGATGGCCAGTCAACTACTCCTGAGGCCGCACCCGCATGCTGCCCGGTTGGCAAGCCAACATAGGGTTCCAGCAGTCTGCCGATCGTTTGGGGAGTCATGCGAACCATCTAAACCGCCGGTGGAGTCGTAGGACGAGGAACCCAAGCCGCCGCCTCAGCTATAAACCGTGCAAACAGAGCCCGGGAAACCGCGCTATCGTCGAATGTGCGCTCCGGGTGCCACTGCACGCCCACCACAAAGCTGCCTCCCAACCCATCCGGTGTGTTTTCAATCGCTTCGACCACGCCATCCTCGGGAGTGCGCGCGGTCACGCGCAGTCCATCGCCCGCGCTCTCAATGGCCTGATGATGGCTCGAATTCACCGGCAGCAGTAAAGCGCCATCGTGTTCGCTGATCTCGTCCACCGCCGCCATCTTGCCCAGCAGAGAATCCGTCGCCACCGCCGCAATATGAGCGACCGGAATCTTGCGCCCCGCCCTGTGGTTCACAGCTCCAGGGGTCAGATGCTGCACCAGCGTTCCGCCACGCCACACATTCAGCATCTGGGTGCCAAAACAGATGGCGAAGATCGGCTTACCCATATTGTGTGCGTCCTGCAGCAGCAGTTCGTCCACGTTTTCCCGCGCCAGATCGGCGGGCGCGCACTCTGCAATCGGCTCCTGCCCATACTTCTGCGGATTCACGTCCGCGCCACTACCCGGCAGCAGGATTCCCTGGCATCCGGCAATCAGCTTGGCGGTTGCGGCGGGTGGCTCGCCCAGCGGCACCTCGACGGCCTCGCCACCGCTGCGCTCAATCGCGCTGGCGTACTGTTGCCAGGCCTGGCTGCTGTACTCCGGGTCCGTGCTCGGGATTGGAAGTGCGATGCGGGGTCTGGTCATCGTAGGTCTAGGCTCCGTGAGTCGCGCTATTGGACTCGACCGCAGAGCTGCTATCTTCCGCCGGCGCGAGGTCTGAGTACTGATAGTACATTTTACTGATCTCCGCGTAGAGCCGCGCGGTCAGTGCATCGGCGTCCTTCGTGGTTAGCCCGTCGGTGGGGATCGCGTCCCCCACAATGATCTTCAACGGTCGAGGGCGAAGGCTGTATACATGGATCGGCAGCAGCTCATAGGTCCCGATCAGCGCCAGCGGAACCAGCGGAACGCCAGCCCGCAGCGCCATGAACGCGCAACCCGAATGGGCAGCCTGCATATGTCCATGCGGGCTACGCGAACCCTCCGGGAACAGCACAAGCGGCATACCCGCCTTCAGAGCCGCAACCCCGCGCAACAACCCGGCAACCGCCGAGCGCGAGTTTCCAGAGTCGATGGGTACCTGCCCAGACCGCCTCAGATACCAGCCCACGAACGGTAACTTCCATAGCCCTTGTTTCGCCAGTATGCGGAACTGGAACGGTAGCTTGGCGAACAGCACGGGCGTATCCATATAGCTCAAGTGGTTGGAGGCATACACGGCTACCGGGTAATGCTTCAGCTTCTCCTCGCCTACAATACTCACCGGCGATAGCGCGCAACGCAGCATCACAGCGGCCCACGTGCGCGCCACCAGGTGTTGCTTGCGGCCTCTCTGGTCCCACAACCCGCAGATCAGCGATACACATCCGAAGCCCGCGGTTACTAATGCCATCAGCGGAATGAATACAAACTTGGTCAGATAGCGCAGGTGCGCTGGAATCTGGTGTACGGGCGGCGGAGCAACGCCCTGGGGCGCGCCGTTGAGTATCCTCTCCTGGCTTAGGCTCTCGTTCATCGTTCCAGCACCGCATCGCGCACGGCGCCCACCAGGTAGATGGAGCCCGTCGCCACGATCAATCCATCGGCAGGCGTCAATCGTCTGGCCAATGCGAGTGCTTCGTTTGCATTCTGTGCGCCTTGCGCCCGGATGCCCAACACCCGCGCAGAGTGCAGCAACGCATCGATGCTGGCCGCGCGCGGATTGTCGATCAGCGTGAATACGATGTGGTCATGCGGCCGTCCCGCATTCGTGTCGAACAGCGGATACAGAATCCGCGCCATCTCCGCGATGTCCTTGTCGCGCAGGCAACTGAAGATCAGCGTGCGCGGCCGTTGCTGCGGAAGCGTTAGAATGGCTGCGCGCAGCGCCATTGCGCCCGCCGGATTGTGGGCCACATCCAGCAACAGGTTCGGGGCCAGGAATTCCAGCCGTCCAGGCCACGCGGTAGCGGCAATCCCAGTTTCAATCGCAGTGTTTGCGATGTTGTAACAAACATTGCTACATAATAGTGCTGGATTTGTTATATTGTAACTATTTATGTTTCGTAATTCCAGCGCCGCCGCAATCGCCAACGCCAGGTTGCGTTGCTGGTGCTCGCCGGCCAGCGGAGAGTGTACCCGCAGTCGCTCGCCTTGCACTGCAATCTCGTAGTGGTTCGCCCGCAACGGAGCAGCCGGCCCCTGCTCGTCGATGTCAACCGCGAAGCCGCCAGCGGGAAGGTACTGCGCCGCATCCACCACGCGCGCATCCAGCTCTGCCGCTGCCGCAGCAATCGACCTGTTAGCCTCGGAATCTTGCGGCAACGTCACCACCGTGCCATGATGCCGCAGGATGCCTGCCTTTTCCCGCGCAATCTCCGCAATCGTCTCCCCCAGATACTCCTGATGGTCCAGTGCAATGTCGGTAAGGATCGACAGGATAGGCTCCACAATGTTGGTCGCATCCAGCCGCCCTCCCAGGCCCACCTCCAGGATCGCGATCTCCACCCTGCGTTCGGCGAAGGTAAGAAAGGCCAGCGCGGTCAGCGTCTCGAAGAAGCTGGGAGCGTGCGGCAGCGCGCCCGTCGCAACCAGCCGCTGCGCCGTCTCGTCCACCTGGAAGTAGAGCCGTGCAAACTCCTCCTCCGGAATCTCCATCAAGGCGCGGTTGCCCAGCGCCCCGCCTGCATCTTCCACCGCTTCGGCAATGCGAATCCGCTCGGTCACGCGCGTCAGATGCGGCGAGGTATACAGCCCTGTGCGCAGCCCAGCGGCCGCACAGATGCTGGCCAACGTCGCCGCCGTGCTCCCTTTGCCGTTGGTTCCCGCAATCAGCACCGACGGAAACTGCTTCTGCGGATCGTCCAGCGCAGCCGCCAGAATCCGCATGTGCGCCAGATCGAACTTCCGCCGTCCAGACGTACTGGCAAGCTCCTGGCCGAGACTATGCAGATGTTCCACCGCTGCAACGTAGGACATGACGCTATTCTAGTCGGAATGCACGGATAGGTTGCCATGCGATGGCCTCGCGTTGCATCCCCCACGGCACTCACCTACACTGAGGTCAGTCCCGCGCGCACTCTCTCCCGCGCGTCACGGGCGGTTAGCTCAGCTGGTTAGAGCGCCTGCTTTACACGCAGGATGTCGGGGGTTCGAATCCCTCACCGCCCACCATGATCCTAAAAGACTTACATGATATTATGACTTTCGCACACGGTTGGTTGTGGGGGATTTTGTGGGGAGTCAGATTCGGAACTGCCCACATCGAAGACGCTGACAGCCTTCCGCTTCGCCGCCGCCCGGACGTGCGAGTAGCGTTCAATCATCTTGGTACTCATCCATCCGAGCAACGCCTGTAGGGTCTGATCGGTTGCCCTGCCAGTGGCCATGAGGGAAGCGGCGGAGTGCCTCAGATGGTACCAGCGGCATTCGATACCAGCAGCTTTCTTCGCTCCCCGCCATGCCGTCGCAAAGCTGCGCACGGGCTGATCGGGGAATGTCTGGTAGGATACCGATTCTCCACAACTCCAGCTATCCATTTTTCTTCGCGTCGCATCCAACCCGGCGTGGGCAATGAGTTCTGCGTCCAGTGACGCCTTTGCTCCGGAGTTTTCTGAAGTATGGTCATTCAACTCCATTGCGGAGGAGTAAGCGCATGAACTTCGGTGTTTCAAAGTCTGTAAGTCGGACTCTCGCCCTGGCCTTTGTAGCGTTGATACCCATCACCCTGGCCGCCCAGGTCACAGCCACATCCACCGGAAAAACTCATGCGGATGATTCTCCATCCAAGTGGGACATCTTCATTGGCTACAGCTATCTGGCGCCGAACGGAAAGATAAAGGGGATTCCGGATTCGGTCGCTGGCCGTACCTATGGCCAGATCAACTGGGGCTCGGCAGTGAGCATTACCCGCTACTTCAACAAGAATTTCGGTGTGCAGGTCGAGGGAAGCGAGCACATTGAATCGGAGGATTGGCCTGTCGGCCACAACAATGCATCCTACAATTCGAATGATAATTTCGCTGGTGCCTCGGCAGGTGTGATCTATCGCATCCCTAAAGGCAATTTCACGCCATTTGGGCATGCTCTGATCGGTACCGAGCAGGTCGGCAGTGTTTATCGGACTGACACCTGGGGTTACGTGGTGACGGTCGGCGGCGGCGTGGACTACGAGATGAGTCATCATCTGGCGATTCGTATCTTCCAGGCGGATTATCAGTACATTTACGCCGACTCCACCCCCATCCCCTCACTTCGTTTGAGCACCGGCCTTGTGTTTCACATCGGCTCCTTCGCGCCGCCTCCGCCAGTGACCCTGACATGCTCGGCCAGCCCGGCTAGGATCTTCCCCGGCGACCCGGTTACGGTGGCCGCGATGGCTGGCAACCTGGATCCCAAGCTGAATGTGGTTTATTCCTGGACGGGAGTGCCGGGCTTGAAGGACAACGGAACGACGGCTTCGTTGGACTCGGTAGCCACCGGTTCGCTGGCGGCCGGCTCCTACACGGTGAATTGTGGAGTGAAGGAAGGCAAACCCGGCAAGGAAGGCCTCCAGCCGTGGGAATCTGCCGCCGCAACGGCCAGCTTCACGGTGAGGGCGTTTGCGCCGCCGACCATCGGCTGCTCGGCCAGCCCCAGCACACTTAATCCGGGCGACAAGAGCGCCATTACCGCTGCCGGCATGAGCCCGCAGAACCGCCCGCTGATTTACAGCTACTCGGCTGCGTCAGGGACCGTCAGCGGCACCGGCGCCTCGGCAACGTTCGATTCCACGCGAGCTGCAACCGGCGCTGTAGGCATCACCTGCATCGTATCGGACGACAAGGGTCAGACGGCAACCGCGAACACCAGCGTGACGATTGCGCCGCCACCGCCGCCACCTCCTCCTCCGCCTCCTCCGCCCCCCCCCGCGGAGCAAGTGCGGCTCGAGGCTCGCTTGGCGCTGCACAGTGTCTTTTTCCCGACCGCTCTGCCCAGGGCCGAGAAGCCCGAAGGCGGCCTGGTGGACAGCCAGCAGGTAACCCTGACCACCCTCGCGACGGACTTCAAGAGCTACCTCACATACAAACCGGATGCCCACCTGACTCTGACCGGACATGCGGATGTGCGCGGATCAGTCGAGTACAACCAGGCGCTTTCCGAACGCCGTGTTGCTCGCACAAAGCAGTTTCTGGTTGAGCAGGGTGTTCCCGAAGCCAGCATTGAAACGCGCGGCCTTGGCAAGGAGGAAGAACTCAGCGCCGACCAGGTGAAAGAGCTGTTAGAACAGAATCCTGACCTGAGCGACGCGGAGCGGGCGAAAGTTCTCCACGACCTGAACGTCATTGTCCTGGCTCAAAACCGCCGTGTAGATGTCACCCTTAGCACCACGGGCCAAGAGTCGGTGCGCCTGTACCCGTTCAACGCCGCCGATGCCCTGACGCTTATTCAGGAGAAGTCTCAGGCGACCAGAAAGAAGGCCGCGGCTGCAAAGAAGTAGCCACTCCGGTCGATGAGACCAGGGTGAAGCCACAGACGCGCAAGCCCCTGGCGGTGGCTCCGATGAAGCACAAGGCTGTGCAAGCGTGTCCATGTACGAGTGAGTTCGGCGGGCGCTGGTAGATCAGTCACCGCAGGAACGCTGTCTCGCATTGCTCAGTTTGAATAATCCACAGGCGGCCTAGTCGGCTCTCTCTTTGGCCTTAGCCTCAACAACTCCTCCACCACATACCTGTCTCGACCGTAGAACTGTCAAGAATGTGTGTCTGTCTCAAATTGCTCACCCGCTAAGGATGCATGCGTCCTACGTTAGGATTTTGTAGTCCCGCACCAGCTAGCAATCGCAAGCAAGAAA
This sequence comes from uncultured Granulicella sp., assembly GCA_903932155.1. Lineage (GTDB taxonomy): Bacteria > Acidobacteriota > Terriglobia > Terriglobales > Acidobacteriaceae > Edaphobacter. The sequence goes on along the minus strand of CAIZFH010000094.1, from coordinate 9,758 downwards.
AACAGCACGGCTGCGCGAGTGAAACCCAAGTAAGAAACGGAAAGGCCAGGATAAGTACCGATGTGGGCAGCACTGATATTAAATAAATTGAGCAGCCGAATGACCAAAGCGAAAATAGTGCAGATCAAGCCTAGCCAATAACCGACTTTGAAGAGTTGTTTTTCCATCTCATTCTCCTTGGTTCAAGTTGTTTTCAGTTTGTCCGTGGTGCAAGGGTACACCTGTGAGTACACGTAGTGTCCCATAGTTTGTTGCTAACTAAAGAGGTAGCACAGCGAAAAGGGCAGGAGACGGCTTGCAGGCGCACACTAGGTATGGCAGGCGTGTAGCGACTGAGTGAAACGGAGTTGTTCTCTCGAAATTCGTTTTCCCGCATCAGATATCTTAGGTCAATGCACACACCTAACCAAGGGGGCACCGGATGCGCGCCAAACATGCCGATGTAACCAACGATGGCGACGCCACAAACACCGTTCCCGCTACAAAGCTCAATCGTGTTGCACTTTGGATCACACTTCGCGTGGGCTCGATGGGCTTCTTTGTAGTCATTTTCCTTTGGACGGTGATATGGCTCTCTTGGAATATCTTAACGCCTAAGGCCATACGTTTCGATCCATTCCCAGGCTTCGTCCTTTGGCTATTTATCTCCAACATGATCCAACTCTTTCTCATGCCCCTCATCTTGATCGGGCAAAACCTGCAGGCGAAGGAATCCGACCAGCGGGCCAAGAATGATTACAGGATCAACCGCAAAGCTGAGGAGGAGATTCAGGAGATCAAGGCCGCCCTCAAGAGCATTCTCAAGCGTTTAGACGAGAGAAAGGATGTACCCATTGGAGCGCCTTCTAGGCGGTAGCAGGGGGCAAAGCTGGATGCAGTCCGGTGTTGCTAGCTCTGTCCCGGCAAGGATGGGGAAAGCGCGGATTGCAGCCTTAGCGCCGTATCGCTGGGGGTACATTTGGGGGTACTTTCAACCATCTCATTGTCAAACTATTGATAAATAGATGGTTACTGTTCGATTCGAGTCCCTCACTGTCACGAAGCGTGGCAATGTTTCGCCTTCTTCCCGCTGCCGCACGGACATGCCTCATTCCGGCCGATCTTTGCGGCCACAGCCTTCCACCGCTCGTCCTCGCCTGCAACCCACTGCACTATCTCCGCTGGAGCGCGTCCCTGCCGCAGCAGCTCCGCCATCCTGCGCATCGCTGCATCCACATGCTGAAAGAACCGCTTGTACCCGGCACACAGGTAGTTCAGCCCCGGCTCTCCATCGGGAGTAGCGATAAAGCGGTCTTTCGGGCAGCCGCCGTTGCATGCGAACAGCACATCGCACTCGCGGCAGTAGCTGGGCAAAGTGCTCTGCTTGTCTCTGCCGAATTTGCGCTGTCTCTCCGAGGCCACCAGATCGGCCATATGGTCCTCGATGATGTTGCCCAGCTTGAAATCCGGCTCCACAAAATGATCGCAGCTGTACAGATCGCCATTATGTTCCAGCGCCAGCGCATTGCCGCAGGTGGGCGAAAAGATGCATAGCCCATACTGGCCCAGATGCGCTCCCAGCGTGGTGTCGAAGATCTGCACGTACACAGAGCCCACATCGCGCCGCACCCACTCCTCGAAGATCTCCACCAGGAACTGACCCATCGCCTCTGCGTCCACCGATCGGTCCGTCACCTGATTGCCGGACTGTGTATAGAGAGGCCGCGGGTCGCTTCCGCGCTCTCCCCAGCCCACATTGGCAATCGACACAAGTTCGGCGCTTCCTCGCTCCACAATCGGGATGAATTGCACGAACCTGGCCTTCAGCACATCGCGAAAGAACCGGTAAACCTTCAGCGGATGCTGCACGTTGGCGGCATGAATCGTGCACAGGATGTTGAACTCCACTCCATGCTTCCGCATCATCTCCCAGCCCTGCATCACCTGGTCGAATGTTCCCTTGCCGCCTTTGTCTACGCGGTAGGTATCGTGCAGCTCGCGTGGTCCATCCACGCTCAGCCCCACCAGAAATTTGTGCTCCTTGAAGAACTCGCACCACGCATCGTCCAGGCGAGTGCCGTTGGTTTGGATCGAGTGTTCCACCTGTTGCCCCGGCTTCCGGCACTTCGCAACCAGTTCCATGGTCCGGCGGAAGAAATCCAGCCCCATCAACGTAGGCTCGCCGCCCTGCCACGCCAGCGCCACCGACGGCCCCTGCTGCGACTCCAGCAGTTGGCGAATGTACTCCTCCACCACATCGTCCGCCATCCGGAAGTCGCTGTCCGGATAAAGCGTCTGCTTCGACAGAAAGAAGCAGTACTTGCAGTCCAGATTGCACACCGCCCCCGTCGGCTTCACCAGCACATTGAAGCTGGCAGGCGCCTCGGTCTTCCTCGTCGGTGAAAATGTGCTGGCCATCCGTGTTGAGAATAAATGGCCATGGCAAATATGTCGCCCTTTGCATAACCAGTAGTCTTATTCCTTCTAAAGGCTGTACTATGAGTCTGCTAAAAAAACGCACCTGGACTGCCATTTGCAAGCTCGCACAGCAGTCGCGCCAGGTGCCCCCTGAATTAGCTTCGTAGAAGTATGGGGCTTTAGCCCAGGGCCTTTTGCTAGTCAATCAGACCTAACGAGGAATCTATGAACTCCATCAACCCACGCTCTCTCTTCGCATCCCTTTGCATCGCGCTGTGTCTCTCCGCAACGGCACACGCCGCGGTCAAGCCCTCCGCGCTCTTCAGCGATCACATGGTCTTGCAAAGCGGCACTCTCGTGCCCATCTGGGGCACAGCCACTCCGGGCGAGAAGGTCGCCGTCACCCTCAACGGACAGATGCGCTCCGCCACCACCGACATGCAGGGCAAGTGGACGGTCAGCCTCTACGGCCTCAAGGCCGGTGGCCCATTCGAGATGACCATCGCCGGCGATGCCGTGGGCGACGCTCCCATCGTCGTTAAGGATGTTCTGGTCGGTGAGGTGTGGCTCGGCTCCGGCCAGTCCAACATGCAGTTCAACGTCTCGTCCAAGGGCCACGGGCCCTATGGCCTGCTCAACGAAGACAAGGAGATCGCCGCCGCAAACTATCCGCAGTTGCGCATGTTCCAGGCGCGCAGCGTCGCCGCGCTCGAACCGCAGTCCGACGTCACCGGCTCATGGACGGTCTGCACGCCGCAGAACGTGCCCGACTGGTCCGCCGTCGGCTATCTCTTCGGTCGCGATCTCAACCAGGCCCTCAAGCTCCCCGTTGGCATCCTGGTCTCGGCCTTTGGAGCAAGCACCGCCGAGGCATGGATTCCTCGCGACGCCATGGCCGCCGACCCGCAGCTCAAGCCCATGCTCGACAAGTTTGACGCTCGTGAGAACTACTTCAAGGCGCATCCTGGCGCAACCGATGCCGGAGCTCCTCCCGCACCGCTCACCATCAATGCGCGCGCCTCAGCCCCTGGGCCAATGCGCGATCCTTCACGCGACCAGCACCAACCCATCGTGCTCTACAACGGCATGATCAACCCCATTATTCCCTTCGCCATTCGCGGAGCCATCTGGTATCAGGGCGAGTCCATCACCGGCGGCGCGCACGGCGTCATGCTCTACGGACACGTCATGGACACCATGGTCACCACATGGCGTGCACGCTGGCACCAGGGAGACTTCCCCTTCTACGTCGTACAGCTTCCCGGACAGGCCAACGTCAGCAACAATCCCCTGGTCCGCGAACAGCAGGCCAAGATTCTTTCGCTGAAGAATAGCGGCATGGCGGTCGTCCTCGACACCGGCGAAATTCACAATGTTCATCCCAAGAACAAGGAGCCGCTGGGAGACGCCCTCAACCGGATCGCCCTGGCCAATGTCTATGGCAAGAAGATCGAGTTCTCCGGACCGATCTACGCGTCCAACAAGGTCCAGGGCAGCGCGATCAGCGTCAAATTCACCCACGCCGCTGGCCTCAAGTCGAAGGATGGCGGCCCGCTCAAGTGGTTCCAGATCGCCGGCGATGATCAGAAGTTCATCGACGCCGACGCCAAAATCGTAGGTGATACGGTCGTCGTCAGCAGCCCCAAGGTCAGCGCGCCCGTCGCCGTCCGTTACGCCTGGGACAACTTCCCCAACACCGCCAATCTCTATAACGGAGCAGGCCTGCAGACTTCGCCCTTCCGCACCGACGATTGGGACGCTATGCCCCCCATCGAGGCCCAGTTCACCGCAAAGTAGCTACCAACTTATTCATCCAAACCGGGTGCCCCATTCATGCCGCTTTCATAGCGGCATGGGTGGGATGCACACTCACCCACACTTGCCTTCGGTGAAATCCGTATTGCTTATGAGAACTATTTCAGACTTGGGCCACCCGCCCAACGGCTGAGTACGGCTAGGCCTTGGTCAAGGCGCTTCCTGCGCTGTGAGTCCTTCTCGCTGCTAAGGAGATCGCGTAGAGCCGTTGCTTCTGCCTGAACGGACACATGAGGCGGAATTAGAGGTCGCTCAATTTTCCATGTATTTCCGGGTCTTTCTAGGACGAACGTGACGAGTTCCTCGTGCTGGCGTGCCGGAGTCACGTTTGCTCCGGTCATCTGACCCAGGACTCTATACCGCACTGCGACGCTCGATGTGCGTTGGCCTGTGTGCTCCCGAACAATTATGAAATCCTTGACTACGATGACGGAGTCCCATCCCGGCTCGATTTGCCACGTCCCCAGTGCAGAAATTCTGTCCATGTAAGGATTCTCACTAGACAGCCTCGCACCCTTCATATCGAGTTCGCAGTATTGCCTAACGACGGCAGCAGGAGAGGTCCCAACGCTTTGGCCCGTAGCAATTAGTGACGGGGCCTGAACAGCAAGGAACCCCAAATATAGCACCTGAACACCATTCCACATGCTGAACTCCTGTCTAGGCCATTTCACGGTCCCTTTATCTCCAAGGCACGGCTTCAGCCGTGCCGTATGAGTTTCCTCTGCAATGGGGCTTTAGCCCCTTACACCGAGTTCTTCAGCAACCAATAGTGGAATCCATCCACAATGGCCATCAGCGCGGCCTGGTTCAGGTCGCTGCTCACTCCCGCCGTCGTCCATGACGAATGCCCCTCCGCGTGGAAGCTCACCGTCACCCGCACATGCGCCGCCGTATCGTGCGCCACTACATCGATCGCGGTCACACTGAACGTATCCAGCCGCAACTGCGCCACCGCCGGATACCATTTCTCCAGCTCCTGCCGCATCGCCTTGGTCAGCGCATCCACTGGGCCGGAGCCCTCGGCGCGCGTCGTCGTCAACTGTCCCTCGCCAACCACCAGCGACATCGACGCCTGCACGTACCGGTGGCCCGCCTCGTCCGATTCGTCCAGCACGCGCCAGCCTTTTACGCTGAAGCTGTGTCGCAGCGTGTCCAGCACCTTCATGCAGGCCAGCGTGAACGATATCTCGCTGGCCGTATAGCCTCCGCCATCGATCATCGCCTGGTTGGTGTCCAGCAGCGTCTGCGCCTGCGCTGCATTCAACGCAACCCCCAGCGTCTTCGACAGCAGAATAATATTCGCCCGTCCCGATTGAGCGTTCACCCCAATGCGCGGACTCGCACCGACTCTTGCCGGATCGCACCACAGGTATGCGCCAGGATTTTTTCCTTCGCTGCTTCCATGCATGCCCGCCCACGTCCCAAATGCCCCCGCGCCCACGATGGGAGTGCCGTGCGGAGCCTCCAGCGAGAACGCTGCATACGCCGCATTGGCAAGCGCAGTCAGTCCGGTCAACGCTTTGGCATCCACAAACTCCGCCTCGCCGCGTAGCTGCATGGCCCCGATCACGGTCGTCAGGTTCACATTGCCGCAGCGTTCCCCGGTGCCCAGAATCGTGCCCTGTATCTGCACGGCGCCGGCCAGAATTGCCGCCCGCGTGTTAGCGATTCCCAGGCCGCGGTCCGTGTGCCCATGAAATCCAAATCCTGCATTGGGATGCTCGCCCCTCAGCCCCTCAAACAGCCGCCCAACCTCCTCCGGGCTCGCGCCGCCCGTCGTGTCGCACGCAACAATCCGGCTCACCTTCTGTTCGACACACTGCGCCACCATCTGATGGAAGTACTCCAGGCTGCGCTTCGCGAAGTCGGCATCGCACGCCTCGCCATTCTCGCGCCGTCCGCAGTAGGCATCCAGAGCGTGTTCCAGGTCCACCAGAACTTCCAGTCCATTGTCGTGCAGGTACGCGATCGTCTCGCGTGCCATCAGCAGGTTCTCTTCCGGCGTCGTCTCCAGCGACTTCGCAACATCCAGCAGTCGAGACTTCACCACCACCACTGCTACCGGAACGCGCTCTTTGTGGCGCACCATGATCTGCGCGTCGGCCCAATCCTGCACCTTGCTGCCCCGGCCGCGCGTTCTGCCGAACAGCGCCAGCTTCATCGCTCCGGTATCCACCGTGCGCAGAGCGCTGGCCAGATCGCCCACAAATTGATTGGCTCCAGCAAAGCCAATCTCCGCGTACCGTACGCCAAACTCCCCCATCCGCTGCAACAATCCCACCGCATTGGGCACCGAGATGTCCAGGTTCGGCTGCTGCAGTCCGTCGCGCAGGCTCGTGTCGAACAGCTCCACTCTTCCACTTCTGGTCTTCTGCATCGGTCCCTGTTCCAGTGCCAAATTGTCATGCAAACAGCATCATTCCGCGTAATATCGCCGGACTTCCATCATACCTGTGCGCCCTTGAATAACACGAAACCCATCCGTTCTCCTCTATCCCCGGATTTCGGGTGCCCCATCCATTCCGCGCTCTTTGCGGAATGGGTGGGATCGCGGCGTACACTTTTCCCATGCAATTTCCCAGAGCTTTCCTGTTCGCAGCCGCTCTCCTCTCCGCACTCACCCTGCATGCCGCTGCACCCACAATCGACCGCCAGCCTGACGGCCTCACCCTCCACCTCGACTCCGGCGATCTCCGCATCCAGCTCCTCAGCGACACCGTCGTCCGTGTCGCCTTCGCCAAATCCTCCAGCTTCTTCTCCCGCGCCTCCATCGACGTCGTTCCTCACCCGTCCATCGCCACCGGATGGAAGCTCACCCAGCGCCCCGCGTCCTTCGTCCTCACCACCGCCAAACTCCAGGTCATCGTCAACCGCAACTCCGGCGCCGTCTCCTTCGCAGACGCGGCGGGCCGTCCCATCCTCTCCGAAGCCGCCGCCAGCCGCACCATCGAGCCCGCTACCGTCCAGGGCGAAGACACATCCCACATCCAGCAACGCTGGAACTCCCAGCCCGGCGAGTCCCTCTACGGCCTCGGCCAAATGCAGCTCGGCATCACCGACATCAAGGGTTACGACCTCGACCTCTGGCAGCACAACACCAACATCGTCGTGCCCTTCCTCGTCTCCTCGCGCGGCTACGGCATCCTCTGGGACAACACCTCCTTCACTCGCTTCGGCGATCTGCGCCCCTTCGCCGCCATCCCGCCTGCCAACCTCTTCGACGCCGACGGCAAGCCCGGTGGCCTCACTCTCGCGCCCATCGACGGCTCGCAGCCGCCAGCCCAATCCTCCGACATCGGCATCGACATGCGCCGCAATCGTCCCGCTGACGGTGGACGTCCCGCCCCGCTCAAGGCACAACGCTGGCAGGGTTCCATCCTCGCCCCCACTACCGGCGACTACCAGTTTCAGGCCTACTCCAACGGAGGCATTCAGGTCTGGTTCGACGGCAAGCTGGTGATGAACCACTGGCGTCAGAGCTGGAACCCCACCAACGATCAGACCCTCGTCCATCTCCTCGCCGGACACAAATACCCCATCAAGATCGAGAACGACCCCGAGCAGCAGTCCACCCTCACCTTCCAGTGGAAGACCCCGCCGCCCTCTGCGGACACCTCCCTCTGGTCGCAGGTCGGCGATGGCATCGACTACACCTTCGTCTATGGCCCTTCCCCCGATCAGGTCATCGCCGGCTATCGCTTCCTCACCGGCAAGGCCACCATGCTGCCCAACTGGGTCTTCGGCCTATGGCAATCGCGCCAGCGGTACGAGACGGCAGACCAGTTGCTCGATGTCGTCAAGCAGTTCCGCCAGCGCCAGATCCCCTTCGACAACATCGTGCAGGACTGGCAGTACTGGCGTACCGACTCCTGGGGCTCGCACCAGTTCGATCCCACCCGCTTTCCCGACCCCGTCGGCTGGATCCAGTCCATCCACGACCTGCACTGCCATCTCATGATCTCCGTCTGGGGCAAGTTCAATCCCAACACCGACAACGCCAAAGAGATGGACGCCCACGGCTTCCTCTACCAGCCCAACCTCACCGAGCACATGAAAGACTGGATCGGCCAGCCCTACACCTTCTACGACGCCTTCAATCCGGACGCGCGCAAGCTCTTCTGGTCCCAGGTCAACACCGGCCTCTTCTCCAAGGGAGTCGATGCCTGGTGGATGGACGCCACCGAGCCCGACGTCACGCCCTCGCCGCCCTCCCTCGAAGGACAGCAGACCCACATGGATCCAACCTTCCTCGGCACCGGCTCCCGCATGTTGAACGGCTACGCCCTCATGAACAGCGATGGCGTATACACCGGCCAGCGCCAGGCCGCGCCCAATCAGCGTGTCTTCATCCTCACCCGCTCCGGCTTCTCCGGCCTGCAGAGAACCTCCGCCGTGCCCTGGTCCGGCGACATCACCTCCACCTGGACCGCCATGTCCAAGCAGATCGCCGCCGGCCTCGGCGCCAGCATCTCCGGCCTGCCCTACTGGACCATGGATACCGGCGGATACACCATGCAGAATAAGTTCTCCAAACAGCCCATGACGCCCGACAATCAGGACGAGTGGCGCGAACTCAACGCCCGCTGGTTCCAGTACTCCACCTTCACCCCGCTCCTCCGCGTCCACGGCGAGCTCCGCCCGCGCGAGATGTGGACCCTCGGCGACGGCACCCCAGCCTTCAACGCCCAGCTCAGCTTCGACCGCCTCCGTTACGCCCTCTTCCCCTACATCTACTCCCAGGCCGGTTGGACCACCCAGTCCGGCTACACCATGATGCGTCCCCTCGTCATGGACTTCCCGGCAGACCGCATCGCCCGCGAGCTGCCCGATGAATATATGTTCGGCCCCGCCCTGCTCGTCACTCCCGTCACCGAATATAAGCAGCGCACCCGCTCCGTCTACCTGCCCGCCTCCGTCCAGTGGTACGACTACTGGACCGGTCATCCCACCGCCTCCGGCCGCATCTCCGCCGCCGCGCCGTTCGATCGCATCCCCGTCTTCGTCCGCGCCGGTTCCATCATCCCTTACGCCCCACCGATGCAGTACATCGGCGAAAAGCCCTCCGACCCCACCACCCTCTACGTCTACGCCGGGGCCAACGGCAGCTTCCTCCTCTACGAGGACCAGGGAACCACCTTCGACTACGAGCACGGAGCCTTCTCCCAAATCCCCATCCGATGGGACGACAAATCCGCAACCCTCACCCTGGGCAAACGCACCGGCAGCTTCGATGGCATGCTCGACCACCGCACCTTCCAGGTCGTCCTGGTCTCCGCCGCGCATCCGGCGGCCTACTCGCCCGCCCCAACCGCCGCCCGCACCGCCCACTACACCGGTGCCGAACTCCGCCTCACCCTCCGATAACCCCACGAATTAGCACCCCTCCCCCCTCCCCCATTTTTTTGCAAAATATTCAAAACAAAGAGAAAAGTATATGTACCGGTGGTATACGGGAGTGCATGCCGAGGGTATTCGATTCTTGGTCTATTCTTTGTAAAATATGCGGTCCGAATGCGGCGGCTCGCGTATGCGCACCCCAGATC
>CAIZFH010000093.1 GCA_903932155.1 uncultured Granulicella sp. | reverse complement strand
GGTTACGGGCTCAGACAGTCGGCCACGACCTGTCCGAACATCGGTCGAAACTCGTCGCCTTTGCCGAGTCTCTTGAGCTTCCACACCAGCGGGCCGCTTTCCAGCCGCGTCTGGAAACTGTAGTGGGTCCCGCCTGGCATTTTGCGCTCCACCGCCGAAGCTCCGTCGGCCTGTTTGGAGAAGATCGCCTTCAGATGTCCCTTGCGGCCGTAGGATGGGTTCACCAGTCCATTGGCGATCAGGCGTCGTGCCGCCTCCTGGGTTCGAAAGCCCCACGGCGTACCGTCGGCGGCGTACAAAGGAATCTGGTCAGTCATGGGATTGGATACACGTCTTCTCTGAAGAAGGAGGGAGGGAAAGGGATTAACGAGCGTCCCATCGCTCGGCCGAACTATCGAGTGCCAGTGGCTTCGCGGTTTCTGCTGTGCATCTAACCGCCAAAACCTTGCTGTCGGTAATAGATACTCCCGATGTCGCCAAACTGTCCAATTAAAGTACGGAAATCATTTCGGCTGTTCGTTGTTTGGTTGAGCGGTTGAGCAACTTGTTCCGTGGAGTCGTTTTTGAGATAGTGGACATAGGGAAGGTGAACCATGGTCAACGACGTCCTCGATCTCGGCAAGGACATCCACGAGGTCTCCGATGCCGAGGGCCTGGTTATTCTGGACAACGCCGCCCGCCACTATCTGAACATGAGCGGAGAGGAGTTCTTGCGCGCCTGGAAGGAAGGGCGCTTCCAAAACGGCGCCGGTAGTGATCCGGGCGTGACCTACGTCTCGATGCTCATCCCCTTCGCCGAGAAATAGATCACCCGTGCCCGGTGCGACTGCGCGACAAGCCGTTGAGGAATTCCTTCGTCCTTTGCGCCGGGTCGTCTCTTGCGTAACTCCCGGCGTCTTGAACGTCGCCGGTGGCTATCACCCATCTGCGCGACCCCATTCCGTCCTGATCGGTGATGGCCTACCCGTGAAACTGGCTGGCGCAGGGCGGCTCAAACTCCGGATGGTTCATCATTACCGTGTGGTCGAGAATACCGGCGAACGAGGGCAGTGGAAGGTTCGCACGGCAGCGTACTACTACTCCCTGGACGATTTCAATGAGCGCGAGGTGATCTCCTACCACTGGCATCCGGAGGGCCAAAGCCCAATTCGGTTTCCGCATCTGCACTTGGGCCCGGGCGCCGGATGCCAGAGAGCAGAAGTCGGCACAGCGCACTGTCCGACTGGCAGAATCTCGATAGAGGATTTCCTGCGGTTTGCCATGGTGGATCTTCGGGTTGAGCCTCTCCGCGACGATTGGTCCGACGTTTTCGTGGAGGCGCAGAGGAGTTTTCAGTCATGGCGCCCCTAGCCGTAATGCTCCCGCGCCGATCTCACCTGATTCGGCGAACCCACGGCTGGTCCACATCCGGGTTGTAGAAGCGTTGCCGGCCTTCGAGCGGCGGCGGGCCAACGAGTTCGATGGACTGCCGCGTGACTTCGCCGATGCGGTCGCCAGCCTTCAGAAAGCACACGAGGCCGCGCCCTGGGTCGAGAACACGACTGCGGCCAACAGCATAGAGCCTTTGCCGTTTCCAGCCAAGCGAAAGCGCACGCTCACTGATCGAATCGACCAAGGCCATAGCCTCCGGCGAGATGTCATCAGCGGCGCTCTTCCGCGGGCCCGGCACCGGGACGCACCGGACTTCTTCTTTAGCTACCGGGGGATCATAGCCGCCCGAACGAAATCCCCGCACCGCGGCGAGCAATAGTGCCTCGCCAAAATACCCGACCGCCCATTCGTGGACGGCGTTGAAGCGCACGCGCAAATCTTCGAACGCGGCCGGCGGGAGATGCCCGGCCGTCGCGGCCTTCTTGGCAACCACCATGCGTGACCGCAGCCAGGCGTAATACTCGGGATCGAGCCGCCGATACACCGTGTCGTTGATCTGGAAGTCGCGGGCGAATTGCTCCGGCTCGCTTGTGAACCAGACGTGGAGGGAGGTGGCCACGAACAGACTCCCCGACGCGGGCGGGGCGGATATGGAGCACGGCTCCAGCGCTGCGAGGCTCATAGGTTATCTCCTGCATTAAATTTGAAAGACCGGTGTACGCCTCGGGGCAGACACCGGATCATGGAGGC
>CAIZFH010000092.1 GCA_903932155.1 uncultured Granulicella sp. | reverse complement strand
GGATAGTGCCTCCGCCGGCACCGAGATAGGGCTGGACGCCGAAGATCTTTGGGGTGTGGGCGACATAGCCCAGGGTCAGCTCGCGGGCACCGGTCTGTGCGCTGTTCAGAAGACTCGAGGTGAGCGGCGGGGTGAAGGTGAAGTTTTGGGTGTTGCGAGAGATGCCGAAGTTGAACTCATAGCCGAGCAGGGGTTTGGCGATATAGCGTATGGTCAACAGCTCACTGACGGTGCTGCTGGGGCTGATGAGCAGGTTGTTATTGGTGGAACCGGTGTCGCGCTGCTCTATGCCCGAGACGCTGGTGCCGAAGATACCGGTGATTCCAAATGCGAGGTCGACGCGGTTCATCTGTTTCTGAAACGGTGTGAGCGGGACTGCCTCCTGTGCAACGGCCTGCAACGCGGTGAGGCTGAGAAGGCACAACAGAAAGACCGGGACGAGAAGGCTGGTTCCAGCGGGGGCAGATCGGCGAATCGAAATCGGCATGAAGAACGGACTCCCTTGCAACGAAAAAAAGCGCTTCTGTAAGTCTACTCTGACGGAAAGGTTGATGGTGGAGTGTGCGGCGATGAGTTCGGCTGGTATTATCGGTGCGATCCAAGTCAAGCTCAATGGATGGGAGCGCAGGGATGCAGATTTCGACATCGACAGGGGGCGGTTCGGCGGAAAGCAGCAAGGGCATAGCTGTGTTTCCGATGGGGCAGATGGCACTGTTCGCAATGGTGATTGTGCTGTTTTTCCTGTGGGGCATGTCGAACAACCTGACGGACATTCTGGTGCAGCAGTTCAAGAAGTCGTTTGAGCTGTCGAAGTTCTCGGCGCAGCTGGTGTCCACGGCGAACTTCACTGGTTACGCCTGCATGGCGGTTCCGGCGGCGCTTGTGATGCGGCGCTGGGGTTATAAAGCAGGGATGGTGTCGGGATTGTGCCTGTTTGGAGTGGGGCTGTTGATGTTCTGGCCGGCGGCGGTGAGCGGCAAGTATTCGTTGTTCCTGGTGGCGCTGTTTGCAGTGGGGTGCTCGCTGGCGATTCTGGAGACGGCGGCGAACCCATTTGTAGCGCAGTTCGGACCGGCTCTGACGAGCGAGCGGCGGCTGAACTTTGCGCAGTCGTTCAATCCTCCGGGCACGATTCTGGGGGTGCTGGTGGGGAGGACGTTCATCCTGTCGGGCGTGGAGTTGACCCAGGCGCAGGTGTCCGCGCAGAAGGCCGCGGGAACGTACGCGGGATATCTGCATGGAGAGATTATGCGGGTTGTGCCGACGTACATCGCCCTCGGGTCGGTAGTGCTGCTGTTTGCATTTGCGTTATCGCGAATGCATTTTCCGAAGATCCTGAGCGAGCATGAGGGCAATACAGAGGGGCATGGGAGCTTCCGAGCGTTGCTGCATTATCCGCAGCTATGGTTTGCAGTGGCCGCCAACGTGTGCAACGTGGGCGCGCAGATATCTGTGTGGAGCAACATTATCTTTTATATGAAGGCCTATACAACGATCGATGAGAAAACGGCGGCGAACTACATCGTCTATTCTCTGGTGGCGATGCTGGCAGGACGGTTTATTTCGACTCCCATCATGAAGTATGTGGAGCCAAGCAAGCTGCTTGGTATCTACGGCACAATCAACGTACTGTTGATGGCGGTTACGGTAACACATCCTGGGATGCTGGGCGCCTGGACGATCGTGGCGTCGAGTTTCTTTCTGGGGATCATGTTCCCGACGATCTTTGCGCTGGGGTTGAAGGGGCTGGGCGAGAATACGAAGCTGGGCGGCTCGTTCCTGGTGTTGGCGATTGTGGGCGGGGCATTCTTTCCACTGCTGCTGGGCAGGATTGCAGACTCGACGGGGAGCATGGCGCTGGGCTATCTGGTGCCGCTGGTGTGCTATGGGGGCGTTTCGTTGTATGGGTTCTGCGCGCCGCTGATTATGCCGCCGCCGCGCAATACCGACCCAGAAGCTGGGTTGATTGCTGCGGAGCGAGGGTACGGGATTTAGCGGAGCAAAGGCTACATGGGCCGCGAGCAAGTGATGCGGAAGATGTGGGCGGTGGCGGTGGGGTGTAGGACGACAAAGTTGCTGCGGTCGTGCCACAGGTAGTGGTTGCCGGTGAGCAGGTCTTCGACTTCGAAGGTCTGGTTGTGTGCGATACCAAGCTGCTTGAGGTCGAGATCGACCCACCCGGACTGCTCGTATTGTGGGTCTAGGTTGACGACGACCAGGATGACGTTGGCGGGAGTCTCTTCGGAGGCAGTTACGGATTTGGAGTAGGCGATGATCTGCGGGTTATCGACCGGGTGGAAGTGGAGGGAGAGGTCGCTTTGCAGAGCGGGGTTGGTGCGGCGGATCTGGTTGAGCAGGGTGATGAGAGGGGCGAGGGAGTTGGGGTCGCGGCGGTTCCAGCGGCGGATCTGGTACTTCTCGCTATTGAGATATTCTTCGCTGCCTGAGCGGAGTGGGACGTGTTCGCCTAGTTCAAAGGCGGGGCCATATATGCCGTAGTTTGCGGCAAGAGTCGTCGCCAGGATGAGACGCTGCTGGAATGCGGCGCGGCCTCCGCTTTGTAGTGTGGCATGCAGGATGTCAGGCGTGTTGGGCCAGAGGTTGGGGGTGAAGAAGTCGCTGATGGGGGGCCGGGTGATCTCTTCGAAGTATGCCTGCAACTCGGCCTTATGGGTGCGCCATGTGAAGTAGGTATAGGACTGGGTGAATCCGCGCTTGGCCAGCCCATACATGACATGCGGGCGTGTGAAGGCTTCGGAGAGAAAGAGGACGTCAGGGGCATTGCGGTGCAGCTCCGCGATACACCACTCCCAGAAGGCAAAGGCCTTGGTGTGGGGGTTATCTACTCGAAAGACACGCACGCCTCGGTCGATCCAGAACTGGAAGACGGAGAGCAACTCATCCCACACGCCGCGCCAGTCGGAGGACTCGAAGTTGAGCGGGTAGATGTCCTGATACTTCTTCGGCGGATTTTCGGCGTACTGGATGGTGCCGTCGGGGCGGTGCAGGAACCAGCCGGGATGCTGAGCTACCCAAGGGTGGTCTGGCGAGCATTGGAAGGCAATATCGAGGGCCAGCTCCATGCCGTTGGCCTGGATGGCGGTGAGCAGGTGGTCGAAGTCGACGAAGCTGCCAAGGCTGGAGTGGATGGACTTGTGCCCACCTTCTGGTGAACCAATTGCCCACGGGCTGCCCTCGTCGTCTGGGCCGGGGGCGGTGCTGTTGTTGGGCCCCTTGCGGAAGGCTCGGCCGATGGGATGGATAGGTGGTAGATAGAGGATGTCGAAGCCCATGGCGGCGATCTCCGGCAGCAGGAGTTCGACGTCTGCGAAGGTTCCGTGACGGGCTGGATCGGGTGTGGCGGAACGAGGAAATAGCTCGTACCAACTGGAGAAGCGTGCGCGTTCGCGATCGACCCAGAGTGGCAGCTCCTGATGGCAGGTGGTAGCGAAGCTGAGGTCGGGATAGCGTGCGGCAAGCGCTTCCTGCTGCGCAGTAAGGGGGTATTGGTAGAGTGCGGATTTGTTGCCGGCCAGCGTACGCAGCGAGGCAGCTATGGTCTTAAGCTGTGTTGCATCGACACCCAGGGCGCGGGCCGCGATCTGATCGAAGAGGGCAGCGCCGATGGTGATCGCGAGGGGGATATCCTGCGGCGGCAGGTCGCGTTTTTCCGGGTCTAGGCTAGCAGGGTCAGGCTGCGCGGCGAGGCGTTTTTTTAGGTCGGCGCACCAGGTATCGAAGTGATCCACCCAGGCCTGGATTGTGTAACTCCATAGGCCGATCCTATCCACGGTGAACTCCGCGGACCAGAGATCGTTGGGCAGCGCGGTCATGGGTGTGGAGAGCCAGACCGGATCGCTGTGGTGTTTGTAAAGAAGGCGGGCGAGGACGTGGTCGTGCCCATCGGAGTATATGGCGGCGGAGACTGCGATGCGGTCGCCGAGGAAACGGCGAACCATAGTATGGCCGCAATCGATCTGCGGTTGGATATCTTCAATTACGACGCGCTTTCGTCCTTCATCTGGTTTCATTTGGTTCCGATCGTCAGGGTGCATTGCATCTACAAGGAATCCTATCTATTTGCAGGAGAGCTGTATTTCATCTATCGGCAGTTAGCAGCATCCTGGCGAAGAGTTCTTCCCCCTAAATTATCGACGATACGGGGCATAGTGTGGCGCAAGTGATTCCCCATGCGAAATTAGCAGTTGTTTTAAGGGTTAAACAATTCACGGGGGGTACCGGTTGTCAGAGCGTGCGGCTGCGAGTGGGTGTGGTGGCATTTGGATGGGGTTTCAGGGCCACTTAAGCTCCGATATCTATGCTCAATCGTGTACTGAGCACGGGCCGATGAACGAGAGCGATCAATAAACATCAGGAGCTACAATTTCGGAAATAACCTGATGCGTTGCGTAGAGGATACAAATGATGGTGTCGAATCGATTGGTTTCGCTTCCTGTTCGTCAACGTCGTGCATACTCTGCGGTTGAAATGTTGCAGTCTGACGAAACTTTTGGGGTGCCGAGTCGTATCCTTAGATAGGCAAAGAATGCATGTCTGTGGATCACTGGTTCATTATGAGTGATTCCATGGTCTTGCCCGGGGGAAAAGATACCCGGAGGCAGTAGCCATAAGGAACCAGATGGCAATTGGAAACAACTCGTTCTCAATCAGGATTGCACTTAGCGCCGGACTGTTGCTTCCCATGGCGTGGGGGACGTGTTTCGGGATAGCGGCGCAGGCCCAGGCACCTGCGGCGGCGGCTTCTGTATCGCAGCTTGGCACGGTGAAGACGGTTTCTGGCACCACTATTTCGCTGGCCACGGATACTGGGCAGGCGATCACGGTTACCGTTCCCACGGATGCCAAGGTTGTACAGCTTGCCGTGGGCAGCACGGACTTGAAGTCAGCGAAGCCTAGTCAATTCTCCGACATCGCGGTGGGCGACCGGATACTGGCGACGGGCAAGCCGGGTGATACCCCCAGTGCTTTGACGGCTAGGCTGGTGGTGGTGATGAAATCCGTCGCGATTGCACAGATGCAGGCCGCGCAGCAGGCCGACTGGAAAGAGCGCGGCACGGGCGGCATTGTGAGTTCGGTCGATTCCGCCAAGGGTATTATCACCCTGCAGTCTGGTTCCAAGAAGCTGACGGTCAATACGACCAGCGCAACCAAGTTTCGTAGATTTGAGAACGGCTCGGTGAAGTATGAGGACTCCAAGCCAGGGACACTCGCCCAGGTCGAGCCTAAGGACCAGTTGCAGGTTCTTGGCAACAAGTCCACGGACGGCCTGTCGATCCAAGCCGAAGAGATCATGAGCGGGTCGTTCCTGAACCTGTCGGGGCTGCTTACAAGCATCGATCCGGTGGCGGGGAAGATTACGTTCAAAGACCTGGCGACTAAGAAGATCATGATCGTGAATGTGACGGCGAACAGCGATATGCGCAGTATCCCGTTGATGACGGCTACGATGTTGGCGAACCGCAGTAATGGTGGCGGTGGTGGTGGACGCGGCGGTCGCGGCGGTCGAGGTGGCGGCGGTGGCGGCGGTGGCGGCGGCGACGCGACAGTAGCGACAGCCAGTGCTCCTGTCAATGCACCAGTTCCCGACGCGGCGCTGGCAGCGATTGGCGTCGATTCAACCTTAGGAACGACTGCTGCCGGGGCAGGGGCAACAGGTGCAGCGGCAGGCGCTGCGGGACAAGAGGACGCGGCCGGTGCTTTCCGGCGATCTGCCGGATCGGACCTCTCATCGATGATGCCGCGTCTTCCTTTGATTAAGTTGACCGATCTGAAGATTGGCGATGCGGTGATGGTAGTAGCGTCCGAACCATCTCCCGGAGCGAGTATCGTGGACGTAATCACACTGCTTACCGGAGTTGAACCGATTTTGACCGCAAACCCGAATGGCGGTATGAGCCTGGGGATGAGTGTTGGCGGTGGCGGTGGCGGCGGCGGCGGAGAATAATGTTTTTCAACTTTTGTACGACACGTTTTTATCGAGGAGTTGGGATGTCTTACCGAATGCGTTGGTTGGTAGTGGTGATTTTTCTGGTTGTCCCGGTTGTATTGGCCCCGTTTACGATGATGGCGCAGCAGCCGCCAGCGTCCACCGCAGTCACCTCTGGTGCCACGGTTCATGGCATGGTGGTGGACCCGGACGATGCACTGATTCCGGGCGCGACGGTGACTCTGACGCCGGCCACGGGCAGGGTCCAGACGACCACGTCAAAGAGCGACGGCACATATAGTTTCCGTGTGCCCGCAGGCACATATACGCTGAGCGTTAAGGCGACTGGCTTTGCCAGCTTTGCCAAGCCGGCGATCCAGGTAACGGCGGGCGCGAACCTGAACGTAGACGCCACCATGGCGTTGGCAGAGCAGGAACAGCAGGTGAACGTCACGACGGACACGGTCTCGCTGAGTGTGGACCCGGACAGCAACGCCAGCGCAACGGTGATTACTGGAGCTGCTCTGGACGCGCTGTCGGACGATCCGGACGATCTGCTGAGCGAGCTTCAGGCGCTGGCAGGGCCGGCAGCCGGACCCAACGGCGGGCAGGTTTACATCGATGGTTTTACCGGTGGGGAACTGCCTCCGAAGTCTTCGATTCTGGCGATCCGCATCAACCAGAACCCTTTCTCAGCGCAGTACGACCAGGTTGGCTACGGGCGCATCGAGATCATCACCAAGCCGGGGACGAGCGCATTTCACGGCAACGCATCGGGCCAGTTCCAGGACAAGGCACTGAATACCTCGTCGCCGTATCTGGGTGCGCAGAACGTACAGCCTGACTATCACACGATCTTCTTCATGGGCAATATGACGGGGCCGATCCGCAATGGGATGTCGTTTACGCTGTCGGGCTCTCGCCGCGACGTTTCGAACAACTCGATCATCAATCCCAATGGCTTCTTTTCGAATTCCCCGACTTCCGTGGTGTTGTGCGCGCCCAAGGATCTGACCTGCACCAACAATCCTTTCCCCTACACAGCGCGCGCTTTGTCGTCGCCATCGACACGCTGGGAGATCAGCCCGCGGGTAGACACGATGCTGGGCTCGAAGAACACGATGACGGCGCGTTATTCCTATGAAGCGGGGAACAACAGCGTCAATCCCTCGGTGAGCAGCGCACTGCTACGCGTGTCCAGCGGCAGCAGCGCCGAATCGACTGTGCAGATCAGCGATACGCAGTTGATCAGCACCAAGGTGATTAACGAGTCGCGTTTCGAATATCAACACGACTCCTCGAACTCGATCACGCCGGGCAATAGTCCGTCGGTCAGCGTAAACGGCGGCTTCAACGTCAGCAGCGGCAGCCAGAGCAACAATACCAGCGACCACTATGAGCTCCAGAACTACACCTCGATCCAGTTGACCAAGAACTTCGTCCGGCTGGGCGGGCGACTGCGGACGTCGAGCGAGTCGAACTTCTCGAACGGCGGATCGTATGGCTCATTCAGCTACAATTACACGCTGGATCCGTGCACCGACCCGAGCGTGACCACCAAGCCGAGCAACTGCTTGGCCATTATGCCAAACCCCAACACTCCTTGCTCAGTGGCCAACATGACGGCCGGATCGCCACTCTACTCGTCGTACCAGTGCGGCATTGTCAACCAGTACAGTGTCACGAACTATGCCGTTCCCACGATCAGCGCGCGTGAGACCGATGTTGGGCTCTATGCCGAGGACGACTGGAAGGTAAACCCGAGCCTTACCTTCAGTTATGGGGTTCGATATGAGACGCAGAACGTGATCAACAGTGCGCACGATATAGCGCCGCGCCTGTCGTTTGCCTACGGCATTCCGCGCAAGAGCGGAAAGACGATCACGGTGCTGCGGGGCGGCTTCGGCGTCTTCTACAACCGCTTCGGACTGGGCAGCATCCAGTCGCAGATTGCAAGCAATGGAACCAATTCGTCGAGCTATTCCTATACCACTCCCAATTCCAATCCTGCTTCCGCAAACTGCAACCCGAATTACTCTGCTGGGTTCTTCACGAATTCCAACAACTCCAGTTGCGTATCGCCAGGAGTGAACCCGGCCGCGGCCAATCCCACTCTGCTTGACCCCAAGCTGCGCAGCGCGTATACGGTCGAGACGGCGGGCACGGTGGAGCAGCAGTTGGGCAAGTATGCCAGCGTGACGGTGACGTATCTGAATGCGCGCGGCTTTCACCAGTTCATGACACGTAGCATTCCTATCACCTCGACTGTGAACGGTACGCAGGTTGGGTCGCTCCAGCGTATCAATCAGTCGGAGGGCATCTTCTTTCAGAACCAGATCAACACCAACATCAACATCCGGACTCCGAAGGGCATCAATATCTTCGGATACTACTCGGCGAACTGGGCCAATACCAATGACGGCAGCGTCACCAACCCGTTCAACTCCTCGGTGGACTATGGCCGCGCGCGGTTCTCGGTGCGCAGCCGGATGACGCTGGGTGGTAACCTTACGCTGCCCTTCAAGATTTCAGCCAGCCCGATGCTCTCTGCGCAGTCGGGCAGCCCGTACGGTATCACGACGGGACTTCCGGAATACATTACGATGCCGGGAACGACCAACCCAATTTCCTTGGGTGGAAGCGTACGACCGGCGTGGAACCCCGCTGCTGGGCCCATGCCTGCCTATGGGAGCTGGGCGCAATGCGCCAACCGGGATAACTTCACAAACTACGGAGATGCCAACAGCACAACTCCGCAATATACGCCGTACGCGGTTAGCAACAATCAGATTCCACTCAACTTCTGCACTGGGCCGGCCCAGGTATCCCTCAACCTGAGGTTGTCGAGGGTCTTTGGCTTCGGACCGAAGACGGCGGCCAGGCTCTCTGCTGAACAGGCGGCGAGACAGGCCGCACAGCAGCAGGCCGGTGGCGGACAGGGTGGACCTGGCGGTCCTGGAGGCCCTGGTGGGCCGGGCGGCGGCGGACCGGGCGGTGGTGGCCGTGGTGGTGGTGGCGGCGGTGGTGGCTTCGGCGGCGGCGGCGGTGGTGGTCGCGGTGGTGGCGGCGGCGGCGGTGGTCGCGGTGGTGGTGGCGGCGGCGGTGGGCGCGGAGGCGCCTCGCAAACGGGCCGGAAGTACAACCTGACCCTCGGCGCGCAGGCGTTCAATCTATTCAACGAGGTGCCGTACTCCAATCCGAACGGCAGCTTGAACAACCAGAAGTCCTTCGGTACGACGACGAGTATCCAGGGCGGAAACTCGGTACGCCGAATCACACTGCAGGCGAGTTTCAGCTTCTAACCAAAACAATGAACGGGGCGCGACCAGAGATCTGGTTGCGCCCCGTTTTTATTGCTACATGCAGAACTACTTCGCTTGGAAGAGCTTGAGGTCGATTGCGTCGCCCATGGCCTTGTAGCCGGTGTCGTTGGGGTGGAGGTGGTCGCCATGGTCGTAGGTGGGCAGAAAGACGGTGGGGTTGGCGGGGTCCAGGGTGGCTTTGTCGAAGTCGATGAATCCGTCGAACTCTGAAGTGGTGCGAATCCATCGGTTGACAGCCTGGCGCATGGGCTCTTCGCCGGGCTGATCGTATTTGGATTTTCCGTCAGGGGTAAGGGTGGCTCCGAAGACCTTGATGCCGTGCATGTGGGCGCGTTCGGCGAGCTGGGTTAGGCCGGCGATTAGGTCGTCGGCTGTGACGATGCCGTTCGGATTGACGGGGTCGGTGGCGTGGCCGATGTCATTAATACTCTCCAGGATGATGAGGTACTTGACTCCCGATTGGGCAAGGACATCGCGGTCGAAGCGGGCGAGCGCGCTGGGGCCGGTGACGTCGTTGAGCACGCGGTTGCCACCGATGCCCAAGTTCAGCACGCTGAGGTTGGCTGTCTTCTTGTCGGCGAGGAGGCGGCGGGCGAGCTCGTCTGGCCAGCGGGCGTTGGCGTTGTTGGTGGAGAATGCGCCGTCGGTGATGCTGTCGCCGAGGGCGACGACGGCGGCGCTATCCGCGGAGACCTTGACGTCGACAGCTTTGACGAAGGGCCAGGAGAATATCTCCGTGGGCGAGTCAAGAGACTTGGCGCCGACTACATTGCCCGGTGCGGCATAGCTGGTCTGGTCGGCGCTGCCGTGGGCGGAGAGATGGGTGATGGTTTGCTTGGGGATGAAGAAGCTGATGGCGAGATCGGTGGAGGTGGGCAGCTTCACCGTGGCCGGGTCGCTGACCACCAACGCGCCGGGAGGAATGACGACCGAGGCGCGTCCGCCGAAGGTAAGTCCGGCGGCGGAGACGAGATTGATGCTGCTGCCGCCCTGGCTGACAGCGACATGTGCCGCACCGATGGTGAGCGGCTCGGTGCCGAACTCGTTGGTAAAGATGACACGGACCTGTGGGCCGCCCAGGGAGACGTGCACGATCTCACGGAGGGTGGTATCGGCGGCGCCATAGACGATGGCGGGCGGACGGTTGGGACGTGGCGCTGGAGCTGGAGCAGCTGCAAGCGGTGCAGTCTGCGCTGGAGCAGCGGTGGCCGATGCAGAAGGCGAGGCGACAGGTACAAGCTGGGGAGGAGTGGCAGGACGGCCGTTATTGCCGGAGAAGGGTGCGGTGGCCCAGGTGCCGACCCAGTGGTCGGGCGGCGGCGCGGCGAAGCAGGTGGAGGCGATGGCGGCGAGTGCGATGAGTGGAAGCAGGCGGGTGAGTCGCGGGTGGGTGGTCACGGGAGTTTGTCAACCTCAGAGGAAATTATCAGAGCCGAACCATCTTACGCTGATTGAGGAGGAAGCTGGAATACGGGGCTTGGCGGATGCTGGCGGCTTTCACGTATAGTGGGCGTTGCTGAAAGAAGACTGCGTTCGCGCGCAGGAACCATGAGCGACGGGGAATGATGACGATGAGATGGGCGCAAGTTATTCTAATAACTATGATGACTACACTTGGTGCACAGGGCGCAGGGTTGGCCACGACGGTTACTAAGGCCGCATTTGGCAAGCTGACGGATGGAACAGCGATCGACGTTTTCACGCTGAAGAATGCCGATCTTGAGGTGCGCCTGACGAACTACGGCGCGCGCATTGTCTCGCTGGATGTGAAGGACCGCAATGGCAAGGTCGCGGACGTGGTGTTGGGATACAACTCGGTGGAGGGTTATGCCGGGGAGACGAGCAAGACATACTTCGGTGCGATCGTGGGGCGGTACGGCAACCGCATTCGCGGCGGCAAGTTCACCATCGATGGGCATACCTACCAGATTCCGGTGAACAATGGCGCCAATGCGCTGCACGGCGGGCCGGTTGGCTTTGGCGACCATGTATGGACAGGCAAGGAGATTCCCGGCGGCGTGGAGATGACGCTGGTATCCAAAGATGGCGACATGGGCTTTCCGGGCACGCTGACGGCGCACGTTCGCTACACCCTGGTGGGCAGCGCGCTGCATATCAACTACACGGCGACTACCGACAAGGCCACGGTGATCAATCTGACCAACCATGCCTACTTCAACCTTTCCGGTGAGGGATCGCCAACGATCATGGGCGAGGTGATGCAGATCAACGCGGACCAGTACACACCGGTGGACACGGGACTGATCCCGGTGGGCGGGGTGCAGCCGGTAGCGGGAACTCCGTTCGATTTCAATAAGCCGACGGCGATTGGGGACCGGATCGACCAGCCAAACGAGCAGTTGAAGATTGGCGGCGGGTACGACCACAACTGGGTTCTGCGCGGCAAGAATGGCGAGATGAAGGTGGCGGCGAAGGTCTACGACCCGAAGACGGGGCGTGTGCTGACGGTGTCCACCACCGAGCCGGGAGTGCAGTTCTATGCAGGCAATGCGATGACCGGACTGAATATTGGAAAGTCCGGCCAGGTGTATCCTCGGCGCTCAGGACTTTGCCTGGAGACGCAGCACTATCCCGACTCGCCGAATCAGCCTGCGTTCCCCAGCACACTGCTGAAGCCGGGCCAGACGATGCACTCGGAGACAGTGTTCGCATTCTCGGTGCAGAAATAAGGGATCGAATTGCGAGTTGCAGGTTGTTAGTTCAAGAGCGCCCCTTGCAGTTCGAGGGGCGCTATCGTTTATCTTCAACTACCAACAACCAACCAACCGCTTTCTACCTTTTGAGCTTGCGCACAAGGTCTTCGGCGATGAGTTTGCCGTGGAAGCGGCCGTTCTCGATGAAGATTTCGTTGGTGCGGCGGCCGGCGATGATGACTCCAGCGAGGTAGATGCCGGGGACGTTGGATTCGAGAGTTGTGGCATTGCAGACTGGGCAACGGTCGTTGGCCTCGTCGAAGCGGATACCGAGCTTCTCCAGGAAGCTGAAGTCGGGGTGGTAGCCGGTGAGCGCGAAGACGAAGTCGTTGGCGAGGGTGAGGCTACCGAGGGGCGTGGCCAGGATGACCTCGTCCTCGGTGATGCGCGTGACGGTTGAGGAGAAGTAGGCTGTTATTGCGCCGTCCTTGATGCGGTTGTTGATGTCGGGCAGAATCCAGTACTTCACATGTTTGTGCAAATCGGTGCCGCGATGGATGAGGGTAACACGTGCACCGTGACGCCATAGTTCGAGGGCAGCGATGGCGGCGGAGTTCTTGCCGCCAATAACGGTTACATCGAGGCCATAGAGCGGGTGCGGATCGTCGTAGTAGTGCTGCACCTTACTGAGCTCTTCGCCGGGAATGCCGAGCAGATTGGGCAGGTCGTAGTAGCCGGTGGCCAGGACCAGCTTGCGCGCGCGGTGCTGGATTGGACGGCCGAATCGGTCTGAAGTATGGACTGTAAAATCGTCATTCTCGCCGCTGACGCGCACTACCGTCTGGTAGGGGCGCACGTTGAGCGAGTAGTGCTCGGCGACCTTGCGGTAGTACTCCAGCGCTTCCACGCGGGTGGGCTTCTGGTTGGGAGTGGAGAAGGGCATGTCGCCAATCTCCAGCAGCTCCGGCGTAGTGAAGAAGGTCATGTGCTCGGGATAGTGGAAGAGCGAGTTGCAGAGGCATCCCTTATCGACCAGCAGCGCGCTGAATCCACGGCGCTGGGCCTCGATGGCGCATGCCATGCCGGTGAGACCGGAGCCGATGACGAGCAGGTCGTAGAGGGTGTTGTCCCGTGCAGGGATTTCGCAGTGTGTTGTAGCTTCTTCTTGGCCCATGATTCGATTCTACTGAAGCAGCATTCGCGCGCGTAAGGCGGCGCTATATACGTTTCGCGTCTATAGTTCGACCAGTTTGTGGGCGATGGTGAAGAGGGCGAGTTCGAGGCGAGTGGAGACGCCGGTCTTATCGAATACGTTGGAAAGGTGACGTTTGACCGTCTCCTCGCTGATGGAGAATTGCTTTGCGATGTCGCGGTTGCTGCACCCCTCGACGATGCAGGTGACGACCTCGAGCTCCCTGGGGGTGAGGCCGTAGGTCTTGCGATCGGGAGCTGCCGCCACCTGTGCCATCAGTTGCTGCAGCGCCTTCACCAGGTTTGCGACGCGCTCGCCGCCGATCCAGTAATCGCCGCCCAGCACAGCTCGCAGCGCCTGCGACAGGTCGCCCGCGACCGAATCCTTCAGTACGATGCCGCGCGCGCCGATCTGCAGCGCCTCAATGATCTGCTGTTGGGTGATGGTGCTGGTGAGCAGCACGATCTTGACTCGTGGCGATTTGGTCATGATGGCCCGCATCGCCTCAAGGCCGGGAAGCCGAGGCATCAGCAGGTCGAGCAGCAGGATGTCCGGCTCGAGCTCGAGGGTTTGTGTGATGGCATCGTCGCCGTCCTCCGCCTCGCCAACCACTTCAAAGCCCGGCTCGCTCGTCAGCATGTTGCGGACGCCGAAGCGGACCACTGGATGATCGTCGGCAACGACGATGCGGATGGCTGCCAGGGCAGGGGATGGAGGTGAAGATGGGCTTGCGGCTGGACTGTTCTTTTCGGCCTTTG
>CAIZFH010000091.1 GCA_903932155.1 uncultured Granulicella sp. | reverse complement strand
TCGATCTATAATTCCCCGGAACCCAATTTAGCTCTTTTTGGTATCATGAACATGATCATGGCCAGCACCGATGTTCGGTGATGGCGCATCTTGCATAGGGAGAGCCTGTTACCAGAAAGAGGACAGGAGGTATTATGACACGGTATCTGACCATTCTGCTTGTGGCTCTGTTCGCGATCGCGTCGCTGCCGCACGGGGTAACGGCAGAGGATCGCAAGCTTTCGCCGATGGACTCGGACACTATCCGAACTGCCCCTGGACAAGGTCCGGGCTTCTTCGTTGAAGAGGATGCCTGGGTCGAGTACATGGATGAGCAGGTGCACGAGCAGTATTTCGTGCAGGCACGTGAAGCGCTGGCTAAAAACGACAAGAAAGAAGCAGCCCGAAACCTGAAATTCGGAGTTCTCTACATGCGCATGGAAGGCGGACGAGCTTCGAAGGAAGCCAAGCCGATTCTCAAGCAGTCAGAGTTGACTCTTAAGCACATGGTCGACGGTCTGAAGTCTGGAACCGCGCCTACACTGACCACGCTCGACAGTGCTTATGCGCGCGCCAACTACTCACTGGCCCTACATCATTATCTGAAGGCCAAGGAAAACTGGGTTGATCGAGCCTCCAACGTGGTTGGCCACGATCTCAAAGCGGCTGCTAACGAGCTACAGTTCGCGATCGTCTGGAGCGGCCAGACGCTTTCCCAGAGCACCAAGCAGACTCTCTATGACGTTGTTGTTGTGGGAGAGGCAATGGCAGACAACAGTGACTACACCAATGACGAAGTTGACAAATCAATCGCAACTATGGGTCAACAAGTTGACCTTGTCGGCAAAAACCCCGCGTTCGCCAAATAGGCGCGCAAATATGGCGCGAATAATGCTATTCGCGATGTCAAAGAGCTAGCGGGCCTAGGCAGTCAGCTCCCGCAGGCGGATGGTTGGCCTGTTTGACCTTGGGTTCCCGATCGTGTTTTGATAGTAGTATCGCGCCGATGTAACAAGCCTGGATTCCCGCCTGGCTGATCCGTCAGCAAAGGATTCCTGACGGTGCGCAAAAGACCGAAGCGGTTTTGACCTACTGCGGGATCAAGTCTGTGCAAGATCGAGGACACCGACAAGACTAATAGAAGAGCGGAACTGTTGTTCTGAGACGGAATTCAAGAGCTGACGCCTCAAACACTCTTGGCATCGGCGGCTCCGGGTTCAATGTCGGTTCCGGTTCCCACGTCTGGAACCCGAAAAATAACAATCTCACTTCAAGGTGCAGAGAGGCAGCCAGTCCAAAATCTCGACGCACGCCTGCTCCTATTCCAACGGCACCCACACTGGTCACACCGCCGAGTTGGTGCAGTTCGAATCCCGGACCGTAAACATGCATGTCATTGGATTTGTATTCTCCAATCCCAAGGGAAAAGAGGAAATATGGCAGAAACGGCTTGTCGACCCAAACAGGACTCAGTTCGACTTGCAGAGAGCCGAACAGCAATCTTGATTCTCCACCAGTGCATTGTGTGCCGGCGGGAGAGATTTCCAGACTGCGCACAATAGCTTCGGGGTCCGCTGGATATTTCGAGTAATCGAGAATCACATTGAAAAGCGCGGCCATCGAATGGTTGCTTCTGATCCGTGGCCGATATGCGATCCCGGCTGAGTAGTTGATGCCACTCTTAGCGTTTGTTCGGAACCACTGCGGCGAGATTGGAAGGCTGAGACCAATTCCTGCTGAGATCCCGCCCCACGCGCCCGCTAGAATTTTCGAATCACTTTCGACCTTTGTCCGTTTGAGCAGAGGCGGTGGAGTGTGTTCTGCTGCACGGAGCCCGGACACCCAGAATAGGACTGTCAAAAT
>CAIZFH010000090.1 GCA_903932155.1 uncultured Granulicella sp. | reverse complement strand
TGATCGGCGGAGCGCCGCCCCTTCCCGATGTCTACACTACGGACGGGCAACTCCTCTTCACAGGCAGCTCCATTACGGATGGCCAGGGCGTGTGGCAGTCCATCGGCGGGCAGGAGATCGGCACTGTTTGGGGACATGGGGCGTATGTTGCCCCTGACTGGAGCGCCGACTGGCTGCATCGCGAATCGGAGTTCCTACTGAACATATGGACGACCAGGGACGGTGCACCCAACTTTGCAGCGCTCAATCTGGATCAGCAAGCCATGTTGAAGGCTCGGCTGATTCGCGATATGCGAACCAATACCTACGACACATCGACTAACCGTGTCACCATCGACGCCGATCGCGCAGCCGCATTCAGTCAGCTTGCGGCCTACTATGCTGACGTATTCGCTAGCGGCCGTTCCGAATACGCCATTCCTCGCGGCGCTTTGACCAACGTCGCAAAGCAGCGCCAGCTTGCAGCATTCTTCTGGTGGACCTCATGGGCAGCCAGCACCCAACGGCCCAACTCGACCACCACCTACACCAACAACTGGCCGCATGAACCGCTAGTTGCCAATGAACTTACCTCTGGAGCGCTGCTCTGGAGCATTCTAAGCATTGTCGGTTTGCTGGCCGGGATCGGCGGCATGGTTTGGTGGTACGCATCGCAAGATAAGGCCCTTGTTCACGGCCCGTATCCGGCAACAGATCCCTTCCTGGCAGTCAAGGCGACACCCTCGCAACGCGCCACGATGAAGTACTTTTTCGTGGTCGTGATCCTGTGGGGCGTTCAGATTGCGATGGGCATCCTGACCGCTCACTATGCAGTTGAAGGGAGCGGATTTTATGGCTTCCCACTGGACCGCTATCTGCCCTATGCTGTGACCCGAACATGGCATCTACAGCTCGCCATCTTCTGGATCGCTACATCGTGGCTGGCGACGGGCCTCTATGTCGGCCCAGCCGTGACCGGACACGAGCCAAAGTATCAACAGCTCGGCGTCAATGTGCTCTTTGGGGCATTGATTCTTGTAGTCGGGGGATCGCTCGCCGGCGAGTGGTTGGGCATCCAGCAGCGCCTGGGCAATATGTGGTTCTGGTTCGGAAGCCAGGGGTTCGAATACGTCGATCTGGGAAGATTCTGGCAGATACTGCTCTTCATCGGCCTGGTTCTCTGGCTGGCGTTGATGGTGGCTGCGCTCAAGCCTGCGCTGGTTCGCAAGAGCGAAGACCGCGCCCTGCTCGCACTCTTTCTCATCTCCAGCATCGCGATCCCGCTCTTCTATGCCGCCGGTCTCATGTACGGGCAACGCAGCAATCTCGTTACCGCGGAGTACTGGCGCTGGTGGGTCGTTCATCTCTGGGTCGAAGGCTTCTTTGAAGTATTTGCAACCGTGGTGATCGCGTTTCTCTTCACGCGCCTGAAGCTCATCGAGATTCGCATTGCAACCAAGGCAGCTCTTTTTTCGACGACGATATTCCTCTCGGGTGGAATCATCGGCACCTTCCATCACCTGTATTTTGCAGGCGCGACACCGGCGGTGATCGCTCTGGGCGCAATCTTCAGCGCGTTCGAGGTTGTGCCGCTCACTCTGGTCGGCTACGAGGCATGGGAGAACATTCGTCTTGCGCAGCCGATGCAGAAGGCGCCCTGGATCGCGAACTACAAGTGGCCGATCTACTTCTTCGTTTCGGTTGCCTTCTGGAATCTGGTGGGAGCAGGACTGTTCGGCTTCCTCATCAATCCGCCGGTCGCGCTCTACTATGTGCAAGGGATGAACCTCACTCCCCTTCATGGACACACTGCTCTCTTCGGCGTGTACGGAATGCTCGGGCTCGGTCTCACACTCTTCTGCATGAGGGCGATGGGCCCGGAACGCCCGTGGAAAGAGGGGTCGCTGAAGTTCTCCTTCTGGTCTCTCAATATCGGCTTGAGCCTCATGGTTCTTCTCAGCCTGTTGCCGGTCGGCCTTCTCCAGGCGTGGGCATCGATCCAGTACGGCACCTGGTACGCGCGTTCTGCGGAGTTCCTGCAATCGGAACACATGCAAGCTCTACGCTGGTTGCGTGTCCCGGGCGACGTTCTGTTTGCCACAGGAGCTGCACTCTTCGCCTGGTTCATCCTCGGATTGCTGACTGGTCATTCCTACGACGATGCAAAGTCCACTGGCGGAGATGCATCGTTGCACGATATGAACAATCGGCATGCGTAGACAGTATATAGCCCTATGCACCCATACCGACGCGGTGCCTTTCATGGACACTCCCCACGAAGGCACCGCGTGCAACCTTATCGACAAGGAGAGCCAAATGAAACGCTACTATAGTGAAGGTGAGGCACTTACCAGGCTTCCCGAATTGGATCAGCCATTGCTTCAATCCAATCTTTCCGCAGAGATCGAGAATCTACGACTCGCAGACTCGTGGCAACGAGGGACAGGGCGAAGCTCCAAAACACTGCTGAATTCTCCAGCTTGTGGCATTTTGCTAATCGCCATGAAGCAGAACACGGAGACGAAAGAACATCGGGTAGATGGAAGGATCACGATTCACACCCTCGTCGGCCATATAAGGTTGAGGTTGCCCGATCAAATTGTTGAAGTTTCAGCTGGCCATCTGCTGATGCTCGATCGCGGTATTACGCATGACGTTCATGCGGTGGATGAGAGTGTTTTCCTGCTCACCATGTGCTGGCACGGTGGCACCGCCAGATCCGCTCCTGACAACGTATAGAGGACGAGCGCAATGCAGTTTGCCGCGTGCAACCGCATCCAACAAGCAGCTTCACGCACAGGAGAAACTTATGGACTACACATTTTTGGCCAACCTACAGACGGAGTTCGCACTTCCTGAAAAAGGCATCTTGAGCCGAGTTCTGCACAAGGACGAACACGCCAACGTCACGCTCTTCGGATTCTCCGCTGGAGAGGAACTCTCTGGGCACTCATCGCCGACTCCAGCTGTTCTCTACTTTATCGAAGGAGAGGCTGAGATTCAGTTGGGAGAGGATATGGTCAACGCCCAGCCAGGCTCCTTCGTCTACATGCCTCCCATGCTGCCTCACGGCATATCCGCTAAAACGGCGGTTCGCATGTTGCTCGTTCAGATGAAGGCTCCTGCGCAATAACCTGAGTGCGTCTTTCGGCGTGGCTCACGAGTCTTGCCGTGGTGCGCGTTGAAAGCTGCGGCTCCGCTCCGACTCTCGCTCGACCGCACGCCTCCGTCCCGACAATAACTCCTGCGCGCTGATGCTCCCACAGATGCGCCCGGTCTCGCGATTGATCACCGGCATCTTCATCACCCGCGTGGTTGCCATCTCCTCTGCGACGGCACGGCATGTTTCATCCGCGTAGGCAAATGTGTCGGGCAGCGTCGTTTGCAGGAGGCTCGTCGCGAAGGTCTCGATGGGCTCTGGCAGCTCCGTCATCACCTCCGCAACGCTGATCGTCTCCAGCGGATCGACCCCGTACTCGCGCGACAGGTGATGCCCGCGTCGGCTAAGCTTCTCCGTCAGGATCGATCGCGGCATAATCAGCGACGTCACCAGATATGCCGCAGTACATGCAAGCGCCAGCGGCAGCAGTGCAGGCAGCGCGTGAGTCAACTCAATCGAGAACAGAATCGCCGTCAGCGGCACGCCCAGCGAGCCGGCGAGCATCGCCCCCATCGCCATCAACGCCCACAGAGCCTGCGTCTCGCCCGACATCTGCGCCAGTCGCGCCAGCGTCTCGCCAATGGCCGCGCCGATCATCAGCAACGGTGCCAGCACGCCGCCCGATGTTCCCGAACTCAGCGAGAAGGCCCACATCAGCGACTTGGCCACCAACAGCCCGAGCAGTAGACCGAATGGCGCATTTCCGCGCAGCAACTCCGCGATATTGTCGTACCCAACGCCGAGTCCGCGCGGAAAGAAGAGTCCCCCCACCCCGATCCCGATCCCGCCGATCGCAGGCCACCACATCCAATGCACTCGCAACCGACCGCAGAGATGCTCGAATGCATCCTCGAAGCCATACATCATGCGGCTCAGTCCAGCCGCTGCAAAGCCGACCAGTATCCCCAACGGGCCAGCGACCAGCATCGTCGGCCACAAGTGAATCGCCGTGTACATCTCCACCGGGAAGAGCGGCCCCGCACCAAGCCAGACGATGCGCAACGCGCCTGCCATGATGCTCGCCACCGCCACCGGAATCAGCGAGCGCGGTCGCCACTCGAAGAGCAGAAGCTCGACGGCCAGAAGAATCGCAGCCATCGGCGCCGCAAATGTCGCCGACATGCCCGCCGCCGCGCCTGCGACCAGCAGCGTAGTCCGTTCTGCATCGGTCAGATGAAGCCACTGCGCCACCAGCGAGCCGAACGCTCCGCCGGTCATAATAATCGGTCCCTCCGCGCCGAACGGCCCGCCGGAGCCGATCGCGATCGCCGCCGAAAGAGGCTTCAAAACCGCGACTAATGGGTCTACACGCGCGCCATGGAGCAGGATCGCCTCGATCGCCTCCGGAATTCCGTGACCGCGAATCTTGTCCGAACCATAGTGTGCGATGAATCCCACCAGTAGCCCTCCAACAATGGGCACCAGAGGCATGATCCATGAAGATAGAGGCGATCCAGCAGGTCCAACCATCGCCAAACTCAGCCGATGGTAGTAGAACAGGTTTGTCATGAGCGCAATCGCCCTCAGGAGTAGGACAGCCAAAGCTGCCGCGCCTATACCAATAAGGAGTGCTACCCCACTAAGCAGCCACACCCTGCGGTTCACTGTAAAGTCGCGCAATGCAGATGGTTGTGATCTCATCGAGTCTTCGAGCCAGCAGGATCTTGCGCGGACATCCCGATGCGCTTCAACGCCTTCGCCAAGCGCGGCGCCATCTCTTTCAGCTCCCGCGCATGATCTCCCGCGAGCCTGCCCAGAACCAGTTCACCCATGCGCGTCAATTTCAAGATCGCCCGCCGCCGGTCTCTCATATCCACAGTTCGTGTCAGCAGCCCTTCGCGTTCTGACCGGTTAACCAGCTCCACCACGCTGTGATGCCGCAGGCTGAGCCGTTCTGCCGCGTACGCGATTGTCACAACCTCGCGCTCAGGCGCGCCTGCCACCTGTAATAGAAGCTGATGCTGCTGCGGCTGAAGTCCCGCAGCGGCCGCCGCTCGTTCGCTGAAGTGAAGAAACTGACGCAACTCATAGCGAAACTCAGCCAGGGTTCTGAGCAGCAATTGTGAATCAGATACTTTCGATCGAGTACTCATATATATATCGTTACACGATATAGAAGCTCCTGCAAACTCCATCCATGCATCGTTCGTGGATAACCCTCTCTGAGTAACGCTTTCGTTCTACAGCATGTTCGGTAGGTTGCCCGTGTGGCCATCGCTCTCCGCCCGCAGTGACTTAAGTCCTACACGGAACTTCCCTCTTTTGGGTATCGTGGGCAGTAGAAGGATGCCATGTCTACCGGAACCGCATTTTCAGTCGCAGCAACCACACCCGAAAAACTCCCCGCGAAGCAGAAGAAGCCACTCGTGCGGAGGCGAATGCCGGACCGCTCCCAGCGGGTTCGCCACATGGTGCAGTTTGCGTTTCTTGGACTGAATGCGTGGCTTGCGGTTGAATTCCTGATGTGGGTGCGCTACTTTGAGAGCCATGGTCAGACACGCTATGTTGAACGGCCAGCCGGGGTAGATGGCTGGCTCCCCATCGCTGGCCTGATGAATCTGAAGTACTTTATTGTGACCCATCATTTTCCGGCGGTCCATCCGGCGGCGATGGTACTGGTCGCCACATTTCTGCTAGCCAGCCTGTTGCTAAAAAAGACGTTTTGTTCCTGGCTCTGCCCTGTGGGCACCCTCTCTGAGGTTCTGTGGAAGCTCGGCCGCAAATTCTTCCGCAGCAACCTCACCGTGCCGCGCTGGCTCGACATCCCTTTACGTAGCTTGAAGTATCTGTTGATGGCATTCTTCCTCTTCATCGTGATCAGCATGTCGGCAGAGGCCCTGAACGACTTCCTGATCGCCCCCTTTGGCATCATTGCAGACGTCAAAATGCTCAATTTTTTCCGCGAGATAGGCCTTCTTGGGATGACGGTTGTTGCAATGCTTATACTGCTCTCTGTCTTCATCCGGAACTTCTGGTGCCGGTTTTTATGCCCGTATGGTGCGCTGATGGGCATCGTCTCCACGTTGAGCCCGGTGAAGATTCGTCGGGACACACAGGCCTGCATCGACTGCGGCAAGTGCAACAAAGCCTGTCCAGCCAGCCTTCCGGTCGACCGGCTGCTACAGATTCGATCCTTGGAGTGCACCAGTTGCATGGAGTGCGTCGCGGTCTGTCCGGCGGAAAACGCGTTACAGCTCTCCCTGCCGCCGCGCAGGAATAACGATCCCGCTGAGTCTGAGGGACATGCATCTGCCGCTCGCTGGCGAACTCGTGCGCTCGCTCCACGGCTGGTTGCAGCGATTCTGGCGATCATCTTCTTCGGGCTGATCGGGATAGCTCGTGCAACCGGCCACTGGCAGACTCATGTTTCACACGATATGTATATGCAGTTGGTGCCCCACGCGGACGAGTACGGCCATTAGATCCATCCAGTTAAGACATTGACGTCAGAAGCGCGCTGAGCCCCTTCATGTCCTTCACCACTATTTCGCGGGCATCCACATCCACCAGGCCTTCAGCCTGTAGCCGCATCAGGTTGCGCGAGATCAGCTCGCGCACGGTTCCAAGCTGGTTCGCCAGCTCTTGATGGCTGGCGGGCAACTGGAATTCGATGCCACGCTCGGTCTGCTTGCCTTCACTCTCCGCGAGTCGCATCAAGGTAGAAATAAGCCGCTGACGGATGGTGGTGAATGAAAGCTCCTCAATGATGCCGACCAATCGCCGCAGGCGGGAGCCCACCACGGCCAGTACTTTGAGCGCAACTGCGGGGTGTTCCATGCAGTAGGCCTGAAAGTCGCGCCGTGAGATGAAGGCAATTTCAGCGTCTTCTACGGCCATGGCGGACGCGGGGTATGGCCCGCCGTCAAAGACAGGCAACTCGGCGACAGACTCGCCGGGATGGTTTACGGCCAACACCTGTTCGCGGCCACCAAGCGATGTCTTGAAGATGCGTATCTTACCACGCGCGATGATATGCAAACCGTGGCAGAGCTCACCTTCGGAGAAGAGCAGTTCTCCACTGCTAAATAGCTTGCGCACGGTGCGCGCGGCCAGCAGTTGTATCTCTGCGGGTGTAAGGTTCGACAAGAGCGCGGTCTTTCCCAGCACAGAGGCCAGGTCCATACGTTCAGGGGTCATTGGGTAAAGTCTAGCAGTGCCGATGTTGCGATGCTAAACACGCGAAACGGAGGACTGCATGCCCATCGAGGCACCAAGTTAAACTTATCGCTGCGCCAGTGACTAAAGTCGCTGCGAGGTAGAGTGGATGCTCCTAGCGTGAATACAAGGAGAACATCATGGTAGCCACGACACAGACCGTTCGCGAGATTGCACTGGAACAGCCAACTTCGATCCGGGTATTCGAACATTATGGGATTGACTACTGCTGCGGTGGGCGCAAACCGCTCGCTGAGGCATGCGCAGCCAGCAATCTTGAAGTGGATACGGTGCTTGCCGCACTGGAGAATGCAGCCAAGAGTTCAGTTCCAACAGCGGAAGAGTGGTCGAAGGCCTCGCTGGAGAAGCTGTGCGGGCATATCGTCGCAACGCATCACGCGTACGTAAAGAGCGAATTACCCCGGCTGGCGGTGTTGGCTGAGAAAGTCGTTCGTCGCCACGGCGATACGCAGGCCGAGCTTCCGCTGATCCAGACCAAACTCGCGAAGTTGGACGAGGAACTCAGTCAGCACCTGTTGAAGGAGGAGGCGGTTCTGTTTCCCTACGTGGTAAAGCTGGAGCGCGCACTGAAGACCGGCAATGCGATGCCGCATGGATGCTTTGGCACAGTGGCCAACCCGATCACTATGATGACTGCGGAGCACGATATGGCCCATGCGCTCCTCGCAGAGATTCACCAGCTCAGCAATCAGTACGCCACGCCAGTAGGAGCGTGCCCCACATATCACGCGTTCTATGACGGGCTGAAAGAGTTCGAAGAGGACCTTCACCAGCACATTCACCTGGAGAACGACATTCTGTTTCCCCGCGCGATCCAACTGGAGACAGGGGCCACCCCAACCACCACGTAGATGGAAAGCTGTCTATGGTAGTTTGATCCTTAGGTAGCCGTGACTACGTTGAACAAATAGTGCAGTGAATCAGTGACGCATCGCAAATCATCGATACCGCTGGTTATTATGACGATAGGGCACTCTACGCGCCCGGTGGCGGAGTTCATCCGTCTGCTTAAGGCACATGATGTAAAACGGCTGGTCGATGTACGCACCATCCCGCGTTCGCGCCACAACCCGCAGTTCAACAGGGACCGATTGTCGGCTGCTCTGCATTCAGCTCGGCTTCACTACAGGTACATGCCTGGGCTGGGCGGCTTTCGACACGCCCGACCAGATTCACTCAACACCGGGTGGCAAAACGCCAGCTTCCGTGGCTTTGCCGATTACATGCAGACGTCTGAGTTCGAGAGGAATTTGGACGTTCTAATTGAGCTTGCAAAGAGAGAACAGATTGCAGTTATGTGCGCTGAGGCTCTTCCCTGGCGTTGTCATCGTTCCCTGATTGCAGACGCGTTATTGGCGCGAGGTGTTGATGCGAGAGAAATCGCGAGCGCTACTCGCACCCGGATCCACACGCTTACTCCCTGGGGACAAGTGAACGGAACCCAAGTCACCTATCCATCTGAACGATCAGCTGTTTGATCCAGCGACAAATAGCCCATCACTGATACAACCGAGAGTTTCTCTGCCAGTGGCAATAGCCGAGATGAGGCCTCCTATTTGAAAAACTGAAAAGACTTGCTTTGAAATAGAGCCTACGCTTACCACTGCACGTTTTCAGCCCCACACGTTTAGGAAAGACGCTTCTGGAGTACTTCGCCGTTCTTTCATTGGGATGCAGCCCATACTGGGCGAACCTTCTGGGACGGGGAGTGCAGATTTTAAAGCAATTGCTTTGTTTCAAAAGGGTCAATCAGACTCATCGTGTTGGACGTCCTTTCGGAACAGACCTTTGGATAGTGTTGTGACTCTACCTGTGCACCAGCAGCCCAACTGTTCTTTGCCCGAGTCAACTGTTTTGAAAATGCCATTGCGCTCATCGAGGAACCGATTAGTCGCGATATGTAGGCATCCCGATCATTGATCGAGCAAAAATGTCGGATCGTGATTCAGCAAAAAAACTCGCACGACCTTAAGCCGTCTGCGGCTGCCCGTTCACAACCACATTCTCGTATTTGAGATCTTTGACGCCGGTCGTCACGAGCTTGTCCCGTTTCAACACTACGTCGAGCTCCTTGAAGAGAATGTCGCTGATCTCCGTTTGACCAGGGTTTGGCCTGATGGTGCCGAACGCTGTGTAAGTCCCCTTGATGCCGATGAAGTTGATGTTGCGCACCATGGACTGCGGCGGTGCTTCGCCCTGCAGATTCACAAACTGAGACCATGGCAGCATCGAGATGATCTCCGGTGCCGGGCCTTCCGACGTGATGTTGCGGAACGTGATGTCCTCGTAGTGCTGCGGTGTGTCCGGCCGCAGCTTGATGGTCGCGATCCTGACATTGCCGGTGATCCTGCAATTTTCCACCACCACATCGCGAACGATGGTAGCCTCGCTGCCGAGCGTCAGCACGCCGTTGCCGCGCTTGTAGACGCAATTGCTGATGCGGATGTGCTCCACCGGCGGACTGTCCGTGTCCTCGACGGCGTGGGGTCCCTTGGAACCCTTGGCTGCGATGCAATCGTCCGTAACGGAGAAATAGCAGCCGTCGACCGTGACGTTCCGGGAACTGTCAATGTCGATTCCATCGGTGCTGGGCGCCTGGTTGTAGTCGTCTGGCACCTGGAAACGTGTCTTGCTCACGGATACCCCGTCGCAGTTGTAGAGATGGAGATTCCAGAACTGTGAATCCTTGAACGTAAGGCCCTCGACCTTTACGTTGCGCGAACTTTCAATCAGCGCCAGGCGAGCGCGGGGGACGCCTACATTGGGAAAGTTCCTGCCCGCCGGCGACGCGTTGCGCATCTTCCAGAACAAGTCCCATATGGGCTGGCCCGCTCCATCGAGCGTCCCCTCGCCGGTCAACTGGAAGCCATCGGAGTTCTTCACATTGATCAGCGCCGGGTTGAACTTCTCCTCAAAGTGGCCTTCGATCCGGGTGCGCTGGAGGGGAAAATTCGTCAAGTCTGTCGAGCATTGCAGCACCGCGCCTGCCAGGAGGTGAAGATTCACCTTCGGCTTGAAGAACAGGGCACCGCTGACGAACGTGCCCTGCGGGATAACGACCGTTCCACCGCTGCGCGATGCAAGATGATCGATCGCTGCCTGAATGGACTTGGTGTTTAACGTGGCACCGTCAGCCCGTGCGCCGAATTTTGTAATCAGGGCTTGCTCAGAAGCCGCTGCATCGGCTCTCAACGCAGACCCCAGGAACGGAGCTGCAACCAACAACGACATAAACCGGCGGCGGTCAAACGGATGAATGGACACAACTCTCCTTGTGCGACTGATACACATGCTATAGCACGGCGCTTGCGGATGGAGTCGAGCTGGCCTAACACCAACAGATCGATTCTTCTTCAGAGCCCAAAGATCGACCGGACAAGCGTTAGAGTCGTCAAGAGACAGTCGCCGTCAAACATCATACCGGCCATGACACGCCGCTTGAATCCCCCCTGTTTGGGTCCGGCCCCGGTGACCATTCCGAGGCGTATTTGCTGGGCTATCCTTTAAATAGTGCAGCCCGAATTGCGCAAATTCCCTGAAATTTTCCCTGTTGGCAGGCATGTCACGTGGAGATGGGTTAGCTGTAGACTGCGTTCACCGCCATCTAGTTCATTTAAACAATTTATAGGTATACAGGATGCGTGTGGAAGAGATCACCAGGCTGCATTGGAATGCCCACCCTGATGCGGAAGCCCTGACTGTTTACGCGGTGTAGCTGCGTCCGAGACCGAGAGTTGCCAATCCTCTGCGATAGGAAATCGAACTGCGATCCGCTGGGAAATGCGCTTCCTCTTGCAGGTTCAGGGGTAGATCTTCCGGGAATTGTCTCTCCACGATGGCCTTGTCTTCCGCAAAGACCTGGTAATTGAAGTCGAGGGTGTCTTCGATGGGGGCATCCTTGTTAAAGTTGCGACACAGTGGAACGAAGAGGCGTGTTTTGCGGGCTGAGATTGGAGACGCGGCATTGAGTATCTGCAGCTTGCCCCCGTCGGGGAATGTAACAGTGAGCTTAGCGACAAACGGCAGAAAGACCTCAAAGCGCCGGTGCCATAAATAGCCTGGCGGGTTCAGGTGTTTGTATCCGTGCGCGTAGTTGCTGACCGTGCTGATGTAGTCGGCGACGAAGCCGCCTGAAGTCAGGCTGACCTTATAATCCGGTACCACGGGATTATCTGGTTCGCCGAAGCTCTCTTTGTGGACGAAGGCAAAGTGACTGACATCTAGAAACCCTTCGACCTGCCTGCCTGCGGCAGCCTCAATGGCAACACTATCGAGCTGAACTTGCAGATAGTCGGGGTCTTCCCACTCATCGAATACCGGAAGAGGGAGCGGGCCGTTGTCCACTAGTCGCACCCAGATGAGGCCGTAGCGCTCCTGTGCCTGATACATATCGAGTTGCAACCGTGGCGAGATCGTACCATCTGGATGTGCTGGTATGTAGGTGCAGCGGCCGTCGCGATTGTAGCGCAGCCCGTGGTATCGGCAGACGATCTCATCGCCTTCAACGTGACCCAGGCTTAGGGGAACTCCACGATGATGGCAAATGTCGCGAGCCGCAACCACGGAGCCATCGGAGATGCGATAGACGACCACGCGCTCATCGAGAAGTCTTAGTGCGTATGGCTTATGCGTGACCTCGTGTGCATGGGCAACTGGATACCAATATGGTGCGAGCGCCCGCCAGTCAGTCTCGGTGAATGTGCAGTCGCGAGGCATAGAGACAGTATGCGGAAGGTCCGTAGCCAGCACAGCAGTGGTCGGAATAAATGTTGTGGTGGTCTCCATGAGTCATTATGAACGCTTGCTAACCGTCAAATCAATCGGAAGGAGAAATGTTACTCCGATGCAAGCTTGCCGAGAGCACTGGCCAGCACGCGCGCACCCAGTGCGATGTCGGCGGGTGAAGCATGCTCGTCGGGCCGGTGACTGACGCCATTGCGGCATGGGATGAACAGCATTGCGATGGGTGCGATGCGCGCGATGAACGAAGAGTCATGATAGGCGCGGCTTACCATCTGTTTCGCCGCGACGCCGTTGGCGCGGCATACCTCGTTGAGCACCTCGACAATGTGCGGCGAGCAAATGGCAGGCTCGTCAGCGTTGACCAACGTCTCGGCGATATGGACTTGGCGGCGCGCAGCGAGTGCTTCAACGTCGCCGCGGACCGCTTGCATGACACGCTCGCGCCGGGTTGGGTCGGTGTCGCGAATGTCGAGTTGCAGAGTGACGCGGCTGGGAACGCTGTTGACCGCGCCGGGATAGACATCGCAGGTGCCCACAGTGGCTACGCTGTCGATTGCGCCGGTAGCAAGAGTGTGGCGCTCGATGGACAAGATGAGTTCGGCGGCGGCGCAAAGTGCGTCGCGGCGGTCGGGCATCAGAAGCGCGCCGGCATGTCCGCCGATGCCTTCGATCGTGAATCGATAGCTGGCGGGTGCAGCGATGGCGGTAACGATGCCGAGCGGAAGATCTTCGCGTTCCAAAAGAGGGCCTTGCTCAATGTGTAGCTCAACCCATGCGTGGTAATAGTTCTCGAACAAACGTACGCCGGCGAGAGGACCTGTGAAGCCGGCGTCTGCCCGCACTTCGGCCAACGTCTCTTCTTCGCACCCGCGCTGCGTGCCGTGGAGCGCATCGGCTCGCACGGGCTCAAGCGTACCGGAAAGAAGGCGGCTGCCGAGGCAGCCAATGCCAAAGCGGGTTGGCTCCTCCGAGGTCAGTAATACGAGTTCGATGGAGCGCCGTGGACGCACACCGCTGCGCTGTAGTGCGCGGATAGCTTCAAGTCCGCCGAGAACGCCAACCGTGCCGTCGTACATGCCAGCGTGGGGGATGGCGTCGATGTGTGAGCCGGTGGCCACGGCGGGGAGGTTTGGTTCACTGCCGATCCAGCGGAAGAAAGTATTGCCGACGGCGTCCTCGCGAATAAGGAGACCAGCTTCGGTCGCCAGTAATTTGAGCCATGCGCGGGCGCGAAGATCGTCCTCCGTGAAGACGACGCGGGTTACGGCGGTACCTTCAGCAGATGGTTCGACGGATGTGAATTTGGCGAGGGCATTGAGCTCCGCGATGAGTCGTACGGCGTCAATCGCAAACGTGCCTGACTTATCCTGGGTGGCTGTATTTTCTAAATCGGTATGCATCGTTACCACCAGTGTCTGCCGGAAAGTTATCCGATCCGACTATGAGCTAAGGCGAGATTGGAGGATCGTCTACTGCCAGTGTCATCCGATTGGATGTCGGTTGCAGTTCTTGTAGATCAGATATTTTGCAGGGGACTTGCCCAGGGCACCGAACCACTGCGGACAGTAGGGCGCCATCCAGATAAAATCACCTGCTTTGACTGGATTCCAATCGTCGCCCAAGCGGTAGATGCCGCCTCCTTCCAGCATCAGTAGACCATGCTCCATCACATGGATCTCGGCCATGCTGAGAGATGCGCCGGGTTGGTAGGTCATGGTATTAACTGCGAAGTCGAAGGCGGGCTGATCGGGCAACAGCATGCGCACCTGCAGGTCGGTGTCGTTCATCAGAGCGCTGGATGGAATAGAGGTTTCGTTTCCGGTTTGCAGACCGGGGGCTGCGACCCCATCCACTGGCTGGTATGACTTCTCGATGACGGCGAGGCGCGTCGCATGGTGCGCGGTCAAGGTGTGGGGCAGGCCCGCTGGGACGTAAGCGTAGCCACCTACAGCGAGTGGCTGAAAGCTGCTGTCCGTGGCGAGATCGACCTCTCCGCTGAGGACATATATAAACCGTTGAGCGGGTGTGGGGCTGAGCGTTCCACCTGCCTCAAGCTCCGCCGTGTACTGGGTAAAGCCGGCGCCGTTAGCGGGCGAGACGTGGACGATAGCCAAGCCGCGATCGATACATGGCAGCGGTGTGCGGACGAATGTGTCGGGCGTCTGCAATAGGTGGTCGCTCCAATTTGAGCTGCGTGTATGGCCCAGGTTATGCATGGTTGTCTTCCTGCTTTAGTTGCGAAGTAAGCGCTATAAATCGCTTTAGCATCGCTTTATCATCGCGCAATATCTGTAGGAACTCCAATCCAGTAGCGAGAGCGGCCTCAACGTCGACAGGTAGTACATTTTCGTCGGGGTGATGGCTCAGGCCAGCAGCAGTGCGCAGGAAGAGCATTGCAGAGGGTACGCGACGGGCGACAATCATAGCGTCGTGCCCTGCACCGCTGATCATCCAATGAGCTGCGTGGCCGGCGCGTGTGGCCGCATCCGCCAACAGCGCGGTCAGATCGGAGTCCAGGTCAACAGCCGTCTGGTCGAGCGATGTGCTGTGAGTGACGGTCATTCCGCGCGCTGTGGCCGCAGTCTGTGCGGCATTGATAAAGTGGGCGATGGCGGAGCGGCGTACCTTGTCCAGCGCGTGGCGCACGTCGAGTGTTGCGACGACATTGCCCGCAATGACATTGCTTGCACCGCCAAGAGTCTCCACCTTGCCTACGGTTGCGACCAGGCCAGCGCACTCTGTTGCGTATTGCTCTACCGCGACGATCCATTGCGCGGCTGCGGCCAGTGCATCGCGACGCTGTGCGCCCATTGGGGTTGTGCCAGCGTGGTTTGCCTGTCCGGTAAAAATGAACTGCATCCGCGTCTGTCCTGCAATGGTGTCGACGACGCCGAGTGAGAGGCCCTCGCTTTCGAGTACCGGTCCCTGCTCGATGTGAAATTCCAGGTAGGCACACGCCGACTTATCAACAATGGCCGCAGGTAACTCAGCGGGATCGAGACCAAAGTCGCGGATCGCATCGGCAACACTGACGCCGTTTCGGTCTGTGAGCAAAAGGGTAGCAGCGTCCAATTCGCCGATAAGCGCGAGGCTGCCCAGGAATGGCTTGCCGAAGCGCACTCCCTCCTCATCGGAGAAGCCGATGACCTCGATGGTAAAGGGAAGTTTTGGGTCGAAAGTAGTGGCAGTATGCGATCGCGCGGTGAGCTCTTCCACTAGTGCTACACCCAGCACTACGCCGAGGATGCCGTCGAACGCGCCAGCTTGTGCGACTGTGTCGAGATGAGATCCGATGAGAATACGAGGCGCATTGGGCCATTCGCCAGCCAGAACTCCGCGCAGATTGCCTGCGGCGTCAACGCGCACTTGCATTCCGGCGGCCTTCATCCAGCCGCTAAGGAGCGCGTGAACGCTGTGCGTCGAAGGGGCGAGGAAGGTTCGTGTGGTCTCGCCCGCTACTTCGCTGTAGAGCGCAAGTTCGCGGCATCGGGCTATGATCTGGTATGCCCGAGGTGACGCTGCGTCACTGCGGGATTCACTCAAGACTTGCGCCTCACGCGTGCCTCGATGTGGCCGGAAGGCTCGTCTGTAGGTACAAAAATCTGATTTGGGTTGTCCTGCCCGAAGCGTGATAGGTCGGCCAGAAGGCAGTGCTTATTAGGCATGATCAGGTCGATCTGATCGACCTCGACTATACGTTCGAGTGCGCTTCTGCCCATCGCGTATAGCGTCTGTTGTACCGACTTGCTCTTGTGCTCCGCGAAGGTTCTCAACATCGCTTCTCGCAGATAAGCGCGAGTCGCGTCGAAATCGAGTGCTGTAGACGTGTAGCGCCACTCCGCGGTTAAGGCGGTACAGAAGAGACGGTCGCTGGTCGGCTTCAGTGTTGTTAGTTCATCCTGAATGTAACCCTCGAAGGCGGAGTCTGCGGTCTTTATTACAACCAGATTCTTGAATCCAGAATGAATGTCGAAACTGCCGGCTTGTGCGCGAGTGACAGTGGTCGTCTGCCGTTCGCTGGAGCCTCGCATGAAACTGGTCGGATGCGGCTTGCCATCGACCATGAGCCGCTTCCATGTTGTCGCTTCGATGGCGACCGAGGCTGTAGATACTTGCTGGTTGCGGCTGAGCAGAAAGTCAATAAGCTCCTTCGCGTACTCCTCCATCGAGGACTCCGGCGATTTGCGTGCCACCGAGTAGACGGTGTTCTTCATCGTGTCGGTGGGTAGGATCTTGCTATTGTCCCCATCGCAGTGCGTCGCGGCGAAGTCCCCCGTCAGCAGCACCTGTACTGTCCACTCGCGCAGGTCATTGCCATCGGGCGCCCGAGTCACTTTCATCAGGCGTATGTGCGATTTTCCGTAGCGGTTCTCATCGAGTTCGATCATTCATTTTCCCTCGTATCGATCCAGTGTTACTCGGAAGGCAGGGCAGTCTGACTATGAATTGATCTAGTTCAGATTCGACTTTAACCGGTTCGGACTCTGATTATTATGGTTTAGCTTCCACGGTAAGTTGTATATCCGTTCTCAGTCAGTAGTAAGGGGATGTGGTAATGCTGCGCAGCATCTCGGACTTCGAAGGCGATCTCGACGTAAGGGTAGAGGCCGGCGCGATGCCGCGCCAGGAAGTAGTCGGAGGTCTCGAATCGAATTCGATAGAGGCCAGATTCGAGCTGCTTCCCGGCGGTCAGCATCTGCATGCAGCGGCCATCTGCGTCGGTCTTGGCTTCAGTTAGAACGAGCCATTGCCCCTGCTGCGAGCGCGCGAGTGAGACTGC
Organism: uncultured Granulicella sp.; assembly: GCA_903932155.1. Classification (GTDB taxonomy): domain Bacteria; phylum Acidobacteriota; class Terriglobia; order Terriglobales; family Acidobacteriaceae; genus Edaphobacter. The sequence continues at coordinate 3,065 of CAIZFH010000090.1, read as the reverse complement.
GACCTCTGCGGCTGGACGGCCAAGCGCGATATCGAGAATGTGCGTCGAGATGCCCATATCTATTTCACTCCAAGCCATCGGCGAAGGCGAAGCTGCGTGATCTGCCGTTGTTGTTCGGCAGCTTCCTGTAATTCGGCTACGTCAGTATTCTTCATGCGGCTGTCGAGAATTGCCAGAATCTCCGTGATGTTCTTGTCAGTGGCGCAAACGATGAAGATGCGTCCGAACCTCTCTTCATACTGCCGGTTTCGCTCGGCCAGAACAAGTTGTGCGGATGGTTCGCTCGCGCTGTCCGAAGATATTGCAGTGCGTTGTTCTTCCCTGGACCATGCGAGTGACTGGGCGGTGGCGGCATGCGCGTGTTGCTGGCCGATGCGTGGATGGCTGTCGAAGGCCTCTCGCCAGTCGTTTTCGGAAAGAGCTGCCCAGACTGCATTGGAAGCCTCGAAGAGAGCATTTGCATTGGTGAATGGCTTTCGTGCTGCCAGAGCATTGGCCCATGCGCGCGAGCCGCAACAGGGAAGGATCGCGCGCGTGGCTTCGACTGCGTCTAGCGCGTTCCATCGCGTCAGCGCTTCATTTGCGTCCGGGTTGCGGGTAGCCTCGTCGGCCATGAAGTCGTCCGATAGTTCCTGCAGATTGTCTATCGTAGTCGTAGTTCGCGCCCTCGCGCACCGGAGATGAATTTGCCTGCCTGATATACCGGTTCGCCGCGCAGGTAGGTTGCTTCGACCACTCCTCTTAGCGTCTCGCCCATATAGGGAGAGATGGCGTGGCGAAAGTGCAGGCGGTCAGGAGTAACAACAAATTCGGATTCGGGATTGAAGACTACGAAGGTTGCCTCGCGTCCGGCTTCGAGCGATCCCACACGGTCGCTTAATCCTGCTAGCGCAGCAGGCGAGGAAGACATCCAGCGAGCTATATCTTGTATCGTGAATCCGCGCTGCGCAGCTCCGGTCCACATGACAGACAGCGCGACCGAGAGGCTTGCGATGCCGCCCCACGCAAGGTCGAAACGGCCTTCTTCGACGCACTTCATCGCTGGAGGGCAGGGGGAGTGATCGGTGGCAACCAGGTCGAGTATGCCCTCGCGCAGTCCCTGCCAAAGAGCTTCGCGGTTGGCGAGGCTGCGGATTGGCGGCGCACACTTCAGCAGGGTCGCTCCGTCTGCAATCTGCTCGGCGGCAAAGTGCAGATAGTGTGGGCATGTCTCAACTGATATGGGCAGGCCCTCGGCGCGAGCAGCTTGCAGTTCCGGCAGCGCTTGTGCAGTAGCCAGATGGACGATATGCAGCCGAAATCCAACCTCACGGCAGAGGTGAATCATCAGTCGGATGGCTTCCAACTCAGCCTCGTCAGGCCGCGAAGCAAGGTAGGTTGAGTACTTGCGCCAGTCGGCGTTATGCAGGGACGCGGTCGCACGGTCGATTGGTTCGGACAACTCTGCATGCACCAAAAGCGGCAGGCCGGATTCGGCAATAGTAGGCAGCACGCGCTCCAACTGTTCGCGATCAATCATGCTGAAGCCGTCGCAGCCAGGATAGATAAGGAAGCATTTGAATCCCGCAACGCCGGCGCGCGCCAAGGGCAGCAGATCGCCCTGGTTGTCCGCCACTGCACCGCCCCATGCGGCCCAGTCCACCAGGCACTGTCCAATTGCTGAATCTCGCTTGGCCTCAAGCGCGGCGAACGTCGTCGTCTCAGGCAGGCAATTCAGCGGCATGTCGACGAGTGTAGTGTAGCCGCCCGATGCTGCGGCGCGAGTGGCCGTTGCAAAGCCCTCCCACTGGGTACGGCCAGGTTGGTTGATATGGACGTGCGAGTCGACTAGACCGGGTAGCAGAGCGTGTGGGCCGAAATCGATAATGTGAGCGTCGGAGGGCAGGTCGCTGACATCGCATACCGCGCGAATCACACCAGGCGTGTCGCCTATGGGCCCATCTTCAAGCAGCAGGGCCGCGCGCCGCGTACCCTGCGGGGTCACTACCCGGTCTGAGGCATAAGCTTGCGCCATAATCGCTATTAGAGCAGTTTCTCCCCAATTGCGATCTCGGAATGTTAGGCAGCGCTGTATTCCTTGAGAGCAGTCCCGGATCACACCTGTCTATCGTCACGCACAAACTTTTACGAATGGCAAATTGTGATGTTATTTGACAGGACAGATTACGAAGAGTTGGCATCCTGTCTCGCTATGCCTCACAATCATGCCAGCTTCACTACGCCAACCCACGCCTTGTTTAACGGCCGGATGGATGCGATCCGGGCAGTGCCTTTGTACAACAAAACCATTTTGCCTAAATCCGTCCCGCAACCCTCAACGACGCGATCTCCGCATCTGTAAACACACGTGAACGGATCAGAAACCTAATGCCCTCACCGTTCTCAAGGGAGAACATCCCGCCGCGGCCTGGCACAACGTCCAGGATCAGCTGGGTATGCTTCCAGTATTCGAACTGCGGCTTGCTCATATAAAACGGAGCGTCCTCTATGGTTTCCAACAGCACATCGCTGTCGCCGGTCATAAACTCTCCCAGCGGATAGCACATGGGCGACGAGCCGTCGCAGCATCCGCCCGACTGGTGAAACATCAGCGGGCCATGCTTCGCCTTCAGCGACTCCATCAGTGCAACCGCCGCCGGTGTTGTCAGAACCTGTTGCGGCAGAGAATCGTTCTCCGCCGCAACAGTCGTACCATCTCCGGCCGTCTCAGCGTGCGCCATTAGAAGAACCCCATGGCGTTCGGGCTGAAGCTGACAAGCACATTCTTCGTCTGCTGGTAGTGGTCGAGCATCATCTTGTGCGTCTCGCGCCCGATGCCCGATTGCTTGTATCCGCCAAACGCAGCGCCCGCCGGATACAGGTGATAACAGTTCGTCCATACGCGGCCAGCCTGGATACCATGGCCGAACTTGTATGCGCGATTCATGTCCCGCGTCCAAACGCCCGCGCCCAGTCCGTACAGCGTGTCGTTGGCAATCTCCAGCGCCTCATCTTCGGTCTTGAATGTCGTCACCGAAACCACCGGCCCGAAAATCTCCTCCTGGAAGATGCGCATCTTATTGTGT
>CAIZFH010000089.1 GCA_903932155.1 uncultured Granulicella sp. | reverse complement strand
GGGCACCATGTACGAGGGTAAATGCTTCGTCACGTGTACCTTCAACTCCGTGCCGGAGAAATCCTTCGCTCGCGGCACCACATAGGCAACCAGGCGCTGATCGCCGGGATTGTCCTCGCGCATCATCACGACGCTCTGCGCTACACCGGCATGGATGTCGAGTGTCGCCTCGATCTCGCCCAATTCAATACGTTGGCCGCGCAGCTTCACCTGACAGTCGAGCCGGCCGAGATACTCGATCGCGCCATCGGGCAGATGCCGCACCAGATCGCCTGTCTTGTACAGGCGTGCTCCGGCCGTAGTGGAGAACGGGTCCGGAATGAAATGTTCATTCGTCAGATCGTCGCGCCGCACATAGCCGCGCCCCACCTGCACCCCGCCGATGAAGAGTTCACCAGCAACGCCGATCGGGACGGGCGCAAGCTGGGGGTCGAGCACGTAGATTTGCGTGTTGGCCACCGGTCGGCCGATCGGCACCGTGAGCCGCTCATCGCCTCGCCGGCACGCCCAGTAAGTCACGTCCACCGCCGCTTCTGTCGGCCCGTAAAGGTTATGCAACTCGGCCCCGGGCAGCCGCGCGAAGAAACGCTCCTGCAACTCATGGGGCAATGCTTCCCCGCTGCAAATGACCCGCTTGAGCGAACCGCAGGCCACGATATCCTCGTGATCAAGGAACACCCGTAGCAGCGACGGTACAAAATGCAGTGTCGTGATTTTGCTCTGGCGGATGAGGCCCACCAGATAGTCACAATCGCGATGCCCCTCGGGGCGGGCAATCACCAGCCTTGCACCGGCCAGAAGCGGCCAAAAGAATTCCCACACCGAGACGTCAAAACTGAACGGTGTTTTCTGCAGGATGCAATCGTCGGCGGTGAGGTCGTATTGCTGCTGCATCCAGAGCAGCCGGTTACAGATGCCGCGGTGCTCGTTCATTGCACCTTTAGGCCTTCCGGTGGAGCCTGAGGTGAAAATCACATACGCCAGATTTTCCGGATTGCCGATGTCTTCGAGGTTTTCCCCTGGTTCATGGGCACAGGCCTCCCACGAGGACTCCAGCAGGAGCAAGTGCTTTGCTTCCGATGGCAGATGGATTGCCAAATGCGCTTGCGTGAGCACCAGCGAAGCCTGAGCATCCTGCAACATGTGCGCCAGCCGCTCGGCTGGATAGGACGGATCCAACGGCACGTAGGCCCCGCCCGCCTTGAGAATGGCCAGAAGGGCAAGCACCATTTCAAACGAGCGCTCGGCGAAGACACCGACAAGAACATCAGGCCCCACGCCCTTCCGGCGCAGGTGACGTGCCAGTTGGTTGGCTCTGTGGTTCAGCTCGGCGTAAGTTAGAGTTTGTCGCTCGAATTCAAGAGCAATGGAATCGGGAGTTGTTGCCGCTTGCTTCTCAATCAGGCGGTGCAGCCGCGCGGGCTCGCCGAAATCACGGGCCGTGTCGTTCCACTCCACCAGAAGCTGCTGACGCTCGGAGTCCGGCAGCACGTTCAGGCTGCGCAGCGGGCGGGTCGGTGAGGTTTCCAGTGCCGCCACGAGCTGCTCCAGAGCGGTGTGCATGTAGGCGCAGACGCGCTGCGGATCGATCGGCGTTTGCACCTGTGCCACCAGCCTGAATCCTGCGCCAAAATCATCCACCGACAGCGTGAGCGGATAGTTGGTGCGTTCCGAAAAATGAATGAATTCTCTGCCCTCGATTTCCTCGTAAAACCATTCGGTAACTCTCGGGGTGTCGGCAGAATTCCTGTTCATCGCCTGCGCTTCACCGGCACCCTTACCATGCCGGCCCATGCCTACTCCCAGGCTGGGCCGGCGATAGTTCAGGATTGAGCTGAATAAAGGTACGTTCACGCCCGCCGCGCTGCAGCGCTGGACCAATCCGAGCGATGCGTGCTCGTGCCGCAGTAGCTGCGCAAGCAAGGCGTGGGTGTGGCGGATACCATCCTTGACGCTGGTGTCGCCCAACCGGAGGCGCAGGGGCAAAGTGTTGATGCATGGGCCCAGCGCCCGCTTGACACTTTCCCCGCCATGCATGCGGCCAAACAGAACCGTGCCGAACACCACATCGTCGCGACCGGCACATTCAGACAGCACCTTTGCCCATGCGAGGTGAAAAAGACTGGCTGTATTTACGCCATTCCTGTGCCCGATCTCAATCAGCCGCCGGGCAAGCCCGGCAGTGAGGAATAAACGCCCTTCTTCGACTCTTGAGCCATCACCAAGCACATCGCTGAACCCAAACGGCGCAGTAGGCTCATCCACATCGGCGAGCATGTGATGGAAGAAAGCTTGGTGTTCCTCGAGCGGCACCCCAAGCCTCGCCTGCGCGATGTAGCTACGGAAAGACCGCGGTGCGGGCAAAGGGTCGCCTTGACCCTGCAGATACGCACGGAGTTCTTCCTCCTGCAGATTGTCCGTGGCCTGATCATACTGCAGGTGATGAATCAATTGGTGGTAAACCCAGCGGTCATTTGCCACATCATGGGCAATGAAGATGCGGATCATCGGCGGAACTAACAGATCAAACCGGTAGTTCGACATATTGATACGTGCCGACAATTGCCGGGCGATATCCCCATCTGCGGCATCGAGGCTGAGCTCCTCCACGATGAGCGAAGCCCTGCGGTACACCACCTGAACCGGCTCAGACAAACCTTCCCAGAGGAAGCCGGTGCGGAGGATGTCGTGGCGATCAACCACCAGTTGCAGGGCCTGAATATAGCGATCGAGCCGGGCGCGGCTGTCGAACGCGAACTGAGTCTCCATGATGTAAAGATCACCTTTGGATTCGGAGGTTAGGCGGTGATGGAACAGAAATCCCTCCTGCAGCGGCCCCAGTGGATAGATGTCCTGAATGTTGGCGGGCCCGCCAGGCACCGCAGTTACCACGCGCTCGATCTCCTCAGGGCTCAACTTCACCACCGTCAGCATTTCTGGTGTGATCGCCTTACAACCCGGCGGAATTCGCTTGGCCGGCACATCAATGTCTTCGCTCTCCCCCGCGACAGCCGTTGCGAACTCGGCAATCGTGGGCATGAGGAACAGGCTGCGTATGTCTGCTTGGAGGTCTGCCTGACGCATGCGCTCGATGATGCTGACCGCTAACAGCGAATGGCCACCCAATTCAAAGAAGTTGTCGTGGATACCTACGCAATCGAGGTTCAGGACATTCTTCCAGATTTCGGCGAGGATCATCTCGGTTGGCGTTCGCGGAGCGACATAGGTGGCCCGCTGGATGTCCGCGTGCTCCGGAGCCGGCAACTTCTGGCGATCGACTTTGCCACTTGAGGTCAACGGCAGCTCATTGAGCAGCAGATAGGCGCTGGGCACCATGTACGAGGGTAAATGCTTCGTCACGTGTACCTTCAACTCCGTGCCGGAGAAATCCTTCGCTCGCGGCACCACATAGGCAACCAGGCGCTGATCGCCGGGATTGTCCTCGCGCATCATCACGACGCTCTGCGC
>CAIZFH010000088.1 GCA_903932155.1 uncultured Granulicella sp. | reverse complement strand
GGCAAGACTCTCAGCTTTCTTATTCCCATGATCGAGCTCATGGACGCCAATCCGCTGCCCGTGGTCAAAGGCAAGCGCGGCCCCATCCGCTCCCTCATCCTGCTGCCTACGCGCGAGCTTGCCATGCAGGTGCTGGAGCACTACTCCAAGCTCGTCCCCAGCGCCAAGAACGACGCAGTACTTGTGGTCGGCGGCCTCAGCGAGAACACTCAGCTCGACCAGCTCTCTCGCGGCCCGCGTCTCGTGGTCGCAACACCCGGTCGGCTCGAGGACTTCCTGCGCCGCCGCGCTATCTCCATCGGCGCGGTCGAAATGCTGGTGCTCGACGAAGTGGATCGCATGTTGGACATGGGCTTCCTCCCTTCCATCCGCCGCATCGTCGGTGCGCTTCCCCGCACTCGCCAAACCATGTGCTACTCCGCAACACTCGACGGCAATGTCCGCCAGGTAGTCCGCGACTACGTTCACAATCCCGTGCATGTCGAGATCGGCCAGACCTCGCATCCCTGCGACCAGGTCGAACTCCGCGCCTGTACCGTCATGCAGGACCAGCAGCTCGGCCTGCTCGACCAGATGCTGCGTGAAGAGACCGGCACCTTCCTCGTCTTCTCCCGCACCAAGCATGGCGCAGACCGCATCTCCAAAAAACTCGAGCGCCTCGGCCACGATGTGGATGTCATCCACGGCGACCGTTCGCAATCGCAGCGCACCGCCGCCCTCAAGGGCTTCTCCACCGGCAAGCACCGCGTGCTCGTCGCCACCGATGTCGCCGCCCGCGGCATCGACGTGCAGGACATCGCGCATGTCGTCAACTACGACCTGCCCAATGGCTCCGACGACTTCGTCCATCGTATCGGGCGCACTGGCCGCGCAGGCGCATCCGGAATCGCTACCACCTTCGTCATGCCCCAGGAGCGCTCCGACGCGCGCCGCATGGAGCGCGAACTCAAGGTAAAGTTCAATTGGAGCGAGGCCGATAAGGGCCTTGAGAAAGAGGAGCGCAACAAGCCCCTCGATCTCTCCGCACCGACTAACGACCTGCTCGCGCTGGAAACACGGGCTTGGAAGTCAGGCGATGTATCGGCGCAGACCCAGGCCAGAAACATCGGCAGCAGCCCATACAAAGGCAACAGTGGAAATGGCTTCCGCAGTCGCTCCGTCCCCGGCGGTGGCTTCTCCGGTAGAAAGCATGCTTCTGGACGCATCAGCAGTTCGCGTCCCAGCAGCAGCCGCTCAGGCCCTGCCCGCCGCGGCCAATAAGCCGCCAATGAATCGGGTGCCCCACGTCTCGATTTTGAGACGTGGGAACTCATCAACACGCGGCCAATGATTTCATCGTTACAAAAGAATTAGCTTCATTCGGCGCGCCAACCAGCCACCCAGCGAAGCTGTTCTGCATCATTCAGCGCCCACCGCTCTCCTGTAAACTTGAAATAACCCCATGATCTCAGTCTCCAATGTCACCATGCGCTACGGCGCCAAGCTTCTTTTCGAAGACGTCTCGGTCACCTTCACCAGTGGACGGCGCTATGGCCTCACCGGCCCCAACGGCTCGGGCAAAACCACCTTCATGAAGGTCCTCTCCGGCGACATCGACGCGCAGAAGGGCACCGTCGTCAAGCCCCGCAAGCTCGGCGTCCTCTCTCAGGACCAGTACGCCTTCGACGCCTACCGCGTCATCGACACCGTCATCATGGGCAACAAGCCGCTCTGGGCCGCACTCGAGGAGCGCGAGCACATCTACAACAAGCATGAGATGACCGACGAGGACGGCAGTCGACTTGGTGAACTCGAAGGCATCGTCGGCGAAGAGGACGGCTACGAGGCCGAGGCCAACGCCGCAATTCTCCTCCAGGGCCTCGACATTCCCGACGCGCTGCACGAGCGCAAAATGTCTGAGATTCAGGGTGGCCAGAAGGTCCGTGTCCTGCTTGCCCAGGCTCTCTTCGGCGAGCCACAGGCGCTTCTCCTCGACGAACCCACCAACTACCTCGACCTCGACTCCATCCTCTGGCTACAGGACTTTCTCGTCCGCTACAACGGCACGCTCATCACCATCTCCCACGACCGTCACTTCCTCAACTCCGTCTGCACCCACATCGCAGACATCGACTACGAGACCATCATCCTCTACAACGGCGGATACGACGACATGGTCGAGCAGAAGACCGCCGTCCGTTCGCGCGTCGAGAGTCAGAACGAGCAGCGCGAGAAGAAAATCGCCCAGCTCAACGACTTCATCGCCCGCTTCTCCGGCGGCACGCGCTCCAGCCAGGTCACCTCGCGCAAGAAAGAGGTCGATCGCCTCGCCACCACCGAGCTGGCCCGCTCCAACATCCAGCGCCCCTACATCCGCTTCGAGCAGGCGCGGCCCTCTGGCAAGCACGTCCTCGAGTTTGAAGGTGTCTCCAAGTCCTATCCGCAACAGGATGGCCCTCCCCTGCAGGTCATCGACAACTTCTCCGCCTCACTCATGCGCGGCGACAAGATCGTCCTCATGGGCCGCAACGGCCAGGGCAAATCCACCATGCTCAAAGCGCTGCTGGCCAACGCCCCCGGCATTACCGAGTCCGACGTCTCCATCGACTCCGGCACCGTCAAGTGGGGCCACGAGGCGCAGATCGGATACTTCGCGCAGGACTTCACCAGCTCCATCCAGAAAGGTATGACCGTCAACGACTGGCTCTACCAGTTCGACGAGGACGCCACCAAGGAAGACATTCGCGGCATCCTCGGCCGCATGCTCTTCCGCGGCGAGGAGGGCATGAAGATGACGGACGCGCTCTCCGGCGGCGAATCCGCACGCCTCCTCTTCTGCAAGCTCATGCTGCAAAAGCCCAACATCCTCGTCCTCGACGAGCCCTCCAACCACCTCGACCTCGAAGCCAGCAACGCCCTCAACCTCGCCCTGCAGAAATACGAGGGCACCGTCCTCCTCGTCACCCACGACCTCGACCTCATCGACGAGGTCGCCACCCGCATCTGGCACTTCGAGGGCGGCCCATCCAGCTTCCGCATCGTCGACTTCAAAGGCCCCTACGCCGAATACCAACTCCAAATGGCGTCAGCGGCTAAGTAGTGTGTCAGTTGGAAGCGATGGTTGAAGTTCCTGAAATGCGACATTTCCGGCAAGTCATTTCCCTCTTAATCAGGCTGCCGGCGAACACTTATTTTTGGACTGCAACGGCCTCCGAAATTCCTTTAGCGTTGCGAAACGATGTTTTAGAGCTTCGGGTTGGAACTTCTTTGCAAGCACCCCTAATCGCGGTGATACGTGAACGATCTCGAAGCTGCCCCCACCCATCCAGTTTGCGGTTTCGGTGACGCCGCCTAGGTCGTAGCCGTTAACCACACTCTGCAATCTCGGCAGTAAAAAGTCGAGTAAAGTCTGTGTATTACGCTCGGCAACCACCCAACGGCGGTGCATCTTATGCGCGACAGCCGCAGTCGTTCCGCTACCGCCGAATATATCGACCACGAGTTCCCCCGCATTGGTTGCAATGTGAATGATGCGCTCCATTAGCGACTCAGGTTTGGGAGTGTCGAATACTTCGCGCTCCGGGAACATGGTCATCAGGTGGCGCTTTGCATCGTCATTCGTCCCAGTATCAGCCGCGCTCCACATAGTGAACGGTACGAGTCCCCTGAGTTGATGCGCGAACAGCTTCAATCGTGGCGAACCATCGCCGCCTTTAGGAAACCAGATTCGATCATCGGCGAGCAAATCGAGATAGGATCGTTCGGTAGCATACCAAGAACGACCACGCGGGGGACGGAGCACCTGGCCCGTCGGCGTAGTGATGTCGTACTGTTGCCCCCTGCGGTAGCCGGGGGCGGTGAAGGGCGCGTCGGACCAAGGGCCCCGAGGGTCGTCGTCGCGATTTTGCAACTGAGCATCGACTTTGACGAGCAGGTTCCGCGAGGTCTTCCATTTCTTTGGGCCGCTTGGGGCATACACTAAGATCGTGTCGTGATTTGATGAGAAAGCTGCCCGCGAATCGCGAGTCGTCTTCTTTTGCCAAATGACTGAAGCAACAAATGCGCTCTTCCGAAGACTTCGTCCATAACCGCACGAGCACGGTGTACTTCGCTATCGTCAAGGTGCACCCAGATGCTTGCGTTCTCCGCGAGGGACTAAAGCAGCGACACAAGGATGATGTCCGCCGCAGATGGAGACTGGGGTCAGCGGCAAGAAGACTGCTGAAGGTCTTTCAGGTTGGCCGGATTAGAGAAGCGGCATAAAATTGGCGGGCAAAGTGCGCCTCATCACCAAAAACCGCAGGAAAAGTTCGTTTTGAGCTACAGACAAAATTACTGGCTGCACGCTCCAGCTCGAAGACCATCCCCCCCGGCAAGCCGCTGGATCGCGCCTAGAAAAGACGCTATGACCGACGGGCTCCCGGAGGCGATATGACCCGGTATGCGGAATAGGTTTCGTATCACCCGTTTTCCGGTTCCGGTTCTCCGCTCAAAGACCTGATTTGGTTGTTTGAGAAAGCAACGTACTCAAATACAGAGCCATCTTCGCGTGTGCCGAAGGCTCCGTCATGCCCTAACGCCTTAAGTCGTTCGACGGTATGCGGCTCGACATTCAGCGTCTGGGACTCACACCAATTGAGAATTGCTGGATTTACAACTGCGAGATACGCCGAGAGTACACGCGGCATATCGCCATCCTCCAAAACGTCAGCTACTGCAAGATCATCAGCGTCGTTAGCGTTTGGGGAAAAGTAAGCTGGCCGATTGGGCGACCATCTCAAATCGGAGCGTGCGGTTCCATGGTAGACCCGCATTGGGGTACCGTCAGAGTTTACGACCTTCGATCCTCGGAACCATGCCTTGAAGGCGGAGGTCTCCGTAGGTGATGTAGCCCTCTTCCGACGCAGCTTTGCTTTCACACACACCCCACCCATATATGCGTAGTAGCGGAACGCCTGTCAAGGCGCGGAGTTCGACAAACGCCTATGGAACTGGACCGGACACAAGGCGCTAAGTGATTTACGATTGGCTGAACACGCAAGAGAGCGGGACCGGAGCTTTGATTGATGCTGCAATGCGACACTTCGATTGCGAATCCATACACTAGCGAGAGCCAACGGTCGAGGGTCATTTCAGAGAACTGGTTCCGATCTTTCGGATATTGCCTGTCGTGCGACAGTAACGAGCTAAACCCAACCGCCGCGAATACGAGAGCCAGCGACTTTGTTTGCCCAAGATGCGATCAATCCTACGAACTCAAAACCTTCGGACTAAAGCCAAAGCGAACCTTGGTCGACGGCGCCTACAGTTCGATGATTTCTCGAATCACCGGCGGCCATGCGCCAACACTAATGCTGCTCGAAAGAAGCGCCTCGTGGGAGATTCGAGGCCTCACGGCGGTACACAGCACCTTCTTAACCCCAAGCGTGATTGAAGCCCGGAAGCCGCTCTCCCCAAGCGCTCGCCGGGCGGGTTGGATTGGGTGCAATATCAGGCTCGACTTAATTGCGCTTGACGCACAGATACCGTTGGTCGCAGAGGGAAGGGCCAGTAGGCCCGAAGTTGTGCGAGCCGCCTTCCAGCAGTTCAACAGGCTGGGGGGCATCAATCCCACCGCAAGGGGATGGGCGACGCTCACCCTCCAAGTGATTCGCAGCCTCGGTGCGGATGCATTTTCTCTCGACGATCTATACCGTCGGGAACTGCTCTTTTCGTCCGTTTACCCAGCAAATCGGAATGTCAGAGCCAAGATTCGGCAGCAACTCCAGATTCTTCGGGACATGGGATACGTTGAGTTTTGCGGGGGAGGGGCCTACCGGCTGCTTACGAAGACTGCTGAATTTTGAGGTTGCCCGTTCCTTCGCTCGCGGTGAATAACTTGGTAAGGGAACCGGTGATACGCGAACTTATCTGCCAGAAAGGCGGTGGCTGTTCGACGCCTGGGTGCCCACTGAAAAGCGCTGAATTCGATACGGAGATATTCGACCACAGAATGATTCGAATGTTCGGCTTGCGGAAGATTGTTCACACAGCAGGGGTCGTGGAGTTACTGCGCCAGGCGCGACTTGGCATTACATAATTGAGCATTTCCCGACACTCTCAACGTGCGCTACTATGCCACAGTGCAAGGGGATGCCGCAGCGGAAGCTGCTGAGCTTGACTCTAACGAAGTCGAGGCGTTTCAGAAACAGATTGAGGAAAGGGATTATAGCGTTGCGGACTCAACCGCAACGATTAAGACGCGCGGCAGCGCACAAAGAGCATTCGCTAATACGGTCAAGTCGAATTACGGGTACAGATGTGCTATTACCGGGATAGAGTCCAAAGATTTTCTTGTTGCTTCCCATATTGTCCCATGGAGTGAAGACCATAGCATTCGCCTGGATCCTTCCAATGGAATCTGCCTCTCATTGCTTATGGACCGTGCCTTTGAGAAAGGGCACCTACTGATTGAGGATGATCTCTCGATCCGAATCAACTTGCTCAAAGTTGGAAGTGATGTTGTGCTACGCCGCCTGCTTGAGCCGTACGACGGACAAAAGTTGATGCAGCCAAAGGCAGGTACTGCACACCCAGCATACCTTCAGAAACGTCGGGCGCTTGTCGCTTAGACTCACATCGAGCGCCCCTCAGAGAATTAGAAGCTATGGAATCTGACGAAATACGGCGTTTCGGCAACTTCGTTCGCCCCAGACTTCAAACTGACCCACCACCCGCCGCAGCGAAATGACCGATCTTAAACCCCCTGATGCTATACTTCTCGCTATACGCAACCTTCAGACGAGGCTTGCAATCCAATCCTTTAGAGACATGGCGGCCCACTAGGCACGCTGTGGAGGCAACCTATTCCACCGATCGATAAGCGTTCCGCAAAGTCCTTCATCCGCACCAACGAAAAAATCCGCGCCCGCGAGATTCGCGTCATCGACGAGAACGGCGAGCAGCTCGGCATCATGGTCCCCTTCGAGGCCTTGAAGATGGCGCGCGAACGAATGCTCGATCTGGTCGAGATCTCCCCCAACGCCGTCCCGCCCGTCTGCCGCATTCAGGACTACGGCAAGTTCCTCTACGAAAAAGATAAGAGCGAGCGAGCCGCGCGCAAGAAGCAAAAAGTCATCGTCATCAAGGAAGTCAAGTTCTCCGTCACCGTCGACGAACACGACTATCAGACCAAGAAGAACATGGCCCTCCGCTTCCTCGGCGACGGCGACAAGGTCAAGGCCTCCCTGCGCTTCAAGGGCCGCCAGATGGCCCACCGCGACCTCGGCTACAAAATCGTCAACCGCCTCATCCTCGACATCGGCGACGCCGGAATGGTCGAGTTCATGCCTCGCATGGAGGGCACCACCCTGCACGCCATCATCGCTCCCTCGCGCAAGGCCGAAGCCGCTCCCAAGAAGCCCGTCGCCGATGCCGCCGCCAAGCCAGCCGTCGTAAAACCGGCCGAAGCCGCCGCGCCAATCGCTCCGCCACCAGACACTCCTCCCGCCCAGCCCTGAGCCAACCCTCAGCCTTTTGTTTGTCATTCCCGCAGGGAATCTGCTTCTTCCCTTGTCGTTGCCTGTTTTGTCCTTCAGGCGAATCCTACGAAGTCGTCATTCTGGCGTAGCCAGAATCTCCGTATTTGCTTCGTAACCCACCCCACATACCATCCCTAAAAATGCCCGCAATAAAATAATTTCGTTTTTCTTTCGCCTATCCCCTTTTTGAGTGCTAGAATCCTCTTGACCTTCCACCGAGGAGAATAACGCCGTGGCCGATGACCGCAACAAAGCAATAGAGACCGCACTCGCAGCACTCGAAAAGCAGTTTGGCAAGGGCTCCGTCATGCGGCTGGGCTCCAAGGAGGCCGTGGTTCCCATCGCGGTCATCTCCACCGGCTCCATCTCCTTCGACGCCGCGCTCGGCGTAGGCGGCGTTCCCCGAGGCCGTGTCATCGAGATCTTCGGCCCGGAGTCCTCCGGCAAAACCACCATCTCGCTCCAGATCATCGCTGAGGCACAGAAGGCCGGCGGCCTCGCCGCCTTCGTCGACGCGGAGCACGCCCTCGATCCCGCCTACGCCAAAAAACTCGGCGTCGACATCGACAACCTCCTCATCTCCCAACCCGATTACGGCGAGCAGGCCCTCGAAATCGTCGAGGCCCTTGTCCGCTCCGGTGCCATCGACGTCCTGGTAGTCGACTCCGTCGCCGCTCTCGTCCCCAAGGCAGAGCTCGACGGCGAGATGGGCGACTCCCACATGGGCTTGCAAGCACGCCTCATGTCGCAGGCCCTGCGTAAGCTCACCGGAACGGTCTCCAAATCGCGCACCTGCCTCATCTTCATCAATCAGATCCGCGAGAAGATCGGCGTCATGTTCGGCAACCCCGAAACCACCACTGGCGGCAAGGCCCTCAAGTTCTACTCCTCCATGCGTATCGACATTCGCCGCATCGGCGCGGTCAAGGAGGGCGACGTCGTCGTCGGCTCGCGCACCAAGGTCAAGATCGTCAAGAACAAGGTCGCCGCTCCCTTCCGCGACGCCGAGTTCGACATCCTGTACGGCGAGGGAATCTCCAAGGAGGGCGACGCACTGGATCTCGCCGCGCTCCACGGCATCGTCGACAAGAGCGGTGCATGGTACAGCTTCCAGGGCGAGCGCATCGGTCAGGGCCGCGAGAACGTGCGCAGCTACCTCAAGGAGAACAAGGAAGTCTTCGCCCGCCTCGACAGCGAACTGCGCAAGAAGCTCGGAATCGGTGCGGCAACAGCCGCCGCCGAGGTTCCCCCCGTCCCAGTCGGCGCTACCGTCGCCGCCCACGAAGCCGTCAAGGGACGCAAATAACCCTCAATCTGAATTAAATAAAAGTGCCGGAAGACTCCTCTTCCGGCACTTTTTACGTCCCATGGTCTTCTAGCTGATGATCGGCTCGCCCAGCGGAATCACAACCCGTCCCGCCGTGGCGTTCAGAATCTCAACAAACGAAACGTAAAGCGCATCCAGCCCCGTCAGCAAACCAAAATATCCACCAATCCTGCCGCAGGTCCACGGCCCGATGCTGTAGCCGAAATCGCCCCATGCCAGCAGGAAGAAAGTAATCCATAGCAGCAGAAAAATGCTCCAAACCGCCTTGTTCAGGCGGAAGCTGACAATCCACAATAGCAGCGTGAATACGCCCCATATCAGCAGAACCGTGCCTCCGGCGGCCGGTGGTGGCGCCTTTAGCCAGCCCGCGCCAATCGTCCATTGCAGCAGCGCGAACCACCACCAGAACATCCCATACGAGCTGAAGGCGACCATTCCAAACGTGTTGCCCACCTTGAACTCCAGCACTCCGGCCACCAGTTGTGCCAGTCCGCCGTAGGCAAAGGCTAGCGGCACCACAATCGGCACCGCCTCATGGGGTAGCAGCCCTGCATTGATCGCGCTCAGCACGACCGTTGTGAGACCGAATCCCGCAAGGCCCAGAGGCCCGGGGTTGGCGTGTTTGACAGCGAGCGGTGCGATGGCTGGTGCTTGGGCGATGTCGGACATTGCTGAAATAGCTCCTTCAGGTTGGCTGTGCCGTGCGCGGAGTGCCGCATCAAGCTGATGTGGGCTGGCCCGCAAAGTCGCAGTATATTTTCCCCTGCTCCAAATATTTGGGGCGTCCGCTCTTCCGGACACCCCAGATTTTGCTGCATGTCGTCGCAATCTACTGCGGCGGGGCTGGCGTAATCGCACTAGGTCCGCCCGGACCGCGTCCTGCTCTGCCGCCTGGTCCTCGTCCTGCTCCGCCTGGGCCAGCTGCGCCGCTTGCCGCGCCCGGCCCGCCAGGGCCTTGATGCAGCTTGGTCCACTGGTCCGGCGTAAGCACGCCGCGAATCCCCAGCAGCATTCTGGCATTGGCCTTTTCCAACTCGGCGCGCGCTTCGGCTACTTTGTCGATCTGTGCCATGGCCTTGGTCGTGTCCGGCGGATTGGCGCTCAACAGCGGCTCCAGTATCGCATTCTGCTTCTCTACGTTCGCCTTCAGGTCGATCAGTTGCAGCCGGCTCTGATCAAAGATGCCGTCCATCTTCTTAGTCTGATCAGCCGTAAGGCCGATCCGCTGCACCACCATGGGGCTACGCCACCAAATGCCGGCCGGCGCGATATTGAAGCCTGCCTCCGTGCCGCCTTGCGACCCGTGGAAGCCGCCGCGATGGGCCATCATGCCGCCACCGCGCGCGTTGCCAACCATATCGTTGCCACGACCATGCATCATGCCGGCTCGCATCCCCTGCCCCATCCCGGGACGCATCATTCCCGGTCTCATTCCCTGCCCCATGCCCCGGCCCATTCCCTGACCCATGCCCCGGCCCATCCCCGGCTGCATCCCCGCATCCGGCGGCGCTTGCCGTTCAATGGGTGCGGCCGTGGGCGCAGCTGCATTGGCCGGCGGTGCTGCCGGTGTCTGCTGCGCTGCTGCCGATGGGACGAGGCCGATCATGCCGCACAGTGCGCATGCGGCTAGAACAATCAGTGGGTTGTAAGTGAATCGTAGTGTCATGGTTAGTCTTTCCTTTAGTTGGAAGTAGCATCGGAGCTTTCATTGCTAACTGCGGTTGCGTCTTCGGTTGGATCGGCCAGCGCTTGCATCGATGTTGGTACCGAGGCGGAGATGTCGCGGTTAACTTCTTCCAGCAGGGCCTCGTCCGATTGCACGGCAATAGCAGCATTACTGACCGTAGCGCTCGTTGCCGCCGCGGGCGGTGTCCGATGTGCGTGCTGGCGCATCACCTGCAATGGAAATAGCGCGGTCACAAACATGGCAGCCGCTGCCATCCAATACGCAGGAGCAAATGCCTGCCGCAATATACGCCGCGGAAGCCTCCATCGTGGTATCCCACGTAGTTCCTGATCGGCATACGCGTCGCTTGCGTCACGGAACAACGTGATCGCCTCGCGCAGGCTGGCCAGCTCCGTGGAGCACGCCTCGCATGCCTGTAGATGGGCCTCGGCGGAGGTAGGCTCACCCTCCACGGCTTCCGTGAATCGAGAAAGCAGTTCGCCAAACTGCTCGCCCGTCAGGTGAGCTCCGCACTGCCCTGCATCTGGTTGGGGTACAAGTTGAGGAGTCATAGCGTCTCCTTTGAAGTTTCGCTTCGTCCGGTTGTATTGCGTGATGCTGAGTGGTGCATTTGGTTACTCTGCGCGGAACCGCTGTGTTGCTCGCGAACGACCGCTAACGCACGGTACAGGTGGCTCTTGACGGTCCCTAAGGGCAGTCCGGTGATATTGGCAATCTCGGGAATCTCCATCTCTTCCAGAAAACGCAGCAGAAAGATCGTCCGCTGCCGGCTGCTCAGCCCATTCACCGTCTGCCAGATGCCGGCCACCTGCTGTTGCGCAATCAGGTGCTGCTCGGCAGAGCAATCGTGCGTGGGAACCAGCGACGCAACATCCGCCACATCCACAGCGCTTGCCGTAACCCGCTTCCAGAATCGGAATCGTCCTGTCCGCGTGTGGTCCCGCGCCAGGTTCAGCGCAATGCGGATCAGCCACGTCGCCAGCGAACAGTCCTCGCGAAAGCTGCTGCGTGCGCTCCATGCGCGTAAAAATGTCTCCTGCGTCAGCGTCTCTGCGGCATCGCGGTCGCGCAGCGTGGCCAGCAGAAAACGGAACACCCGTGGCTGGTACAGCGTAACCACGCTCTCCAGGTCGTCTAGCGGGGTCTCCAGCTCCTCGCTGCCGAGGGTGAGGCTCGTCGTTGGAAACATCTGGACCTCTTCTTGCGCCATATGCGTTCCTGCGGCCCCAACGCTCCGTACACTTCCTCACCGGTTCGGACGGCGTGCCGCATTCCATTTCCTGCGGCTACTTAGACAGACGCATTCTCTACCACGCTAGTCTACGTCCGCTATCTAATAATTTACCCCTTGGCCTGAGGTATCCTGCTTCTAGCTATGAAATTCGTCAAGGCAATCTACCCCGGCACCTTCGATCCCCTCACCAACGGTCATCTCGACCTCATCGAGCGCGGCTCCAGGATCGTAGACGAGTTGGTGGTCGCCATTCTGCGCAATGCCGACAAAGGCGCTCCTCTCTTCACCGTCGACGAGCGCATGGAGATGATCTCCGACGCCATCGTCCAGTCCGGCTTCACCAACGTCTCCGTCACCACCTTCGACGGCCTGCTCGTCGACTTCGCCCGCTCCCAGGGAGCCAAGGCCGTCCTCCGCGGCATCCGCGCCATCACCGACTACGAGTACGAGTTCCCAATGGCCATGATGAACCGCAAACTCGACCCAAACCTCGAAACCCTCTTTATGATGCCCACCGAGCAATACACCTACGTCAGCTCACGCCTCATCAAGGGAGTCTTCAACCTCGGCGGCGATGTCACCGCACTCGTACCGCCCCTGGTCATGCAGCGCCTCAAGGCCAAGGCAACCAAATAGATTTAGACCATTGACTGCACGTTTCTTCTGTGAACCCCAAACCAAAGCGGCCCCTATAGCCTGCATTCGATCGCCATCGATACAGGACTAAAGGGGCCGCTCTTATATTTACTCCGCTCGGCAAAGTCGCCGAGGCTAGAAGAACAGCTTCGCCGACACCTGCAATTGCCGTGCCGTATACAGGTTGCTACTGCTCGTGCTCGAGGTCACGCCGAAAGCCGACAGCCCTGTGTTCGTGGACGGCACAAAGCAACCCTGTGCTGTCGAACCTGCCGGCGCAGTAAAGGCTTGGCAACCGCTCTTCCCCTGCGCGGCATAGGTCGAGTACGTCCCGTTCACTCCTGTCACGATCTGGTGGTTCAGCAGGTTGAACGCGTCAGCCGAGAACTGCATCGATATGTTGTCATGGATCGGCACATTCCTGGAGATGCGCAGATCAAGGTCGTTGAAGCCCGGCGCATCCAGGCTGTTCCTCCCAATCTGCGGTGGCCGCCCGCTGGTCGCCCCGCCGGAGCTCGAACTCATCGACCCGCCAAAGATACCGCTCAGGTCCGCATAGCTGCTCGAACTCGTATTGCCGGCATAGATCGTTCCAGAAACCCCAAGAGAGATCGGCTCACCGCCCGACGCAATCTCCGCGCCGGAGAACTGGAAGCCATTAACAAGATTGCTGACCACCTTGTTCGCCACCGTGAACTTCGGCTGATATACAAAACTCAGCGTCATGCGGTTCTTCACGTTGATGTCCGAGGGGCCGTTGTCGAACCGGACGTTGTTCGGGTCCGTAGTGGTGTCGCCACCGTAAAACGTACCGAAGGTGCCTGCCACCTGGCCATCGTCCGTAGCCTTCGCCCATGTGTAGTTCAGCAGCACCTCCAGTCCGTTGGTAAACGGACGCCGCACCGTAACTGCCATCGAGTTGTACCATGTGTTGGCCACGCTGAAGCCCGTATTGAAGCTGGAAAGCGAGGTGTTGCGCCGATCAGTCGGCAGATACACCGGCACCGTCAGCGTCTGGGTTACAACATTGCTGGCATTCTGAACTTTGTAGGTAGCAAGGCCATGTGGCGTCTGCCCAATCAGGTTGGCATCCAGGAACACCGGTAGCCGCATGCCGCGTGTACCCACATAGCCTATCTGCAAGCTCATCTTGCCCGGAAGAGCCTGCTCCACACTCAGGTTCATCTCGTGGGCGTAGGGAGGAACAAAGTTCGGATCAAGTCCATGGAAGCTGTACGACGGAGTCACAGTAAGAGGTGTCACCGTGGGCGCCGCGCCGCCCGTTGGATAGACCGCAGTCGATAGGGACGGGCCCGATGGAGTGAACGGCAGATTCGGGAACTTTACATTGGTTGCATTCGTTGGCGGTGTTGGGCATCGGGTTCCAGTTACAGACCCAACGAGTGCCTCACATCCAGAGTAGCTGTAGTTCAACTGCACAACGCCGTTCTCTACGCGCATCGCATAGTAAGTGCTGCCTTGGTTCAGCGCGGAGAATATCCCGTACCCGCCGCGTACTACCGTGCCCTCGTATGGCACCCAGCTAAAGCCTATGCGGGGCTGGATACGATCGGTCACGTTCTTGATCGCGCTAGTGTACTGCGACGAGATCGGGTCAAATAGATGGTTCACAAGCCCTGGTTGTGGAGTCATTTGAATGTCGTACCGGATGCCGGCCGTCAGCGTTAATTTCGGCAGTATCTTCCACTGGTCCTCGGCAAACCCGTCCCACATCTTCATCCAGAAGTCGTCCTTGCCCTGTGTTCCGGCAACCGTGTTCACCTGATCGACCGTCTCAACCAGAGTGTTGTAGTGGTATCCGGCATACGGATCGGTATCGCCCGTCTGGCCTGCAAACGCGTCCTGCACCCAGTCCTGGAAGTTGCCCAGAGTGGTGCTCTCACCGTAGCCATAAAGTCCACCGCCCTGGAACAGGTTGATCATCACCTCGTGTACCAGGTTGATGTCCCCGCCCACCTTGTAGTTGTGCTTGCCCTTGCTCGTCGAAAACACATCCGTGAACTGGATGCGGTGCTCGTCCGGCTCAGCCTTGCGCGGCAGTGCATTCGGCATGCCGTAGGTCATCACGCCCATGCTTACACTGGGTCCCGATGCATACGAACCTGCCGTCTCCAGATCGCGTCCCCACTGTGCGTGGATCTGATTCACCGATGCCTTGCCCAGTTGCGTCGTCAATCCGCCCACCAGAAATCGCTCATGGTAGTACGTTGGGCCGTTGGTCGAAGGCGAGCTGTTGCTGAACGTCACAGAGGAGTTATAGCCATACGCCGACTGGTAGTTGGCAAAGTTGAAGTCCACAAACGCGTCGTTCCGGTTGTTGATGTGATAGTCCAGCCGCGGAAAGAACAGATCCGATTTGGCATAGCGCGTCGGCGCAGCAGTCGACTCGTTGATCAGGAACGTAATCGCGTTGGTGCACTGCGTCGCCGTAATCGTCGAAGGACACTGCGTCGGCGTGATCGTATTCGTGCTGCTGGTCGCTCCCGACGGCGTCAGCGAGATCGTGTTCGAGTCCGTGTATAGCGCTTTGCCCACCCGGCGGAAACCGTCATAGGTGAAAAAGTAGAACAGCTTGTCCTTGATGAGCGGTCCGCCCACCGAACCGCCAAACTGCTGCTGCTGATGGACAGGCTGCGTCAGTAGGAACGCAGCAATCACCGGGTTCGCCTGGTTATGTAGCGCGTTGAACTTGGTCAAAGGATCAAGCGCGTTCAGCGTCGGATAGCGCAGATAGTAGAACAGGTCGCCGTGGATCGCGTTCGTTCCACTCTTGGTGATAGCGTTCACCTGCCCGCCCGCAGCCTGCCCGAACTCCACAGAATAGTTCGATGTCTCCGCCTGGAACTCCTTGATCGAGTCCACCGAATAGATGTACGGTGCGCCCGATGCGCGTCCGCGCGCCTCGCTGAACAGCATCTCGTTGTTGTTGGCCCCATCCACATAGTTCTGGTTGTACAGGCCGCTGATGCCGTGGAAGCTGATCAACCCCGATCCGCCATCTTGCGTCACATTCGGCGTCAGCAGCACAAAATCGCTCCAGTTGCGTGCGTTCACCGGCAGGTTCGCCAGCATGTTCGTGTCCAGGGTCTGCGAAACCTCTGTCTTCTGAGGATCAAGGATCGGCGAATCGCTCGTCACCGTCACCTCCGTCGAAGTCGAACCCATCGTCAGAGCCGCATCCACCGTCAGCGTCTGGCCCACCGTCAACACAAGGTTCTTGCGGTCCACCTTGCCAAAGCTGCCCCCGCCCAGTACCACCTCGTACTTCCCAGGCTGCAGGAAGGGCGCTATATAGGCGCCTACCGCATCCGTCGTCAGCGTGCGCGAGACATTGGTATCCGTATCCGTGATGACCACCGCCGCGCTGCCCACTACTGCTCCCGTACTGTCTGTTACGGTTCCGGTGATCGTGCCGCTGCCGCTGGTCTGGGCACGCAAACTCATCGCCGTACCAAGTATCAATGCTATACAACAGGTCAGTGCCAGGATTCGTGATGCAGACTGGGTAGCTTTCATCGGATGGTCCACTCCTCAGATATGTTTTTTTAAATATGACTTTGGTTGAAGAATGCTTGATGAATAAGTAAGCATGATGCAATGGCAGTTATATTCCAGGATCAAGATCGTACAGCCTCGAAAATAAACATCCACACACGCAATCGCAGGTGCAGCCTGCACGCAAAAATCTGAGATGATTGGTTGTTCACAGATTCAGGCACATTGCGCGCGATGTCAAGCAACGTGCGGTGGAAAACTCGTCCCCATATCCACGAATCCGTCCTCGCCGCCTCACCCCATTTTTTGCGCGACGCACCGCCCCATTCTCGACTAGCCTAATAAAATGACCAGCAAGAAGCCGCCAGCCCCCGAGTTCGACCTTCCAACCTGGCTGCGCAATCTCCCCAAGGTCGAACTGCATCTCCACCTCGAGGGAACCATCGAGCCCGAAACCCTGGTCGCGCTCTCCCGCCGCCACGACCCCTCCCCACTCACCCTCGACGACGCCCGCGGCCTATACACCTACGACGACTTCCTCGGCTTCCTCGCCGCCTTTAAGTCCGTCACCACCCGCCTCTGCACTCCCGCAGACTACGAACTCATCACCTACAACATGGTCCGCGCTCTCGCCGCACAGGGCATCGTCCACGCCGAGGTCTACATCTCCTTCGGCATCCTCTACCACTGGAAGCACACCGAAGTAGAACCCTTCGTCGAAGCCATCGAGCGCGGCCGTATCCGCGGCGAACAGGAGTTCGGCACCACCCTCTACTGGCTCATCGACGCCGTTCGCAACTTCGGCCCCGAAGAGGCCGCCCGCGTCTTCCGCAAGGCCGCTGAACTTCGTCTGCAATACCCCTCCATCGTCGGCATCGGAATTGGAGGAGATGAAGCTAGGGGTCCTGCTTCTCAGTTTAAAGACCTCTACGCCGAGGCGCGCGAAGCCGGCCTACGCCTCACCGCTCACGCCGGAGAGACCGGAGGCCTCATCGAAGGCCCCGCCAGCATCTGGTCCGCCATCAACATCGGCGCAGAGCGCATCGGCCACGCCCTCGCCGCCCACCACGACGCCGAACTCATGCAGGTCCTCGCCCAGCGACAGATCCCCGTTGAGATCAACGTCACATCCAACCTCCGCACCGGCTGCTGCCCATCGCTCGACGACCACCCTCTGCGCGCCTACTTCGACCTCGGCCTCATGGTCACCCTCAACTCCGACGACCCACCCATGTTCGGCGCCTCCCTGCTCGACGAGTTCACCCTCGCCCACTCCCACTTCGGCTTCTCCCTCGACCAGCTCCGCGAACTCGCCGCCAACGCCGTCGAAGCCAGCTTCCTCCCCCCCACCCGCAAACTCGCCCTCCTCGCCCGCATCGAGCAATACCGCTAGCGGTATCGCATTCCAAATAGCAACCAACCGCTGTGTGCTGATAGAGTAGGGATCATCCAGTGCGCAGAGACTCCAACGAATTCGACTACGTTTCCCTACTTCAGGCTGAGCTCCCCCAACAAGTCGGTGCCCATTCGCAGCGCCCGCTCGCTCTGGATCTTTTTGCTGGATGTGGAGGCTTGGCGCTTGGCTTTGAGGCCGCAGGCTTTGAAACTATCGGCTTTGAGATGGATGCGGATGCCTGTTCAACCTACAGCGGCAATCTCTCCGGCAAGTGTCATCAGCTATTTTTGAAGCCGGATTTAGATCTGGTACACGACCGCCGCGTAGACATTATCATCGGTGGTCCGCCTTGCCAGCCTTTTAGCGTTGTCGGAAGCCAGCGAGGAAAGCACGACGACCGTGACGGGTTTCCGGCGTTCCTCAGCGCCATGCGACGATATGAGCCGAAACTGGCAATCTTCGAAAACGTGAGAGGAATGCTCTACCGAAATCACGAGTACTTCGAGTTCATCCGCGCAGAGATGCGCGACTTGGGGTATGCCGTATCGTGGCGTCTCCTGAATGCCGTCAACTTCGGCGTACCACAGAACCGTGAACGATTGGTTGTCGTAGCTCACCGCAAAGAATGGAAGTTCCCCGCTCCCAATAACGCTCAGAGCCAGTTTACAGTCGGTCAAGCACTGGAGGGAGTTGTGCATCCGAACGGAGAACCGTTTAGGTTTCTGACCGAATCGATGGATAAATATGTAGCTACCTACGAAGCAAAATCAAAATGCATCAATCCGCGCGATTTGAGCATGGATAGACCGAGCCGAACAGTCACCTGTAGAAACCTATCCGCCGCAACCGCCGACATGCTGCGAATTAAAATGCCTGACGGCAAGAGGCGCATGCTCACCGAGAGAGAAGGCGCAAGGCTTCAAAGCTTTCCCGACTGGTTCGTTTTCAGGGGCCCGGAAGCTAAGAGGTTCGAGCAGATTGGCAATGCCGTGGCACCCCTTTTCGCAAAGGCAATCGGCAAAGCAGCACTTCATGCCCTGTCGCTACCCGATTTAGCGGACGCCCAAATCCAACAGGCTAATGAGCTTGACGAACAGATCAAGCTCTATGCATAGGTGAAAGATGGCAAGCACGAAGAAGCCGCGGCACAAGCGACGCATTCTCGCGGGAACGAGCTCGCTAGCGGGCCGCAAGGTCAATGAAGCCTTGGAACTGCTGTTGAACGCAGGCATTCCAGTCAACTCACTTACCGCTATTGGCAAAGATCGCATTGCACTTGCGCTTCTATCCATTGCAAACATGAAGCCCGGAACTCCGTGGCGCGAAGCGGCAATACACGGTGATGGCGCAAACTGGAAGCTTACCTCGCGCCAGATCATCAACTTTCAGAACGAATTCTGGAAACAAAGGATATCGTCGGGCTCTTACGACGATATCCGAAGAGTTGACCTCGAGCCCATGTTGCTTGCCGGGATCGCAGTGGCAAGTGCTGGAAATCCTAATGCAAACCAGAACAATCCAACGCGCAGCTATGCCGTCCACCCAGAGGCGGCAGGCCTGTTGCGGTCGTTTGGCTCGCCGCAGGCATCGGACGAAGTTGCCCGATTTCTCAAACGAATGGGTTCGCTCGAAGAACGAATGGAACGACGGCGTCCACTCAAAATCGGAGCCAAACTGCCGGATGGAAAACTGATCGAACTTACCAAAGGCGAGCACAATGCCCTGCAAAAGGCTATTTTGGAACTGTTTATCCCAAGATTTGCCCCAGATGCAAAGGTGTTATACATCGGAGACGCGTCGAAGAAGTATCTTCACGTCGACGCGGAAGGACTGGAAAAGCTCGGCTTGAATCAGATCGCCCACGACATGCTTCCCGATATAGTCGTGTTAGATACGAAGCACCAATGGCTCCTCCTAATAGAGGCCGTACACTCATCCAATCCCGTCTCTAAACTGCGCCATCTCGCTCTTGAGGAGTTCACCGCCGGATGCCCGCTTCCGAAAGTCTTTGTGAGTGCTTTCGCCACGCGAAGAGAGTTCAAACGGTGGATATTCGACATTAGCTGGGAAACAGAAGTCTGGCTCGTGGATTCACCCGACCATCTGATTCACTTCAACGGCGACCGCTATCTGGGGCCTCATCCCGCACCGGAACACAGATGAGCCTCCACGAAGATTCCGTGTGACGAGCGCATGCACGCTCTCGACCCAATTCGACGCAGCGACATTATGAGCCGTATCCGCAGCAAGGACACAAAGCCGGAAAAAGCACTGCGTTCGCTGCTGCACCGCGCTGGCTATCGTTTCCGAATCCACAGCAGCAATCTGCCCGGCAGCCCCGACATCGTCTTTCCCGCCAGACGCAAGGTGATATTTGTGCATGGCTGCTTCTGGCATCAGCACTCGCGGTGCGGAGCGGGAATTGTGCCTGCCTCCCGGCGGGAATACTGGGTTCCAAAGCTCGAGCGAAATCTGGATCGGGACCGCCGCGCCAAAGTCAACTTAGGCCGCATAGGCTGGAAATCACTAACCGTCTGGGAATGTGAGATCGAGAAAGACCCCGAAGCCGCCTTACGGAGATCGATGGCCTTTCTCGAACAGAAAGCCAAGCGCCGGGGAAATCGATGATCGCAACTGGCTGTTGCTCATTGAATCAGTCACAAGCCACGGCCCTGTAGACGGCAAGCGTCATGCTGAGTTGGCCCACCTGTTTTCGACGGCAATCCCCGGCCTTGTGTACGTCACGGCATTTCCAAACCGTTCCATCATGGGACGCTATCTAGGGGAGATTGCGTGGGAGACAGAGGTTTGGGTTGCGGATGCACCGTCGCACCTGATTCACTTCAACGGCGCACGATTCCTTGGTCCTTATACCGGTTGAATCCTACCTGACTGGCACCCCACTTCTCGCCGGGTGCCCCATTCATCGCGCACGTTGCAATGAGTGGGAAGAACCGCCTCAATCCTTGATGCAAGCCACCAAATCGGAAGGGCACGGCTTCAGCCGTGCCAATAAATGCCGCGCCGAAGGCGCACCCGCTCTGCCGAAGGCCGGAATGGAGCGCCAGCGCGGAATGACCATAATTTTTGGTTTCTCCTCCCGCGCCCCGCGCAAACCACGCGCCCCACCCCCACCAAGTTGCGCACGGTGCAAGCTGTATGGGGCATAATGAAGCAGGAGGCTCGACTATGGCGAATCTCGATTGGTCCCAATGCCCCGCTGTCGAAAGCGTCCCCGGGAAGGTGAGCGGCGCTTGGGTCTTTCGCAATACCCGCCTGCCCGTGGCCACCGTCATCGAAAACCTCGAGGACATGAGCATCGACGAAGTCATGGATCAATTCGACGTGACCCGGGAACAAATCGAGGCCGTGCTTGAGTTCGTAGCCCAGAGTCTCCAGCCGCCCATACTGCCCCATACGACGACAGCAGCCGATGCGCATTCTATTTGACCACGGGACACCCCGTGGCCTGGCACGCGAACTGCCCGGCCATACCGTAACCACCGCGAAGGCGATGGGCTGGGAGCAGTTGAATAACGGCGATCTCCTGCAAGCGGCAGAGGAAGCCGCCTTCAACATGTTGCTCACCACCGATCAGAGGATTCGCTACCAGCAGAACCTGACCGGCAGAAAGATCGCCATCCTCGTCTTGAGCGGCACTACAAAATGGTCTCGCGTACGCTTGCATTGCGACCGTATCGCCGCCGCCGTCGATGCTG
>CAIZFH010000087.1 GCA_903932155.1 uncultured Granulicella sp. | reverse complement strand
TGGTGTTGAGTAGTGTGCCAGCAATGCGTTGGAATTCCGGCATAGTTTCCGCCTGCTCACCGTAATGAAACCAAGTGGCTATTATTTTCGCAAGAGGTCGCTCAACGCTTGGCTCGAACGTCGAGAAACTTAAAGAATCCCGAATCTGGCCAGATGGCAACAATCGAATGATCCCGTAGAAAACAATGGCTGCAACCGCTGGCTCAATGACCAGTATGAATGGACGCTGGTCGGTCGATGCGGCAAGAAGCATGCTCAAAGATGAGATCAACAACTGACGCCGACTTTCCAGTGACGCTTCCCGCCATCGATGTGGCAAGATTTGTCCTGGATCATAGAAATTACCGTTGACGGACGTTGAAACAAAGCTCCTTAGGACATCATCATCAATACATGGCCTACGGTCCCGAAGCATATCATCGAGAGAGGCAATGGGTGGGAGGACATGAGGAATATCAACATCATCTTCCTCTTTCCAGCCAGGGGCGTTCCAAAGCCTCAGGCAATCGAGCCCAGAACAACTCCCCGAGCAGGTTTCGTCCAGAAAAAGTAAGTGTGCGAAATAGGAACCAGGCCTTCCCGCAGTGTCGCTCTGTCGATGGCATACCTGTCCAATCACAGTGCGGGAGGGAGTGAGGGGGAAGTAGATTAGTCGCTTAGGGGCAGTTGCGGCGGTAAGTCGCGTTTTCTCATCGGCAGGCGCATCCTTCGGCAGGTAATAATACAATAGCCGCCCGACTTGCTGATACTGTTTCCGCAAGAGTTCACCATCGCTTGCCCCAGCGCGGACGCTGTAACCCAACGGTTGCTGGGCAATTTCGCCTTTACGCCGTTCGAGTGCCGAACTGCCGTAGGTACAATGAGTACAGTACATCTGCTGTATCACTGTCACTCACCCTTTCTTCGGTGACGTTTTGCGACTAAACACACGATGATTTTCCTTGCTTTGCTCGTCGCCAATAACACCCAATACGAGGGGACGGCCATGGCAGACGGCAAATCCAAGGTTTATCTCTGGCCAATCCACAAGGTATCTGCCTCCCCAGCCTGGCTCAATGGAGATCGTGCGGAACCCGCCCTCGATCTCCATTTGTCGGCGGATAATACGGAAACGATTTATAAATTTGTGTTGCGTTGGGCCGTCTTCAACACATGGCTCCGATTGACAGACAGACAACAAACAAGCCTCCACGAAGCGCTCTTCGGGCCAACGCCACCTTGCGCAATAGACATCGGTTGCATCCGGATGGCGAGCCAAGCTTTCGCGCGCGATGGCCGGTTTCAAAGCAAAGTTCTCGAAGCGTTGGACTAGGTTACGTGTTAAGGAGAGTAACCTTTCTTGGTGGTCAGTGAACCAGTAGAGGTTGGCACGAATTATTCTCGCATCAAATACCCGCAGGAGAACCAATTCATCCCCGGCTTCAATCGCAGCTACGAGTTCACCAAGGAGTTCCGCGTGTCTTCGCGTCGCTTCGATCTTGTCCTGTAAGGCTATCGGCAAGACATAGCCCGATAAGGCAGTGTCTTCGGCACATTCAATGATCCTCTGATCGTGTCCATTCGTGATAGCTGCTTCTAATTTGGCTACAACCGTCTTGCGACGTAACGCAAGTTCATAATGCGGTCGCCAGCGGTCTGCTTCCGGCTGGCTATTCAGCAAATCCTCTCGCCAAAGGGCAAGAATTCGGCAATCGAGTTGATCGGCTGGCATATCTGCTGGAATTGCCTGAAGCTGTCTTATCAGTTCCGATCGTTGTATGCTCAACCTGAGAGAAGAAAGCGGGCCGACATTCTCTATTCTATCCCGCGCACAATCGAATAAGTGTGCAGTCAAATCGCGAACATCTTGATCGGGCAATCTGCGAATATCCTTATATAACTCAGAACCTGATCTCGAAAAGAAGTCGCGGTGTCGGAAGAGTAACCTGTCGTAGCACGTTGATTCAATATATTTGTCCCAAAGTTCGGGTGCAGAGGCTAGCACCTTCAATGCCACGTAGATCACAAGTGCAGAAAAGTTATCGAGGTCTAGCGACAGTATTGTGGTGGCATTCCGCTCGGGATGCTGATACGGTTCCAGTCCAGTTTCTAGGTTTCGACGACCGACAAGCTTCGGAACGCACATACCGTCATAGTCGACCAACTTGAAATCACCATTCTCCATAACCATTATGTTGCCAT
>CAIZFH010000086.1 GCA_903932155.1 uncultured Granulicella sp. | reverse complement strand
GGCTGGCACCAGCAATTTGCATCACGAGAGTGATGTTCGTGCCAACCGATGAATTCAACACCACACTCTGGCTCAAATTCGCAAATCCATTCGCTGAAACGTTGAGCCGATATGAATTGAATGGGACGTTGGATATCGCGAACTGGCCACTTGCATCGCTGATCGCGGCACGGTCCAGGCCGCTTCTTTCATTTGCCAGGCGAACAGTCGCAGAGGGAATTACAGCTCCGGTTGGATCGGTAACAATACCGTGGACCGTTCCTGCATTGCCGCTCTGTGCGGAGGCAGTGGCTGCAATAAGAATCAGAACAAGAATTGGAAACATGCGCGTCAGCGCGCCTCTAAGCAATTTCATCGCAATCTCTCCTGGATACGGGTCTCAAAGCGTGAGCCAGTTGCCGCAGCTAGTTGCTACAGCCAATTTCGAAAACTGGCAACATTCATTTATTCATCAGCAGATTTCTGCCATACCGTGGAGTTCCCTGTTGGGGCTTCATACTTCGAAACCTCCCAATAGATAAAGAGAATTCCCAATACAAGCAGCATCAGCGAGAGCAAAACGGCGCTTGTAATGTCAGCCGGTCTCCACCGGATCTGATTGATTCGCCTCTTGCTCCCTTTGTCGAAGTTGATAACTCGCGACATCGCGACCTCCGAATTACGGCTGAGGAATGGCGGATCAGGCTGCGAAAAGACATGGGAAATTACCGCAGCCCCTCAGTGCGGAGGCATCGTCCTGCTTCAGCTATATCTCTGGATATGCAACGAACCAGCACTGCCACACCTATGCGGCTGGTGATTCAATGTGAGATTGGAAGCTTGGGCGATGCTCTAGCGGTTAGAAGGAGGGGGACGTGTAAATAAAATAGGGTGCCAGTAACGAGTGAGCGGGCGAACCTCGACCAGAACCGGCACTGCCGCCCGCATCCTGACCAGCAAGAGCGCGCTTACCATTACCAGCAGGGGAACAACCGAGTGGATCGCTATGCAAAGCTGGCAGTGGTCCGCGTCGGTGCCGACGGCATGAACGTGCGTAACCTGTACCACGGTCAGAAGCGCCAGCAGAATCAGGCAAAGAACCGCAAAAACCTTCAGAGTGGAAGGAGATGTGCGTCGGTTCTTGGCGAGTTGGCTGCGGATAGAGGTCAAAGAATCTGCCTTGCAGAATGGTACGCGAATTTAGACTCCGGCGAAAGCAGAAAGTAACATGCGCGGATTTGAAAAATCAGGATTGGGGACGCTTCGCGTACAGCAGGAACTCGTGGTTGCCCTCTGCCCCGGTGATGGGCGATGGAATCGTTTCCACCACCTCCCACCCTAAAGAACGCACGCAATCTGCGACTCGGTCGACGGCAAGCTGGTGGGCTGCTGGGTCGCGCACAATGCCGCCCTTGCCAATATTCTCCCGACCCGCTTCAAACTGCGGCTTTACCAGGACAACCATTTCTGAGAGGGTCGGAGCAGCCGCAACCAGCGGCCCTAACAGCAGGGTCGCGGAAATGAAAGACACGTCCATGACAAGGAGAGTGATCTCCGGGCTTCCTTCCACTGCCTTCAACGCTCCGGCCTCAAGCAGCCGTGCATTGGTGCGCTCCATGAGCTTGACGCTGGGATCGTTGCGCAGCTTCATGGCAATCTGCCCAAAGCCGGTATCGACGCACGTAACCTGCGCGGCACCGTGCT
>CAIZFH010000085.1 GCA_903932155.1 uncultured Granulicella sp. | reverse complement strand
TCCACTTCGCCCACTTGACACCCCCTGTATAATTTAAGATAGATCGAGACAGAATCCACCAGCCATAGGCTTGTGTCTCCTAAAGCTCCAAAGAAACCATAACTCCAGCGTTTTGAAGATCTTGCAAATCATCTCCTTTGCTTTCAAGATCTTGAAAATTCGATAGCAGGTAAGTGGTTTGTTTGGAAGATCATGTACCAATCGATACCCAGGGGGGGTACCATGCCCGAACCAACGCCAGACACAAGCCGCGAGCCAGACTTGTCACTGCTAGCGGTCATCAGTTGCCGTTGCTGGACGACTCCAGCCGATCCTCGATCCGCGCAACCGCCGCGCGCAGCGCCGCAACCTCCGCCTCCAACTCGGCCACGCGAACAGCAAGCGTCGTCCCCGAACCCTGTTCCATGGAGGCAACACCGCGCCTCTCGGAACCGGAATCCCGCGCCGCAGACTCCACCGGCCCGCCGAGAAGATGTGCGTAACGCGGTTCGCGCGATCCGGGCTGGCGCGGCAGCATCACAGCCAGCGGTCGTATATTGGTTTGCTTTCCAGATGCAGGATCAGGGCCGGATGCAGGGTCAGGCACAGTGGTCATTCGTGTCAGCGTGCTCTCTACCGCGTCGAGGCCGTCGAAGTTGTAGAGGCGGTCGGCGCGGGAGCGCAGCTCGCCGGGAGTCTGCGGGCCGCGCAGAAAGAGCAGGCAGAGAAGCGCCGTCTCGTCGCGGCGCAGGTCCAGCACGGTGCGGATACGGTGCTCGTACTTTTCCACGCGGCTGGAGTGGTCCACAGCCACCAGGTCGTCGTCTTCGAGCGTGCGAAGCGCCTGACGCACCTCTTCT
Source organism: uncultured Granulicella sp. (assembly GCA_903932155.1). GTDB lineage: Bacteria > Acidobacteriota > Terriglobia > Terriglobales > Acidobacteriaceae > Edaphobacter. The sequence goes on along the minus strand of CAIZFH010000085.1, from coordinate 2,760 downwards.
TCCGTGAGGTTCAGCACGGGATCGCGGCTGGAACGCTGGTTGCAGGCATTCACCAGCGCATTCAGCGAGAGCGGGTAGTTCTCCGGCGTGGCAATCTCTTTTTCGATCAATGCGCCGAGGACGCGAATCTGGATTGGGTCAAGTGTCATGCTTCAAGGGTGCCACATTCTGTTGCCGTTCGCGCAAAGCAAAGCCGCCACACTCCTGGGAATGTGGCGGCCAGTGGAACGTTGGAAGCGGTCAGAAGTTGAAGTGTCCGGCAAACTGCCAGTCGCGTGGGCCGGGGTTGGAGGCTATTCCGGTGACCTCGCCAAAGGAGCTCGACGTTTGCGCTGCCGTGGCGGACCAGCCACCACCGGGCGCGGAGAAGACCACCTTATTCCACACATTCAGGCAATCCGCTTCGAAGGTGAGCGACATGCCCTCGCGTATGGGGAAGGAACGGCGCACGGACGCATTGATGATCTCCGAACCAGGCGCCCTGAGGCCAAGCGCGGCGGTGCGGGGAGCATTGCCGATCAGATACTGGTGGGTTGTCTGTCCGGTGACGGCAGAGACATCGGCTGGGATTCTGAATGCGTTGTAGTCGATGTATTTGATTTGGGTGCCGCCGGCGAGGCCGAGGTTGCTGGCAATGGTTCCGTTCGGCCCGGTCCCATAGCTCCCGTTGATGCGGGCGTTATGGCTGCCTAAGTCAGGCGATGCGGTATTGAGATCCGGCATGCAGGTACCCGCGTTGGGAGCAGCGTTGGCGCATCCGCCGCTCCAGGTGACGACCACCGGCAGGCCGGAGAAGTACTGGTAGGTGCCCGAGACCAGCCATCCGCTGGTGAGTGTGCGCATCCAGAGCGAATTTCCGCCTAGATGGTTTGCGCCAAAGGGCAGCTTATAGACAGCGTATGCGTTGAGCACTTGCGGTTGGGAGGTGATGGTCAAGGCACGGTCGATGCGGTTCTGCTTCCATGACCTGGTGCCGGCAGCGCCCGCGCCATTGGAGAGCGCCGCTGCCGGGATGTCGAAGCCGCTGCGGAAGGTGGAGTCGTCTCCAATATTCTTGGAGAAGGTGTAGTTGATGTTGAAGGTGAGGCCATGGCGTTCACGCTGCGACAGAGTGATCTGCAACGAGTTGTAATTGAAGTTCTGTACGTTGGAGCCCCAGCCGTCGCTGACGGCGCTGTACTGCGGGAAGGCAACCAGGCCCTGGGCCAGCGTGACTACCGTGCTGGATGGGAACGCGTTGGCCGCGGTCGAGAAGAAGGTTGGGATGGTGATGCTGGGCAGCACGGTCTGCGCTTTGGCGATATTTGCCGAGGTGGCCGCTGCGGTCAGGATTGGCTTGGTGCCGGTGCTGTCCAGAACATTGCCCAAGGCGGCGAGGTAGGTGGGATTCAACTGGTTGACCCAGTAACCGTTGGAATTGGTTCCGGCCTGGTACTCGAAGACACGATGGCTTTCGCTGCCGACATAATTGACGGACAGGGTCATATCCTTGGTGACGCTGCGCTCCACGCCCAGGTTGTAGAAGGTGAACTCCGGCGCGCGGTCCGAGACATACGGGTCGGCGTAGGCGACGCTGCCAGCCGTTACGATTGCGCCGGCAGAGTTGAGGTAGTTGCCCATATTCAATAGCTGCGAGGCAGCCGTAATGGCGGTGGGAGTGGGATAGTTGTATCCCGCGCCAAACATCGCGGTATTTGCTTTGCCGATGCCGGTGAAGTAGGTTCCGCTATTGAGGAAGAAGGAAGGCCCAGCGGCGAGCCCGGAGGTGAGTTCCGGAGGCGCTGTTGCCGTCAGGTTAAAGCCCAGGGTTTGACCTGCGCCGAGCGAGCCGCCGTTGCTGGTGCGCCCGCCGCCGGAACCTCCGCCAAACGAATAGACGATTCCAACGCCGCCTCTGAGGACCGTCTTGTCGTCGATGGAATAGGCCAAACCAAGACGCGGTCCGAAGTTCTTCCAGTAGGTATTGATGGGTGTCTTTGCCCCGATGCCTACGCCTGCTCCGCCGTAGTTTCCGGCGAACTGGAGCGCGCCGACGGCTCCCGTAGGCTGGCCGGTGATGCCGGTAAGGTTCGGATTGAGGAAGCTGAAGTGGTTGTTTACCTCATGGTAGGGAGGCAGATAGTCCCAACGCAGGCCCATATCGACGGTCAGCTTTTGGGTGACCTTGAAGTTGTCCGAGATATACGGTGCGAACGGCTTGTATCGACTACCGATTTCGGGGACGGGCTGAATGGCAAGAGTCGGTGTTCCGCCCACCGCACCCAACAGGTAGCTGGCATATCCGTAGCCGCTGGCGGACGACAGAGCGCTTGAGTTGGCGTTGTAGTTGGCCGTAGAGATGGCGTTGTAGTTGAGATACAGGCCGCCACTGTAGGTGGCCGGCAACTGTGCGTTGACCTGAAGGAACTGATATGTAAAGCCAAAGGTCAACGAGTGCTTGCCTTTGGTCCATAGCAGGTTGTCGACAATGGTATAGGAGCTCGGGGTTGTGGGCTGGGTGCTGGTTGCACTGGTGTTGCCCGTCCACGTTGTGGGGTTGGGGGCGATGGCGGTGTTGGTGCTGAAGGCTGCTCCGGGGAAGGTGGAGGTGGCCAGACCCGGCGGCAGATTGGTGATGCCGAATGCCGGCGCGTCCCACTTGGTGACGCCATCGGTGGAGTTGTGAATGTCCTGGAAGAAGCGCGTAAATCCGTACTTCAACTGATTCACCACATTGGCGTTGACGGTATAGACGTCTTCCACGACAAACTGCTTGGGATA
>CAIZFH010000084.1 GCA_903932155.1 uncultured Granulicella sp. | reverse complement strand
TGATGAACCTGCAACTCATGGATAAGTCGTCGTGATTCTTCATCCGGCAGGGAAGTCCCGGCTGTCAAATTTTCAGAGCGCAGCCGCTCTTCCGCAATACATCGAAACTTTGAGGAGCCGGATTGCGATCCTTTATCTATTCCCATGGTTTGGCTTCCATTTCATGAAACATAGTTGACCACATTCTTAAGAGACGCATTCGATGCGTTAATCCGAGACGCATTGCATGCGGCTCGATTGCATGCGATGGCATCAAAAGGTAATCCGAAATTCCGTCCCCTCTCCGCCGCTCACTTCCACCGTGGCGTTCAACTGCCCTGCCAGCATCTGCACCAGCTGCAGGCCAAGGGAGCGGGCCTGGCGCCAGTCGAGCGCCTCCGGCAAACCGACGCCGTTGTCGGCCACACTCAGAAAAAAATGCCCCTCCGCTGTCCCTTGCAATGACACCGCCACCTCCCCCTCAGCCCGGCCCCGGAAGGCGTGCTTGAGGGCGTTGCCGGTCAGTTCGTTCAGAATCAGGCCGCATGGCACGGCGGTATCTACAGGCAGCGACAGCGGTTCCATATCCAGCGTCAGCCGGACGGCGGCCGCGGCGCTCCCGTGGGCGCGCCAGATGTAGTTCAACAGGCTTCTGGCGTATTCCGCGAAATCGATGCGGGCCAGGTCCGCCGTCTGGTACAGTTTCTCGTGGACCAGCGCCATCGCGCGGATCCGGACGTGCACGTCGTTGAACATCTCGCGCATCCCCTCGTCGGCCAGGGTGTCGGATTGCAGACTGACCATGCTGGAAATGACCTGGAGGTTGTTCTTTACCCGGTGATGGATCTCCCGCAGCATCACCTCTTTTTCCGCCAGCGACGCCTTGATCTGCTCCTCAGCCTGCTTGAGCGCGGAGACGTCGGTATTGGTCCCGAACCACTGCTGCACGCGGCCGGCGCCGTCCTTCAGCGGGATTACCCGCGTCAGGAACGGGCGGAAGACCCCGTCGGCGCCACGCAGCGGGAATGTCATCTCGAACGGTTCGCCAGTCGCGATGGAAGCCTGCCAGCGCTCCAGCACCTTCGGCAGCTCATCCGGATCGTGGACGATTTGCCAGCCCCAACCCTCCATCTGCTCCGCCATCGTGCCGGTATACTCATACCAGCGCCGGTTGTACCAAGTGATGTAGCCGTCGCTGTTTGCCCACCACGCAAGGTTGGGGATGGAATCGGCCAGTGTGTGGAACTTCTCATCGCTCTGACAAAGTGCCTCCTCCGCTCGCTTACGGTCGGTGATATTGCTGAATGCCACTGCGAACTGGTTGCCTTCCATCGGACTGGCAAACACGTCGAACCAGCGGTCAAGCGAAGCATTATATTCCTCGAAGTGAATCGGCTTACGCGTGCGGAGGATCTCGCCATAGCGGTCCAGCCATGCCTGTTCGACGACCGGGAGTATCTCCTTGATACGTCGGTCGACAACCTGCTCTCGGGTGAGGCCTGTCTCGTTCTCATAGGCGGGGTTCACATCGAGAATGATGTTGTCCACCGGCTGACCCTGCTCGTCCCAGACCATTTCGCAGAGTTGAATCGCTTCCCCCATCCAGTTAAAGAGCCCGCGAAACTTCTTCTCGCTCTTGCTCAACGCCTCCTCGGCCTGTTTTCGCTCCTCGATTTCCTTTTCGAGATCACGGTACGAGCCGCGCAATCTCGCGGTCATGGCATTGAACGTCTCCGACAAATCGACTAACTCGTCATCGCCCCTGATGTCGATCCGGTGATCGAGGTTCCCGCCACCGATCACCTCGGCGCCGTCGCGCAGCCGGCCGATGCGTTTCGTGATCGCCCGGCCCATTGCCCATGAGTTCATAAACGCCATCGCTATAATGATTGCCAGTACACCGATGATG
>CAIZFH010000083.1 GCA_903932155.1 uncultured Granulicella sp. | reverse complement strand
GTCTCGCGGGAGACGGTGTTTGGAGAGGCCCTGATTCCGGCGGGATCGATTATCGATCTTGAGTGGACGGGGAAGCCGAAGGGCGCGATGATGGCGCACAATACGGTGATCGCGGGAGTGAAGTGCGGGGGCGGGAACTGGCTGCTGGGGCCGTCGGAGGGTGCGATGACTGTGTTCTATCCCATCGGGAAGCTGGAACAGTGCTGGCTTGCCGGAGACCAGGTGGTGCAGGGGGTGCCGTGCATGACCGCGGGATTCATCGGATTGTTCGGCGACGGTGCGCGGCGCGATGGCGGGGTAAAGTTCTACGAGAGCGGGAAGCTGGAGTCCTGCACGCTGGGGAAGGATTATGGCGGGAAGAGGCGGGGGGAACACTTCCAGCAGGTGCAGTGAGGGCGGGAGTTAGAGCGCGACGAACTTTATAATGGACAGGAGGGGATGAGGGATGGGTGCTGTGCTGATTTTTGTGTGGAATGCGACGCGCGGCAGCCGGTTGCGGCCCTGGCGGAGCGAGTTCCTGAAGTGGCGGCTGGAGACGTTTACGGGACTACACGCGGATGAGATCGGAGTACGGGACTTCCTGCGGTTTCTGTATGCCGAACGAAGACAGGTGCTGCGTTATCTGCGATGGCTTGTAGAGATGAGGGGCTACGCGCACGCGGCGGAGAAGCCTTGATGATAGGAGCGATGTGATGGGGAGTTGGGTGAAGTTGCAGGCGGAGGATGGGCATGAACTGGGGGCGTATGTTGCGACGCCCGCGCAGGAGCCGGTTGGAGCGCTGGTGGTGGTGCAGGAGATCTTTGGGGTGAATAAATCGATTCGCGGGGTTGCGGACGCGTACGCGAGCGAGGGATTTTTGGCGATTGCACCGGCGCTGTTCGACCGCTACGAACGCGACCTGGAACTGGGCTATGGCGAGGCCGACATGAAGAAGGCGTTCGCGATCTATCCGAAGCTGGACCCGGATGTTTCGCTGATGGACATTGCGGCGGCATTCCATTATGGGAAGCAGGCGGGCAAAGCTACCGGAGTGCTGGGGTTCTGCTACGGCGGGCTGATGAGCTGGCTGTCGGCAACGCGCGGCGAGAAGGTGATGATGCGGCCCGATTGCTGCGTTGGGTACTACGCGGGTGGTATTGGCAAAGTGGCGGCAGAGGAGCCGGTGTGCCCGGTGCTGCTGCACTTTGGCGCGGCGGACACACATATTGGGAGCGATCAGGTGAATGCGGTGCGGGTGGCGCATCCGGAGGTTGAGATCTATTTATACGACGGCGTGGGGCACGCATTTGCGAATCCGGACCGGCCGAGTTTTGATGCAGTGGCGGCGAAACTGGCTTATACGCGGTCGTTAGAGTTTTTGAGGAAGAACCTGGCTTGAGACAAAGCCATAACACCGATTGACGCCGACGAAACCTATAAGAACATCAGGGGCTTCCTTATATGCTTCGATTGAATCGACGGGGGTCAACAGCGTCAGGACTTTAAATTGCGCGAAGGCGAATTGCCGGGTTCCGGCTTTGGGTGCTATCCTTACCTGAGACACTACGGCTACGAGTGAACTAGAGATCAGGAGCAACAACTGCTGTGTTGGAATCGGTAAAGAAGACAGGAATCATTGAGAAGTTTCGTACGCACGAGACGGACACCGGAAGTCCGGAGGTCCAGATCGCCCTCCTGAGCGAACGCATTGGCGAGTTGACCGAGCACTTCAAGACGCACAAGAAGGACCACGGCTCCCGCCGGGGACTTCTGATGCTGGTGAGCAAGCGGCGCGGTCTGCTCGATTATTTGAAGAAATGCGACGCGGACCGCTACCGTGAGGTGATCGGGAAGCTTGGCATCCGCAAGTAAACGCACCGGGACAACCCCACATTATGGACGAAAGCAAGAGCCGCCCCACACCGGCAGTCACCTATACGCGTAGCCTCATCGGTCGCTGCGGCCGGAGTTGCAGATGATGGGAGAGGCTGTCTACGGAAATACTAACGGTCGCACTGCACTGGTTGCTGACCGGTGGTGTGGCTATGTTGGCCACGGTTCGAACCAACAGATTATTACATGCTCGCCCCAGGCGGCCTCAAGATGGGCCACTCCGGGCTGCAAGCCTGCGCGCTTGGCTATGCGACGCGGCACCAAATTCCCAACTAGATAAAAATGATGAATAAGAGAAGAGGCAAACGATGAAGCAGGAAGTGACAGTAGAACTTGCCGGTGGCAAGCGCATTACCTTTGAGACGGGACGGTTGGCCAAGCAGGCATCCGGTGCCGCGCTTGTAACCAGCGGAGACAACGTAGTCCTGTCCACGGCTGTGGCTGCGCCCGATCCGAAAGAGGGCATCGACTTTTTCCCGCTGACGGTGGAGTATCGCGAGAATACCTATGCAGGCGGACGCATTCCCGGCGGCTTCATCAAGCGCGAGGGACGGCCCAGCGAAAAAGAGATTCTGACGTGCCGGCAGATTGACCGGCCTATACGTCCGCTTTTCCCGGAGGGATTCCGCAACGAGACGCAGGTGGTTGCGTTTGTTTACTCGGCGGACAAGGAGAACGATCCCGATGTGCTGGGGATGAACGGCGCGAGCTGCGCGCTGGCCCTGAGCGACATTCCATTTCACGGACCGGTTGGCGCGGTACGGATTGGGCTGATCGACGGGGCATTCATCGTGAACCCGACGTATGCGGAGCGCGCGAAGAGTCTGATTAACATCATGGTGGTCGGCACAAAAGACGGCATTGTGATGGTGGAGTCGGGGTCGAAGGAGTGCAGTGAGGTCCAGGTGGTGGACGCCATCGAGTTCGCTCATGTGGAGATCAAGAAGATATGCGCGGCGATTGAGGACCTGGTGTCGCGCGTGGGCAAGAAGAAGCGCGTGCCGGCTGCGGTGGAGATCGATCAGGCGTATCTGGACGGGCTGAAAGGGAAGGTTGGCGCGCAGTTGAAAGACGCGCTGGACACGCAGAAGCATCCCAAGTTCGAGAGCTACGCGCTGGTGAAGGAGATCAAGGACTCGCTGAAGAAGGCTCTGCCGGAGGGCGACGCCGAGGCAGCCAAGAAGTTCAGCAAATACTACGAACTGCTGCGTGAACAGATCTTCCGGGAACAGGTGCTGAATGAGCGCGTTCGTCCGGACCATCGTGCATTTGACGAGATTCGCCCGGTGACGATTGAGGTTGGCGTGTTGCCGCGGGTACATGGCTCGGCAGTGTTCACACGGGGCGAGACGCAGGCACTGGTGACGGCGACGTTGGGAACGACCGACGACGCGCAGCGCATGGAGAGCTACGAGGGCGAACAGAAGCGGCGCTTCATGCTGCACTACAACTTCCCGCCGTTCTCGGTGGGCGAGGTGGGGCGCATGGGCGGCGTGGGACGGCGCGAGATTGGCCATGGCGCGCTGGCATGGCGGGCGATTGAGGCCGTGCTGCCGGGCGAGGACGAGTCGCCGTATGTGCTGCGCGTGGTTTCGGACATTCTGGAATCGAACGGGTCGTCTTCGATGGCGACGGTATGTGGAGCGTCGCTGGCGCTGATGCATGCCGGGATTGCCACCAAGGGATCGGTGGCGGGCGTTGCGATGGGACTGGTGAAGGAGGGCGAGAATTACGCTGTCCTCTCCGATATAGCCGGAGCGGAAGACCACTACGGCGACATGGACTTCAAGGTGGCCGGCACACGCAAGGGCATTACGGCGCTGCAGATGGACATCAAGATCATGGGCATTACGGCCCAGATCATGCGCGAGGCGCTGGAACAGGCGCGACTCGGACGGCTGCACCTGTTGGACATTATGGATGCGACGATCGGCGCGGCGCGCACAGAGAAGTCGCAGTTCGCACCGCGCATCCATACCATTCAGATTCCGACAGACAAGATACGCGACCTGATTGGGCCGGGCGGCAAGGTGATCCGTGGGATTATCGACGCGACCGGAGTGAAGATCGATGTGGACGACACGGGCCGTGTGAATGTGGCGTCGAGCGATGCGGACGGACTGGCGGCGGCGATCCAGATGATCTCCGACATTACGGCTGTGCCGGAGATTGGCAAGACGTATCTGGGCAAGGTGGTTCGGATCGCGGAGTTTGGCGCGTTCGTGGAGATATTCCCAGGCACGGACGGACTGCTGCACGTTTCGGAGATTGCGGAGCACCGCGTCAAGGAAGTGAAGGACGAACTACGCGAGGGTGATCAGATATTGGTGAAGGTGCTCTCGATCGAAGGCAACCGAATCAAACTGTCGCGCAAGGCTGTGCTGCGCGAGCAGCGTGCGAAGCTGGGACTGCCTGAGGTGCCCGAGGATGGTGGTGGGCAGGGTGGTGGTGGACGCGGAGGCAGACAGAGTGAAGCTGCTGCACCGGTCTACGCTGCACCGGCTGAAGATGATGACGACGAAGAGGTGCTGGTAGAGGGTGGCGAGGAGTTCCCCGTTGAAGAGGGCGAAGACGAGGACGGCGGCGATGCTCCTGAAGACGAGCCGAACTTCAATCGCGCCGATGGCGTTCCGGTTGCGGCGGGCAATGCAGGGGGACGCGGACCAGGCGGACCTGCTGGATCGCGCGGGCCAAGTGGTCCGGGCGGCGATCGCAGGCCGGGCGGACGGCGCAGGCGCGGCGGTAGGCGTCCTGCCGGACCGGGCGGTGGTGGTGGATCGCAGGGCGGCGGTGGAAATCGCTAAGCTGATGGATTTTTTACAACAAATATAAAGAGAGGCTCGGCGCTTGCCGAGCTTTTCTTATTCTGACGCGAGTTAGACCAAACGATGCTTTGGTTCGTACTACACCTATGGACTTCGAACTTGAGTGCGGAGGGTGGTGACGATGATTCGTAAGTTTGCACAGATTCTAATTCTGCTGCTGATGATGACGAGCGCGGTTGGGCTGCGGGCGCAGGGATCGCCGCCGCATGTGATTACGCGCGGCGTGTGGTTCCTGACCGGCGACACAAATGGCTACAGCAACACCGTCATCATCGAGATGAAGGACTACCTGATTGTGGTGGACGCGAACTATCCGGGGCGCGCGAAGGAATTGCTGACGATTACGAAGCAGCTGTCGCCGAAGCCGGTGCGGTATGTCTTCGATACACACGCGCACGGCGACCATGCGTACGGTAACTCGGTGTGGACGGCGGCGGGCGCGACTACGCTGGCGTTCCAGGGCGTGACCGACGAGATGAACCGATGGGAGCCGACGCGCTGGCGCAATGCGGTGCGCAGCCGAGCCGACCTGCGGGCGACGGGCGAGAACGACGTGCAGCGGCCGCAGATGTCGATTACCGGGGATAAGCTGACGATGAACGACGGAACACGGGAGGTTGATTTCCTTTCCCTGGGATGGGGGCACACGCCGGGCGATGGCTATGTATGGCTGCCCGCGGAGAAGATTCTTGCGACCGGCGACGCAGCGGTGAACGGGCCACGCAACAAGCTGCTGGATGCGAACCTTGCGAACTGGCCGAAGGCACTGGACAAGGCCATCGCACTAGGACCGCTGCATGTACTGCCGGGACACGGCGATGCGGGCGGGATTGAGATTCTGCAGGGGCAGAAGAAGTTTCTGGTGGACCTGTACGCCGCGGTGAAGGCGCAGGCGGACGCGGGCAAGAAGCCGGCGGAGATGCAGATCGTACTGCCCGCGCCGGATAACGTATGGTTCCCGGTAGGTCGCGCGGACCTACGTCAGCAGGACATTGAGACGGTGTATCTGGAGATTACATCACACCAGCCGGCGGGGGCGACGCCGCACGAGTGGAGGTAGCCGGCTGAGGCCCGTCAGGGAACACAGGCTGATGCGCGGCGTCATTTTGGGGTTCGCGGAAATGCGGCTGGGGAAGTACACTTCTGTGCATGGCTGCTTCGATGTACATCGTGGTGGAGGGCGAAGACCCTGGGTACGACATCTTCGTCAATGGGCGGGCACTGGCCCGGCATGAGGACGCGCTGGAGCGGCTGGCGCTGAAGCTGGGAGTGAGGCCGCTGATTGAATTTTTTTCGGCGGACGAAAATTCGATGGCACTGCTGATTGAAGAGGGTGGGGGAAATCCCGATTTGATGCGGAAGCTGCCTCCTCCACAGTGGTACGCGGCAGACAGTGGGCTGGCGACGGTGCAAGCGCTTGTGAAAGTGCTGCAGGACGATCCGCAACTGCTGGGGACCGAGGGGCCGCAGGTGCTGAGTGAGTTGGAAGAATACGCGCGCGTGCTGGAGCGGACGGTGCAGGCCGGGCTGAGGTGGCATCTGGCGGTGAGCTGGCGATAGCACTTCGTGCCGGCCGATGTTAGGAGTTGAGACGATGGCGGGTGTTTCGCTGGAGGCGGTTTGGAAGACGGGAGAAACGCTGCCGGGGGTGGTCAGAAGCACGGCCTACGGCAGTCCGGCGCTGAAGGTGGGCGGGAAGCTGATGGTGTGTGTGCCGATCAACAAGTCTGCCGAGCCGAGATCGCTGATGTTGCGCGGGGACCGCAAGGATCAACGGCAAACGCTGCTGACCGAGTCGCCCGAACTCTACTACGTCACGGAGCACTATCTGCCCTATGATGCGGTGTTGGTGCGACTGGAGCGGCTGAATCGGGAGCTGCTGCACGATCTGCTGGCGATGGCGCACCGGTTTGTGACGAGGAAGGGTAAAAGGCGGGGGTAGGGTGAGATGGGTGTGAGAGTAGCCTTCCCACTTGTAATTCTGCCTACGACCTGAGAATATCTCGAGCATGATAAAACCTGTTGAAAGTCCAATCAGCGAACTTTACCAATTACATTTGGACGTATCACGTCTTGCTAGAGAACTGTCAGAGCGGCGTAAAAATAAATGGTACCCACTCAAGGCTCATGTTGATGAGCTATTTGACATATCAACGAAGCTCAAAGTTCTTAACATGAAACTCAGACCTAATCAAAAACATACTGGGTTAGTCAAATAAGAACAATAACTCTTGATTTTGGATTGACCTTCATTGACATGCGAAGGAGAACACATGAAAGCAAAAGAAGCAGCAATGGGAATTGGTGTTGTCTTAGCAGTAGTCGCAGCTATTGTCTATTTGAACAGTCATAGCGAGTCTCCGGAATCACAACTTGGCCCTGCTTCCTACATACCTGGGCCGAATGCTGAAAGCGATCAGTGTAAGAATATAAATCAAGAACAAGGCTCGTTGCTTGATCGCCAGTCTAATGAGGACAGCCAAGCAGAAACCCTCAACAACAAAGCATTTGACATAATCATGCAATCTCATATGACGGATTCAGAACGGCAAATAGCTATAAACAACTTGTCAGCTAAAGAGGATATAGCCAAGACTGCACGAGAGGCTCGCCAGATGAACGAGGAAGTACTGCTGCAAGCGAAGGCGCAAGACGCTGGCTGCTTGATACCCAAATGAGCGAGCAGTGGAACTACCATTCAGACAACACGCTTAGAGTAGGCCGGTATACGCGCGAGCCTGAAATAGATCGCTGATTGCTTTGTCAAAGTCTTGTTTGTGTCCCGTAATTCCACTGGCGTGAATCATTTCATGAAGGAGGGCGATCTTGACGTGGTCCGTTAAGCACTGGAGTCTGCTGTTGATGCGTATACCCGGTCTTACTACAACCTGATTTGTGGAAAGGCTAGCAGCTCGATTTGAATCAATGCAGATGCCTGCTGTCTCGTTTGGCAAATCGCAGAACTCACAAACAAACGCATCGGAGAGAGTCGGTAGAGTGTATTGAAACCACTTCTTATTGAAGCAGTTGTAAAGTTCCGGGAGCTTCTTTCCCCAATTAGGTACTGGCGTAGGTAAATTGTCTATTGAGTTGTGGATAAGCTGTTGTTCTTCCGTCATAGCGTTAGGCTACTATTTTTTGGTGAAGACGTCGCCCATGCGGCGGATTTGCGCGCCGACGTTGCGGAGCTTTTCTTCGAAGTGCTCGTATCCGCGGTCGAGGTGGTAGACACGGTCAAGGATGGTTTCGCCGTCGGCGACGAGGGCGGCGAGGACGAGCGATGCGGAGGCGCGCAGGTCGGAGCACATGACGGCCGCGGACTCGAGTTTACTGGGGCCGCGGACGGTGGCGGTGCGGCCCTGCACGGTGATGTTGGCTCCCATGCGGTTGAGTTCCTGGACGTGCATGAAGCGGTTCTCGAAGATGTTTTCGGTGACCATGGTAGTGCCTTCGGCCTGGGTGGCGAGGGCCATGAACTGGGCCTGCATGTCGGTGGGAAAGCCGGGATACTCCTCGGTGGAGATATTGGTGGCCTTCAGCGCGTTGCCGCCCGAGCCGCCGGAGCGGACGCGGACGTTCTCCTTGCCGACCTCGATGCGTACGCCGCAGTCTTCGAGCTTGGCGATGAGCGCGCCGAGGTGCGCAGGGTTGCAGCAATCGACGTTGAGGTCGCCGCCAGTGATGGCCGCGGCGATGAGGAATGTTCCGGCTTCGATGCGGTCGGGATTGATGCGATGGCGTGCGCCGTGGAGTTTGGCGACGCCCTGCACGCGGATGGTGGAGGTACCCGCGCCCTCGATCTTTGCGCCCATGGCGTTGAGTAGAGCAGCGAGATCAGAGACCTCGGGCTCTCGGGCGCAATTCTCGAAGATGGTTTCGCCGTCGGCGAGGGCGGCGGCCATAAGGAGGTCTTCGGTGCCGGTGACGGTGATCTTGTCGAAGACGATGTGCGCGCCGCGGAGGCGGGAGCTGCCATTGTTGGGCGAGCGGGCTTCGAGGTAGCCGTGGTCCTGCGTGAT
>CAIZFH010000082.1 GCA_903932155.1 uncultured Granulicella sp. | reverse complement strand
GAGGCGAGTCAGACTTGACAGCTCGCTTTCACGCAGAATCCGATGAGCGGCTTCCGAAGCGCTACTGACCACAAACTCCGTGACCTTTCTACCCTGAACCGCAGCCGCTCGCTCCCAGAGCGTCTTGGTCTCGCGGGGAACACGTGCTTCCAGGCGTGCGTCCCTGATGGACTCTTTTTTGATAGCGATGGCCGGCATGACAGCTCCCTCCTTAAATGTGACATCTAGATTCGACACCTTTCAAAGTGTACGGCAATTTGCCTCCAAAATTCAAATTGATTGCGTACATTATTCGAAGTAATTGAATCTATGCTGCTTATTCGTGCATGTCCAGGCGATTCGCGCGTTGGATTCATAATTAGCGGTCCGAAGATGAGCTGGTTTCCGCTGTCAGCTCTGCTTCCACCCTATAAAGGTATCTTTCGAGGGAGCCCCTCCAGTACGCAAGCTCGGAATCCCTCGCTTGGCAGAATCAGCCCGCTTTGGGTGGCAATCCTTGTTGGAATGTCCAGATCGAATGAACCTCTTTTCGAGCAACGTTTCCTTATGTAAATTTACATCTTGACTTAAGGTAGACAACCGCGCTATTGTCAAGCCATCGAACACCGGCGAGGTGTCCCTTGCGTCTTTCTTCCCTTCCCTCGCGCAGATTGCGGAGTCCCGTGACCGAAACCGGGAACGCTGCCGCGCAATACGAACTGCCCTTTGTGGCGTTAACGCCCGATCCCGCGTCTCAGGGCCGGCCTGAGCGTGAACCGCCTCAGCCTGCTCCCCCTCCTGCTCCCCTTCCTATTGTTGAGCCGCAGCGTGCCGCGCCATCGGCAGTCGAGGATTTGGAAACTCTCCCCACCACCCGGCGAGAACGGACCCACGGAAAAGCAAAGGCGCGCGTACAGCCCACTATTGCACCGGATGCCAAGTTGCTTGTGAGCCGCGACCTGGCGGCGGAGATGCTGTCGATCAGCGTCCGGGGCATCGATTACATGATCGCCACCAAGCGGCTGCCCACCAGAAGGATCGCAAACCGGGTGCTAATTCCCATCAGCGAAGTCCGCAAGTTCGCGCACTCGGACCATCCGGAACCGATGGCGGGCACACTTCGGAAAGCCAAAGTCATTTCGCCGGATCAAGAGGATGCGCTTGATCGAGCTACGGAGCGGCCGGCCGATGCTGCTCGGCCACTTGGCCACCCTCGCAACCCACCACCAGCCGAAACGGTTTCCGCAGATCCTCGTTTACGAAAACCCTCGCGCGCGGCGACTTGCGCCGAGCCGTCCACACAATCGCAGGAATCAGCGGGTGGCCGCTAATCTTTTCCTGCGCCGCGGTCACTTGATGCCCGCCTTGGGTGACGTGCATGGTGATCTGCTCTTCCAAGAACCAGCCCTATTCAGACAGGACGATAGCGAGAAAACCGCAGAGTCCTGCGATTCGCAATCTGTTGCGGCGCTATGCGACATCCTGCAACAAGGCATGGTTTTGCTGGGCGCACTATGCGGCTCTGTGCGACTCGGTGCCGCACCAAGCTACATACAGCAATCCATCTGCCGCCTTTATATAGATCGACCAAGCACCGTTGGATAGATGTTTTCGAAGGATGGATGCGTCCGATCGACCGCATCGGGAGTCCAGAAGG
>CAIZFH010000081.1 GCA_903932155.1 uncultured Granulicella sp. | reverse complement strand
TTGCCCGATTGTGGACACATTCTGGCAGACGGAGACGGGGGCGATTATTATTGCACCGATTCCGGGGGGAGTGGCGACCAAGCCGGGATCGGCGACGCGGCCATTCTTCGGGATTGTGCCTGAGGTGGTAACAAAAGAGGGCGGGCCAGTGGCGGCGGGACAGGGCGGGCTGCTGGTGGTGCGCAAGCCTTGGCCGTCGATGGCGCGGACGATATGGGGGGATGCGGAGCGGTTTCAGGAGACATATTTCTCGGCGGTTCCCGGGAGCTACTTTACCGGCGACGGCGCGCGGTGCGATGCGGACGGCTACTACTGGCTGATGGGGCGGGTGGACGACGTGATCAACGTGAGCGGACACCGGCTGGGAACGATGGAGATCGAGTCGGCGCTGGTGGCGCACCCGAAAGTGGCTGAGGCGGCGGTGGTGGGTCGGCCGGACGACCTGAAGGGGCAGGCGATTGCCGCGTTTGTGACGCTGGACGAGGGGTATGAGCCGAGCGAGGAGTTGCGCCAGGAACTGCGACAGTGGGTGGCGAAGGAGATTGGGGCGCTGGCTCGTCCGGACAACCTGCGGTTTACCCAGACGCTGCCCAAGACGCGGAGTGGCAAGATCATGCGGCGGCTGCTGCGGGAGCTGGCGACGACCGGCGAGGTGCGGGGCGATACGACGACGCTGGAGGACTTCGGGGTGCTGGCCAAGCTGCGCGAGTCAGACGAATAGGGCGTAAGGGATGGTCCAACGGCGCGGGCGGATTATTTTCAGTGGGTTGTAATCGCAGTGTGGCGGTCGGGCGTCTACATCGTGTATGCAGCTTGTTCTCAATCCCGGTATGATCGGCTGCGCGATGGGTGAGACCATCCTTACCGAGTTGGATGATATAGAGGCGCTGGACCGTGCCTATCGGGCGCGGCTATTGCGGTTTGTCGCCTATTCGACGGGGGACATGGATTTGGCCGAGACGGTGGTGCAGGACTGCCTACTGAAGGCGTATAACGGCAGAGAATCGTTTCGAGGGGAGTGCAGCGTCTACACCTGGCTGGCGCATATTGCGGGTAACCTGGTGAAGGACCATCAGAGGACCCGCAGGTTCCAGTTCTGGCGCCGCGTGCAGAAGACGGGGCCGGACCTGAGTGAGCTGTCGGGAATTCTGCCCAGTGGGGAGAGTTCGCCGGAGTCGCAGATTCTGGCACGGGAGAGAGCGCAGCAGGTGTCGGGCGCGCTGGAAGTTCTGTCGGAGAACCAACGCAGTATTTTTGTCATGCGCTTTGTGGACGAGATGGATTTGGCGGAGATAAGTGCGGCAACCGGGATGCACAGGAGCACAGTAAAGACACATTTACACCGTGCCGTGAAGGCAGTAAGGCAGCAGGTGGGAGGGAGAGTCTGATGGAAGCCGGCTACGAACGACAAGACATGAAGGACGAACGGCATCTAACGGACGAACAGTTCACCGAGCTGTTGATTGGCTCGCGTCCGGCGTGGGTGCAGGCCCATCTGATGGATTGCGTTGCATGCCGTGAAGAGGCGGAGCGGGTATCTGGAGCGATTGGAGACTTTGCACAGCAGAGCTTGCTGTGGGCAGAACGGCGAACGGCGGCGCGTTCTGTGCGGGTAGTTGAGCGGCATCCAGCCTATGCCTGGCTGCTACACCCACAGGCGTGGTTAGCAGGCGCTTTAGCCACTGCGCTTGTGGTGGGCATTGGGATGACGCTGCACAGAGAGCACTTACAGCCAGTGCAACAGGCGGCAGTGACAGCCCAGCCTGATGCGCACACGACACAGGCGGAGACGGCGAAGGTGCAGCCAGCAGCCGTGAAGGTGCAGGCGGAGGCGAAGATAACCCACTCAACGTTGAAGGCGGACAATGCTCTGCTGACGGCCATTGACGGGGAGCTGCGCGCGGATGAGTCGACGCCCGCAAGCCTGTATGGTCTGGAGGCGACTTCGTACGCGACCAGCACAAAATCTGCGAAGAGGACTTCTAACTGATGAGAACGAGCAGAGCATGGGCGCGAGTTGCTGTAATAGTAGGCTGCCTGTTGGTAGGCAGTGTCTCGACAGCACTGGCTCAGGGGCGTGGAGGGGGTGGACAGCCGGGCGGAGGACCGGGCGGGGGTGGGCCTGGAATGGGCGGTCCGGGTGGAGGAGGCATGGGCGGACCGCAGTTTCCCAATGGCGGACAAGGGCCAAGCGGGCCGGGGCGTGCGGGAGGACCGCCTCCGCAGCAGCCGGGACAACGAGGGCCTGCGGGAGAGAATCACGCTGGCTTACAGTTAGGACCGCCGGGACGCTGGTGGGACGACAGATCCATGGTCCGGAGCCTGAAGCTAAGTCCAGATCAGCAGACACGCATGGACTCGATCTTCGAGCAGAACCGCGGAACGCTGCTATCGCGCTATGAGGCAGTGCAACAGGCTGAGGCGCAGATGGAAGAGCTGTCCAAGTCGCCTGCACCCGACGAAGCTGCTCTGTTTGCGCAGATCGATCGAGTGGCCCAGACGCGCGCCGAGCTGGAGAAGGCCAATACTCATCTGTTGCTGCAACTACGCAGCGAGATGGACGCTGACCAGATCAAGAAGCTGGAGAAGAGTCGCTAGACTCGGCTCACAAAAGCAACGCAATCATTCAGCGGTGGAGCTCGCCGATGTATACGGCGAAGGGCGGCAGTGCGACTGAGTTCAGGTCTTGCGCGCCCATTGCCTGGTCGGAGCGCAACAGGGTGATCAGATACGATCCACGCAGGTTGAGGCCGTGGATGGCGGAGGTGAGTGATAGCTGCAGCGGCGAGGACGAGAGGTTGCAGACCACGACGACCGGCGGGGCGAGGCTGGAGTTGGAAGCTGGTCGGATGACCCATACCAGCGCGTTCTGCGCATCGAAGCTGAGTGGAGTGACGCTGCCGTAGCGCACGGTGGCGTTTCCGTGGTGAAGCGCGCTGAGTTTGCTATACCAGTCTGCCAGGGTGGGAGCAGACGGCGTGGTGGAACTCGGAGTTGCTACGGGTTGCAGGTTGAGACCTTCGTCTATCAGAGCTGCGGAGTGGGATGTGAGCAGGATGGCTGCCATTGCGCGGGCCAGCGCGGGATAGGGGTCTGGCGAGCCGGACGGCGGGGATGGCGGTTGGAAGTCGAGTAGAAGGTTAGGCGCGCCGAGCGATTGGGCCAGCAAGGGGCGAATGCTGGCGGCGTTTGGGAGAGCGATTTGACTCAAACGGGCATCGATCTGAAGTTGCGCATCGGTGGAATCGCCGGACCGGTTGGCGCGAGAGGCAGAAACGATGTGGGATGACGGGCGAGAGGCCGGTGATGCGAGCGGAGAGAGGCTTGTTCCGGGGTTGAAATCGGAGAGGACGATGCGCTGGCCGACCACGCTGTTGGTGATCTTGCGCAGGGACTGCACGATGGACTGAGAGTCCTGTGGAGTGACATTGGGCGGTGTGATGAGGTGAAAGCCAGCAACCCCGCGAGTGAGCCAGAAGCGCGCGGTTGGGGCGAGGTCGGCGGTGGCGGATGGGGCGATGAAGGTGACGAGGACACGCATGCCGCGCTGAGCTGCCTGATGGATGAGCTCATCGAAATCGTCGAGGGAAGGATCGGGCGCGGGCGATGCTGGCATTGCGGGCATGGGAACGAGCAACGCGTCGACGCCGAGCGAGTGGAGGGCATCGAGCCGGGTGGCGATGGATTTGTAGTCGGTTGGGCCGTCAGGGCTGGCGGCGAACCGATAGAAGACGGCCTGCTTCCACCACGGGTCGGTGTTGAGGCCTGAGCCTGCGAGGCCGGGGCGGGCGAGGGTCTGCGCGGGCGCGGCGCAGGCAGCGAGCATAAGGATGATTGCGAGGAGGCGAAGTCTCCCACCCATTCCGCAAAGAGCGCGGAATGGATGGGGCACCCAAATCGGACGGTTAATCATAGGGGACTGAGGGTGCGGGAGCGGGGAGAAGCTCTGCATAGATGAAATTGTCGCGCGATACGGTCTCTGCTGGAAGTACGGAGATGGTACGCGAGAAGATGGGGCCGGCAAAGGCAAAGGTATGGAACTCGCCACGCTCTCCGCAGGGATCGACCGAGGCGGGCAGGGCAGCTAACAGATCGGCATTGAAGGTGCGGCCGGCGAAGGAGGCGTCGAGTGAGCGCGGATCGATGCAGGTGAGGTGGGCGCGAAGACCGGAGGCGATCATCTGGCGGGCGAGCTGGGCGGTTGAGATGCCGAGGTCAGGGCACCAGACGGGGAAGATAGGGACCAGGCCGGTGGGCACGAGTTTCTGGATGCGGTAGGCGCGGATGTCTTCGAGGAAGAGGTCTCCAAAGGCGATACCGTGGATGCCTTCAGCGACGGCGCGGGCGCAGACGGCGGACATGCGCGACTCGTAGTCGGCGTTGGAGCAGGGAAAGGGCAGATCGACCTTCCAGAGCGGGAGGCCGATGGAGGCGGCCTGCTGGTCGAGCAGCTCCTCGCGAAAGCCGTGGATGGCGACGCGGCGGAAGTGCTCATTGATAGTGGTGAGGAGGGCGACAACCTCGTATTCCGGTTGCTGGCGGAGGAGGTGCAGTGCCCAGGCGCTATCCTTGCCGCCGCTCCAACTGAGCAGGATGGGTTTTGGGGCGGAGATTGGCTTCGAAGTTTTGCTGTTTGCTGGCATGTACCCCCCTCCCCTATTTCCCGCAAAGTATTACAAACAAAGAGAAAAGTATATGTACCGGTGGTATACGGGATATGCACCGGTGAACTATTTACCTTCGTCTCTACATCGCTGCAAAAATGCGAAGACCCGTGGATATGCCGGGCTTACCATCTTTGCCCTCTACTTTAATTGTACGGGTTGGAGGGTAACTAGTATGCCAAGTATTTTGAACTTTTATATGACTGATATGGAATGGGTTAATCGGAATTTGGAGGGTCGAGCCCCTTGACAGGAAAAGTTGTAAGTTGTGAGTTGTAGGTTGAGAACGGGCAACGGCAACGGCGGAGATTCTGACTCTTCGAGTCAGAATGACGAGCATAAACAACAATCTGTTGATGCGGCTAGTTAGGCGTGGGCGGCTCGATGTGGTCGATGACGAGGGTTTCGACGGCGCCTTTGGCGGGGTTGAGTTTGAGGCCGAGCTGCTCCTGTAGCGCGGTGAAGAGCGATGGGCCGGAGGCGTCCGAAGATGCGGTTTCGGAGGCTGAGAGCGAATCCGGTGTCCAATGGAGATCGATGTCGTACTTACCGGTAAGGCCGGTCTTGTCTACGACGGGGCGATGGAGCTGACTGGAGAGTAGATCGACCAGCGTGGAGAGGGCAATGGCCTTGCCGGTGAGCTGGCCGTTCCCAAAGGTCATGCGGGCTCGCGGCGCGGGAAGGCTACCAGGTGCATTGGCAGTGGGCGAGGCGTTGCTGGATGTGGATTCGTGGAGCTTTGAACCTCCCTTTGCGAAGTCTAGCTCGTAGATAGCTCCCACTTTGGATTCGGGGTGAACGGCGAGCTTGAAGCGACCGGCGAGGAGGGATTGAAGCATCTGCTTACGCTGGGCATCGGTGAGCGCGGGTGGGGCCGCATCGCCTGAAGGGGTGACTTTAGCGTTGATGTCGTAGTGATTGGAGTTGATCCAGTCGGGGCCACCAACGATGGAGTCAGGCTTGACGTTGTAGGCGCTGTTAATGAGGGATTTCACGTTGATGTTTTCGAGAGAGATACCGTCTGGTGCGGCGCGAGAGGTCATGCGGACCATGGTGACGCCGCGGTTATCCGTCGTAGTGCCGGTTGCGGCGGGGCGGATGGAGATGACGTCGTAGGCGAGGGGTGGGGCGGGGGTCTGGGCCAGGGTAAGGGACTTGGCGAGGGCGATGAGGGCGGCGAGAGCGAGCCGTTTCATGAAGATGAATGTACGCGCAAATATGGGGCGGAGGCAATTGAAGTTATGGTGTGAGGAACCCACTCATGGCGATGAGGCTGCCATGAATGGGGCACCCACGATGGGCGGCGGGTCAGCGCAGGAGCATGACGATGACGACGATGAGGAGGATGAGGGAGAGGCTGCCGCCACCGTAGTAGCCGAGGCCGGGGCCCATGCGATATCCGCCAAAGCCGAAGACGAGGATGAGAAGGACGAGGAGAAGAATCATGGAGTGCTCCGTTCGGAGAGAGATTTTGCAGCGGCCGGATGAAGGGCCTGAGGGTAGGATGCGGATTTTGAGAGGATGGTAGACTTGATCAGTGCCGGGCCCTACGCGACGTAATCCCGCCAACCCCGCCAGGTCCGGAAGGAAGCAACGGCAACGGGTCATTACGGGTGCAGTAGGTCGCCCGGTACTTTTAATGCAGTGGGTAGTGAGTAGCTGGTTGGCCGGGACTGTTCCCATTGAACAATTTGCGAGTGGAAAGCGCGCGGGAAATTTCTTGCGCACGATGGCACTTGTTCTTGGGGCGCGGGTCGGCGAGAATGATTCGGGGCCAGGTCAGATGCAGAGAATGAGATGACGTTGGGGCCAGACGAAGCTATGAGGTGATGGATTGAGTTTGACGTTGAAGGCGCAGCAGAGTGTGAGGGTGAAGATCAGTTCGGTGGGAACGTATGTTCCTCCGCGGTTGCTGACCAATGCGGACCTGGAGCATATGGTGGCGACTAACGATCAATGGATCACGGAGCGGACGGGAATCCGCGAACGGCATATTGTGGATAAAGGCGTTGCAACGAGCGACCTGGGCGCGGAGGCTGCTCGGCACTGCCTGGAGAAGCGGGGGATAGCGGCGAGCGAGGTGGAGGCGATCATTGTGGCGACGGTGACGCCGGACATGCTGTTTCCTGCGACTGCATGCCTGATCCAAGAGAAGATTGGGGCGAAGGGTGCGTGGGGATTCGATCTATCGGCGGCGTGCTCGGGGTTTCCGTATGCGTTGCAGGTGGGGGCAAAGCTGGTGGAGAGCGGAGCGCACAAGAAGGTAATGGTGGTGGGGGCGGATGTGATGAGCTCGATCATCGACTATACGGACCGGACGACATGCGTGATCTTCGGGGATGGCGCAGGAGCGGTGCTGCTGGAGCCGTGCGCGGAGGGCGAGGTTGGGCTGATCGACTTCTGGCACGAGATCGATGGGTCGGGCGCGGGATCGCTATATATGCCGGGCGGTGGGAGTCTTCATCCCTCATCTGCGGATACGGTGGCGAAGAAGATGCATTTTGTCCACCAGGACGGGGCGACGGTGTACAAGTTCGCGGTGCGCAAGATGGCCGAGGCGACCGAGACAGTGCTGGCCAAGAACGGCGTGACAGGCAAGGATGTGGACTGCTTTATTCCACACCAGGCGAACAAGCGGATCATTGTGTCGACGGCGGAGCGGTTGGGAATGCCGATGGAGCGGGTGATCGTGAACATTGACCGCTTTGGGAATACAACGGCTGCGACGATCCCCATGGCGATGCTGACTGCGATGGAAGAGGGTCGTCTGAAGAAGGGCAACCTGGTGCTGCTGGCAAGTGCGGGCGCGGGATTTACAGTGGCGGCGACGCTATTGCAGTGGGAGATATAAAGGGCAGGTTCCAGGTTCCAGGTACAAGGTACGAGGTTCAAGGAATGCGCGGCGTTGGTCATGCCTGGGTGGGGTTGACTGCGCGCGGAGACACCCTGTTAACGGTGAGACTTCGGGAGGTCTTGTAGAGCTTCCAGAAGCCGAGGCCGACGCTAAGCAGGATGATGGCCCAGATGGAGATGAGGATGGGGACCTCCCATTTGCGGGTGAAGTGGTTCCAGAACCGAAGGACATGTGGGCCGTAGTAGACGCCCAGCGCGGCGGCGATGGCGTGGCGCAGCAGGCGGCTGAGGGTGAAGGTGGTGAGGAATCTTGGGCGCGACATCTTGAGCGCACCGGCGGCGAGGACAAAGGGCGAGAGCGGCATGGGTGGGGGCAAAATGGCGGGAAGCGCGACGGAGAGGATGGCGTGCGTCTGCATCCAGTTGCAGACCTGTTTGAAGATGCGCGGCGGGACGTGTTTTTCCAGGAATCCCATGCCGCCGGAGTTGCCGGCCTGATAGCTGAAGGCGCCGCCGAGAAACGAGCCTACTGTGGCCGCGCCGACAAGAAGGAAGAGATTGGAGGGCTGTGCGGCGAGCACGACGATCATGAGGTCGGTGAGGCCGGGGATGGGGAGAGGGACGAAAGAAGAATCGACGATAGAGACGAAGAGGACTCCGACGAGGCCGAAGGAGAGCAGCAGGTGAAGCAGCGGGCTGGCTTGATTATGGTTGACCGCAGGCAGCGCGGCAGCGAAGGCCTCTGCGATGGGGCGGAGAGAGGGTATCGCGGCGGCTGCAAGAGGCGTCATGGTGGTATGACGCGAGATTTCAGGGAGAAGTCGCGTCGGGTATGAATAAAGTGTGAGCTACAGGAAGCGGAGAGTGGGGAGCGGGGGCAAAATGGCGACTTCGGTGGCGTACTGCCGGAAGAGCGCGACGGCTTCGATGCAGGTGGGCGAGAGGGTGTAGTGGATGTTTTGGGTAAGGTAGTGGCGGATGGTGGCGGGTGGGATGGCGATGCGCGGAGTCCACTCTTCGACCAGGGTATCGATGTGGGCGAGGCCGTGGTCGCGGGAGATCTGTAGGTCCGCAGTGAGCTGGGCTGGTGTGATTTGAGTCAGGGCGTCGGGACGGACTGCCCAGACGGCGGCGACCCAGGGAAGGTGGGTACGGCTGGTCCACTGATGTGCGAGGTCGAGCCAGAGGCAGGCGCCAACGGTGGCTTCGATGTGGGCGCGGGATTCGAGGGCGACGAGCGCGGGATCGCCGATGAGCAGTGCGGCGTCGGCTTGGGTGAGCATGGCGATGGGGTCGGCGGGAGCGAGGAGAAATGTGGGATCTGTGGCGATGAATTTGCGGAAGAGGATTTGCGCGTAGGCGAGCGAGCTGCGCGAGGCGGTGTCTGCCGCGATGGTGCGGACGGCGGTGAGGGCGTGGTCTGTGTCGTCGGCGGACGAGTTCTTTAGTTTAATGATGAGTTGGATAGAGCGAACGCGGTCGAGCGATGCGATGGCGCAGTCAGAGACGATGGCGAGCTCGGGGCTGAGCGATGCGATGGGGATGAGGCCGAGGTCGGCGCGGTTGGCGAGGAGGTCCTCAGCACAGAGGGAGGGCTGGGTGGAGTGGATCTGATAGCGGGTGGCGAGGGCGGAGGCGAGCGGCGGGTGATTGAAGTCCCACATTAGGGGCGCGGGATTGAGGAAGTCGATGGCGGCGACGCGCAGACGGGATGTGGTGTGCTGGCCCAAGTGTCTAGTTTATGCGCTGTGGACAGGACGAGGCGGATGATCTTTGATACGCGGGCACGGTTTCGTCTGGTAACACCGTGGATGATTGCGCTCGTCGAGATTTATTTCCGAGGAATAGGGCTTGCCATTAGAATTGCTTTCACGTCTCAACACACACGGTGTCGCATGCGTTATTTCAATGGCGTTCTATTTTCGGTTTTCCTTCTTGCGGCACCGGCTGCGTTGCACGGGCAGGTGAAGGAAGCCTCCATCAACAAAGAGATTGGCGGTTTGCGTGGCGTTTCCGATGCGTTACGTCCGGCGGCGACGACGAAGATTGCGAACGAGATTCGCACGCTGCCAGCGGGAGCGCCGAAGCTAAAGCTGGCCGATGCGCTGACTCATCTTGTGACGGAAGGCGATCCTGGGCGAGAGACTTTGCAGGCTGTGGCCGATGCGTTGGCGCTGACATTGAAGGAGACACCGCAGGCAACGGCAAAGGACGGCAGTCCGGCGATGCCCTATATGGATCTGGCCAAGCTGGCGCGCTACGAGGGGATATCGACGGAGTTGAAGGACCCGCAGATGGATAAGGCCGATCAGATACTGTCTGCGAACGACGCGGATGTGTCGAAGGCCGACTTTACGTTGAAGGACATGGATGGGAAGAAGGTGACGCTGTCTGCGTTGCGGGGCAAGATCGTGCTGGTGAACTTCTGGGCTACATGGTGTCCTCCGTGCCAGAAGGAGATGACGGATCTGGACCTGATCTACACGCACTATCAATCACAGGGGTTGGTGATTGTGTCGCTATCGGATGAGGTTCCGATGACGATACGTTCCTTCCTTGCGGGGAAGGAATATCATCCTCCGGTACTGCTGGACTCTGGCGGCAAGGTGGCGAAACAGTTCCATGTTGACAGCCTACCGAGGAGTTTTGTGTTTGACCGCGATGGGAAGCTGGTTGCAGAGGCCATCGACATGCGCACGCAGCGTCAGTTTTTCGACATGCTGGCGAAGGCAGGACTGCAACCGTTAGAGAGCAAATAAGGCTGGCGCATTGGAGTGATGGAGTGAGATGACGATACGCAGCGACGCAGAGCAGGATGCGCTGAAGAGTGAAGATGTTGGGTGCCTGGGGTGGATGGCGCTTGTACTGTCGCCGGAGATGGGGCCGACGCGAACTGCGCGAGCGGTGGCGAAGTTAGGGGCGGAGCGCGTGTTCGAGGCTTCGCTGACCGAGTTGGAGGCGGCGGGGATGCCATCCAGGGCGGCGCAGTTTGTGGCAGATGGGCGAGCGCGGGCGGCTGCGGAAAAAGAGGCGAAGCAGGTTGCGGAGGCGGGCGGATTTTTTCTGACGCGCGAGGATGAGGGCTATCCGAAACGTCTTTTGGAGATCTACGATCCGCCGGCGGTGCTGTGGGTGCGGGGCGAAGTGGCACTGCTGGAGCGGCCGGGAATTGCGGTGGTGGGGACGCGGCATCCTACACCGTATGGATCGGGAATGGCCGAGATGCTGGCGCGCGATTTGGCGAACCGCGGGATGACGATTCTGAGTGGGATGGCACGTGGGGTGGACTCGGCCGCGCACAAGGGCGCACTGGATGCGGGCGGAAAGACAGCAGCGGTATGGGGGACAGGGATCGATGTGGTGTATCCCAAGGAGAACAAGAGACTAGCGGAGAGGATTGTGGCGAGCGGCGGGGCTATCGTGAGTGAGTTTCCGATGGGGACCTTTCCCGCGCCGCAGAACTTTCCGTTACGCAACAGGATACTGAGTGGCATGAGCGTGGGAGTGCTGGTGGTAGAGGGCGGCGAGTACAGCGGCACGCGGATTACAGCCCGCTGCGCGATGGAGCAGAACCGCGATGTGTTTGCGGTGCCGGGCAATGTGACCAATAAGAACGCGTGGGGGCCAAATACGCTGATCAAACAGGGCGCAAAGCTGACCGCTACTTGGGAAGACATCTGGGAGGAGATGCCCTCGCAGATACGTTCGCAACTTGAAGAAGCGATGGGGAGTACGGGACAGGGTGAATCGAAAGCGGGAGGGAGTGCATCTCTTTTTGCAGAAGAGAAGCCGATGCCGGAGGCTGAACGGGTGGTGGTGGAGCGTCTTCGTCGCGACGAGTCGGTGCAACTGGATACGCTGATCGAAGGGCTGGAAGGAACGTTGGGATCGGCGGAGATCTTTACAGCGTTGTTTGAACTGGAGCTGCGAGGGCGGGTGAAGCAGATGCCGGGGAAGAATTATGTGCGGTGCTTTTGAGGGTGTTCCGTGCCGCGAAGATGTTGTTTTCTTTTACTTCCCGGCTATGAACTGTGGGCTGTGAGCGATGAGCAGCGTAGTGACGGATTTGTGGTTGGGGAGTCTATGGGTGTAGATTCTCGACTGGCCCTGAAGTTTTTTGCGGGGAAGGTGGGTTCGCAACTTTTGCGGTCTCGTGTTAGGTTCGCAATGGAACGGTGGATGAAGACGATGATTGCCGTGCGGTAATCGAAAACGAAATGAAGGGAATGAATGGCAAAGTCACTAGTGATCGTGGAATCGCCTGCGAAGGCGAAGACGATCAATAAATATCTGGGCAGCGAGTATGTGGTGGAGGCCTCGATCGGTCACATCATGGATCTGCCGAAGAACGACATTGGGGTAGAGCTGGAACGGCGGACGTTCGAGCCGACGCTGATCGTGTCTCCGGGCAAGGAGAAGGTGGTGGCCCACCTGAAGAAGCTGGCCGCGAAGGCGGAGTATGTGTATCTGGCGCCCGACCCGGATCGCGAGGGCGAGGCGATTGCTGCGCACCTGGCGATGCAACTGCTGCCGGTGATGAAGGACAAGAGCAAGCTGCGGCGCGTGACCTTCAACGAGATTACGCAGAAGGCGGTGAAGGCAGCATTTGCGCACTCGCGCGATATCGACGAGAACCTAGTGGACGCGCAGCAGACGCGGCGTGTTCTGGACCGGCTGGTGGGCTATCAGGTCTCGCCTTTGTTGTGGGACAAGGTACGGCGCGGTTTGAGCGCGGGCCGTGTGCAGACGGTTGCGCTGCGGCTGATTGTGGAACGCGAGCAGGAGATCAACGACTTCAAGCCGGTGGAGTACTGGAACATTGACGCGAAGTTGAAGACGGCGAAACGTGAAGAGTTTACCGCGAAGTTTGTTGGTGTCGATGGGGTTGCGGCGCGGGTTAGCAACGGCGTGGACAAGGAGGGTAAGGAGCAATTTCTTTCCAACGCGCTGCCGGATGGTAAGGCTGTGGATGAAGTGCTGGCCGAGTTGGAGCGCGCCAAGTGGTCTGCGCGCGGCGTGGAGAAGAAGGAGCGGCGGGCGAATCCGACGGCACCGTATATCACCAGCAAACTGCAGCAGGACGCATCGAGCAGGCTGGGCTTCAATGTGCGGCGGACGATGGGCGTGGCGCAGCGGTTGTATGAAGGCGTGGAGATCGGCAAGGAGGGGACTGTTGGACTGATTACGTATATGAGGACCGACTCGACGCGCGTATCTCCAGATGCAATTGTGGAGGCGCGGGAGTATATCGCGAAGCTGGGCAAGCAGTATCTGCCGGAGAAGGCGAATGAGTTTGCAGGCAAGCGGCAGGCGCAAGCGCAGGACGCGCACGAGGCGATCCGTCCAACGCGGGTGGACTATACGCCGGATGCGATTCGCGCTTCGCTGAGCGAAGAGCAGTACAAGTTGTACAAGCTGATCTGGCAGAAGTTTGTGTCGAGCCAGATGATGCCTGCTGTCTTCGATCAGACAACGGTGGATATTGCTGCGCATGCGGAGCGGACGTACGACTTCCGCGTATCGGGTAGCGTGCTGAAGTTCGACGGATATTTAAAGGTGTGGGAGGGCGGTTCGGAGGACACGATTCTGCCGGAGTTATCGGCGGCGCAGACGCTAGAGAAGATTGCGGTGACGAGTGAGCAGAAGTTTACCCAGCCGCCGCCGCGGTTCAACGAGGCGAGCCTGGTGAAGATGCTGGAGGAACGAGGAATTGGGCGGCCATCGACTTATGCGTCGATAATCAATACGATCCAGGACCGGGATTATGTGAAGAAGATTCAGTCGAAGTTTGTGCCGACTGAGATTGGCACCGTGGTGACGGGGTTGCTGGTAAAGAACTTTCCGTACATCTTCGATCTTCTGTATACGGCGAAGCTGGAGAGCGAACTGGATGCTGTGGAAGACGGTCAGGAAAAATGGACCGATCTGCTGACTGGATTTTACGACCACTTTGAGCAGGAGCTAGTGGTGGCGGGCAGAGAGATGGAAGACATCAAGCGCATGGAGCACGCTACGCCTGAGATCTGCGACAAGTGCGGTAGCCCGCTGCTATTGAAGTGGGGTAAGTTCGGGAGCTTTTATTCCTGCTCGAACTTCAGCAAGGTGAAGCCGGTGACGGTCTCCGCCGGGCCGTGGAAGAAGGACTCGAAGGTGGTGACGAAGAAGATTGTGAAGGCGCTGAAGTTCCCCATGACGGTGAAGGCGGCGAATGGAGATGTGACGGAGTTCTCGCAGGAGGTTGCTGACGCAAAAGAGATGACGGCGGCGATCGAACTGGCGCAGGGCGCGGGCAAGAAGGTGACCGTGGAGCAGGTGAGCTGCGACTTTACCAAGGAGAACTTCGCAGCCAAGCCGGACCTGAGCGCACCGGGGGCGGACGATGTGCCGGAGGAAGAGTTCTGCGACAACTGCGGGCGGGTAATGGTTCTGCGCAATGGGCCGTGGGGGCCGTTTATGAGCTGCCCTGGCTACTCGGAGGACCCGCCATGTAAGACGATCCGCAAGCTGACGCAGAAGGTTCAGCAGAAGCCGCCGGTGGTGCTGGACGAGGCGTGCCCGAAGTGCGGCAAGCCGATGCTGCAACGCAACGGGCAGTATGGCGAGTTTATTGCATGCAGCGGCTATCCGAAGTGCAAGTACGTGAAGCAGGATCTGCTGGAGGTTCCTTGCCCGAAGTGTGGCGGCGACGTTGCGGTAAGGAAGACGAAGCGCGGCGATACGTTTTATGGGTGCGTGAACTATCCGAAGTGCGATTTTTCGAGCAACCAGAAGATGGTGAACCAGGTTTGTCCGAAGTGCGATAGCGCATATCTGTTGGAGTTGGCGAACGCGAAGGGAACCTATCTGGTGTGCCCGAACAATCGCGAGGCGCTGCCAAAGCGACGTCCGAAGAAGGGCTCGAAAGTAGTGGACCCGACCACACCGGAGTGCGGCTATATAAAGAAGGTTGGGCCACCGGCGGGAGCAGTGGTTCCAGTGCTGGAGATGCCCGACCCGGAGAATACGCGGGCGGTGGTGGAGAGCGTGGCGTAGATACACGTTTACGAGGAGAAATCTAAATGGCGACGACGGCAGATGCAGAGGTAGTGATGCGGCTTTACGACTTGCGGCGCGAGGAAGCGCTGCGTAAGGCCCGTCAATTTATGGTGTTCGATTTCAATCCGAAGACGCTGGAAGAATTGAGGGCGGTTTCGCGCGACGCGATGGCGAAGGAGAATGTGTACTGGCGCCAGGTGTTGAGTTATTGGGAGATGGCTGCTTCGTTCGTGCTGCGGGGCGCGGTGGATGCGGACCTGTTTCTGGATTGCAACGGCGAGGGCATCTTGCTGTATGCCAAGTTCCACCATTTCCATGCAGAGACGGAGAAGGAGTCGGGCAATCGATTCATGCGGAACACGGCGGCGATGATCGACAAATATCCGTCGGCTCAGAGGATGCATGATGCGATGTTGGTGAGATTTGGACCTCAACAGCCGGCTGCCTGAACCTGCCAAATATCACGGCGCCGATCCGAGCGGATGACGTTACGGGGTAGCTTGAACCTGCGGAATCGTTCCATCAGGGGCGATTCGAGGCCTGGTATTGCTGGGGCGGCCTTCCGTTTTGTTGTCAATTCTGTTACAAAGGCGGAGGTAAGTATTTGAGCCAAGGGGCTCACGGCGTCTGTCGAGCACTCTCTTCTGCGCTGTAACATATTGAAAAGAATGCAGGAATTGTCTATGGCTAAGGCAATATGGAATGGCCAGACCCTGGCCGAGAGCGAGAAGGTAGAGACGGTTGAGGGAGTGATTTACTTTCCCGACGAATCGATGAACCGGGAGTATTTCCGGGCTAGTTCGACGACTTCGAGCAACACATGGGGGCAGGCGCGGTACTACACGCTGGTGGTAGATGGACAGGAGAACCCGGATGCGGCGTGGTACTACCCCGATCCGAAGCCCGCGGCGCGCAGCTTGAAGCACCATGTGGCGTTCTGGCGTGGCGTGGATATTACAACATAGATATAAATTTGGTTGTTAGAGATATGAAGGCCCGGCTGAATACCGGGCTTTTCTATGCGCCATTGCAAAAGGATGGCAGGTAGATCCAAGGATTAAGGGATGTAGTTGGGAGGGAGTTTCCAGAGGTTGATTGGGGTGGTGGTTGAATAGAGAGCGGGGTGGAAGGTCCAGGCTGCGAACCTGTCGTTGGCGCTGTAGACGATGACGGCACCGGACACGGGCTGCAGGCCAGCCATGTAATATTGCGCTCCCTGGTTACGCGCCCACTGCACCATGGCCTGGGGAGGAACGTTAAGGTATGGGATGGCCCCTGGGCGAGTGATACCGCTAATGTCCAGGATGGGGTGTTGGGAGACGAAGGCGATCTGTCCGATGGAGTAGGAGGCGACGGGCGCGTCTGGTGGAATGTGATCGCGGATATAGAAGGCGAGGTCCTGGGTGACCTGGCAGTTGAATATCCTGTTGCGGAGAAAGGGCCTGGCATCGGCCAGGCTGACACCGAGTGCGGCGGCGAGGGAGGCGAGATAGAGGATACGTCCCAGGCGCGGCGAAGTGGCGAGAGCGAAGAGCAAAGTGATGAGAGTAAGTGCTGGCGCGGTGACCAGGATATATCGCGTTTGGACGTAGGTGTGGTTTGCGATGTAAAAGAGGGTCGCGATGCACGGCCAGAGGAGGAATATCCATCCAGCAAGGGGAAGGCTGCGGGTGGTCTGGGCGGGAGTGGTGCCGGAGGGACGCGCGAAGGCGGAGGCTACGGCGTTTAGCAGAGAGCGTCGGACGGCGGAGGGGCGCAGGAGGAGATAGAGGACTCCAGCGAAGAGACCGCAAAGGATGAGGGGGAATCCGGCCGCGTAGATGGAGAGGAGATGGCGGACGACGGAGTCGGCGGGTGCTGCGCGTTTGGCGGCGTTGGTATTGGGAAGGATATGTCCGAAGGCATGCAGCGAGTAAAGCGACCAGAGTGTGAGTGGAGCGGCAACCAGGAGCAGGCCGGTGACGAAGGTCGTAAGTTTAAAGGTTGAGGTTGTGTTGCCGGGAAGACGGCGAGCTTGGCCAATGAGAGGAATTATGAGGAGAGCGGAGAGGAAGAACATCTCAGGCCGCAGGAGGGGAGCGACGCCGGCGAGCAGGCATGCAGTGAGGAAGGATTTTAAGGTGGGACGTTGGCGGGTGGCGGCCAGGACGGCGAAGAAAGCGAGGCCGAAGGCGGCGACGGATTCCATCCCAGAGAAGACCCAGTAACAGAAGAAGGGGTTTGCAACGAGAAGCAAGATGAGAGCGGCGGGGAAGACTGTTGCGACGTCGGTCGACGGAAGGACCGATGCGGCAAGTCGTCGGGCGAAGGCGTAGGCGCCGGTGATTCCGAGTACCGCGCCGAGGACTGTAAGGAGCTTGCCGGCGAGTAGCCAATATGGGATGAGAGTGTGCATGGCGGCGAGAAGCAAGACCCAGAGGGGTGCGGTGTCTCCTGCGACGACGCGGCCGTTGAATGCGAAGCCACGTCCGGCGGCGAGGCTGCGGGCGAACTCGAGATGGATATAGGCGTCATCCTCCCAGTAGTGCCACGCGGATACGAACCAGTAGAGGCACCAGAGGATAGCGAGGGCCAAGAGAAGTGCGGACGCGATGCGTGCGGCGCGGGAGTGCGCGATCGGATTGTCCAGGGAGGACATGGGTTGGGGTCGATTATAGTTCGGCAGGATGAAGAAGATGGGGTGGGAGCGATTATTCTGGAGGCTATGTGTCCATTTCTTGAGCTGGTGGATGTGCATGTTGCGCGCGGCGGGCGGACGGTGCTGCATGGGATCAATTTGCGGGTGGAGGCGGGCGAGCAGATTGCCATTCTGGGGCCGAATGGGTGTGGCAAGTCGACGCTGATCAAGACGATGACGTGCGAGTGCTATCCGCTGGCGCTGGAGGGGACGCGTGTGAGCCTGTTTGGGCGTGAGCGGTGGGAACTGACGGAGTTGAAATGGAGGCTGGGGGTGGTGTCGGACGAACTGCCAGGCAGACCGATGCTGCGGACGGCGGGACGCGATGCGGTGCTGACAGGATTCTTCTCCAGTTCGACGCTGTGGCCGAATTTGGTTGTAACGGCAGAGATGCGGGCGCGGGCGGAGGAGGTTCTGGAGCTGGTGGGAGCGACGGGGATTGCGGAGAAGCTGGTGGGGGAGATGTCTGCTGGGGAGCGGAGGCGAGTGATGGTCGGGCGGGCGCTGGTGGGGTCGGGGGCGGAGATGTTGCTGCTGGATGAGCCATCGAATGCGCTGGACATGGCGGCGCAGCAGGGGCTGCGTGCGATGCTGCGGCGGCTAGCCCAGCATGGGACGGGGATTCTGCTGATCACGCACCATATCGCGGATATTCTGCCGGAGATTGGGCGTGTGATTCTGATGCGGGAGGGGCGGATTGTGGCGGATGGGAAGAAGGAGAAACTGCTGACCGCTCCGGTGCTGAGCGAGCTGTTCGGGGTGGAGGTAAGAGTGATGGAGCGGGATGGGTTTTACCACGCGTGGTAGCACTTCGTGCGGTTCTCGACGGCACTTCGTGCGGTTCTCGACGCTACGCGTAAAGGCAAAGACAGACTTCTGTCGCTGCTTGTTGGTGGCTAGCGGGGAATGTCGATGGGGCCGTTCTTGTCGTCCGAGGATTTGCCGGGGGGATGGGCCTTGAACCAGGCAGCCTGGTCGGCGGCGAGCTGGGTGGTGGACTCACGTAGGTCGCGCAGGGACTCGAGGGCGAGCTTGCGGGTTAGGGCATAGGCGTCGTTGTCGGGGAGGGCGTTGAGGTCTGTGTTCCAGCGGTCGATGGCGGTGAGGATCTTGGGCAGGGCTTTGCGGAGATCGATGTGGTGCGGGCCGTACTCGTCGAGGTTGTCGGATAGCTCGTCGGTGATGGAGGCGAACTGCTGGATGAGGTCGTGGGTGTCCTGCTCGCGGCCGGGACGGCGGGGATGAGCGTAGAGGTCGTGCAGCTCCTGGGTGCGGAGATCGAGGAACTTGACGAAGAGAAGGACACAGTCAGAGGGGATGTAGCGTGCCTCGCGGACCTGGTCGATCTCAGTCTGTGTGAGTGTGGAGTCGCCCTGCTGGGCACAGAGCGGCGCGGCTAGGGCCAGGAGCGCGAGGACGAGAACGAGACGGCGGATCACGAGGCGAACCTCAGGTTGAGGGTAATTGTAGCGTGGGGAAGGAGGTGGTTGGAGTTGAGACAAAGGCACCCCACCCTGCCACGCGAGGAAACTGCGCGTCGAGGATGGGGCTCCCGAATACGATGGATGGGGCACCCGGGCTTAATGGGGCTGTCGTTAGGCGGACTTGGGTTGGAAGATGGCGATAGTGGCGCCGGTGGGATCGACGAGGATGGTCATCCAACCGATGTTGGGGATTTCGTGGGGGCCCATATGGACGGTGGCACCAAGGGATTTGGCTTTCTCGGTGGAGGCGTTGATGTCTTCGACGCCGACGTAGGCGAGCCAGAAGGTGGGCATTCCGGGCATGGAGTAGAGTCCTCCACCAGGGCCCGTGGAGGGCTTGAAGGTGGAGTAGATCCCGGCTGGGCCCATATCGTTATCGGTGAATGTCCACCCGAAGAGTTCGGAGTAGAAGGCTTTGGCCTTGGCGGCGTCTGGGGTGGAGAGTTCGATGTGTACGAATGGGTTGGACATGTGGCGATCCTTTCGTGATGCGTCGATTTTAAATTGGATGGCCCAGGGATGGAGAAGATGTTACGCGAGCGGTATAGGGATTTGGGTTGGTGAGGGAGATTATTTGAAGAATTTATCGCCGATAGTTGCGCAGTACGACAGGCCCCTTGACCAGAGGAGCGGATTCGGATGAGGTTGCCAGCATGGCTACTGACTTTTGAGACTTCCACCGAACGAGCCTGCGTTGCAGCCAGTGCTTGTGATGTTGAGGAGCATGATAATCGGGAATGTCGCGGGCTCCGAGCTGAGGTAAATGAGTAACTGGGCGGTTGCCGGCGGGCCGGAGTTCGATGTGAGGTTTCCGGTGAGCGGAGAACCGGCGAACAAGGTGTTGACGGGGAATGTGTTTGTGCAGCCACCGCTGGTGATCGTGATAGTGCCCAATTCGAAGAATTGGCCGTCTGAGTTTGCTGCCGATTGGGTAAGAGTTGCCGTGAGGTTCGCAGCGCCGCCGGGGTTAACTGTGAGGTTTACAGTGTAGGTGCCCGTGAGGGGCGGGAATTTACCGCCCGGGAACGAAGCATTAATTGGAGCGCACGGAGCAGAACCGCTGACCAGAAGGTTAGCTGGAGACGCATTGATTCCTGCCGTGGACGAGGAGACCGTGCCAGTAATGGTAACGACGTTGTTAGGGAGATTAGTCGAGGTGAGGGTTAGATTTCCCTTCGTGTCTTCGCTGCCGGTGAAGTCGATGTCCTGTGTGGCCGCGAAACAAGTGTTCGTGCGAAAGATCCCGGTGATGTTTGCGCCCTGTCCGCTCAGGGCACCCGTGTAGATGATATTCTGGGGGGTGGATGCGCCTGGATAGAGGGTGGTGAATTCCCAATTGCCGGTAAGGTCTGGTGCAGCGGTGGAGGATGTAGTGGAAGGTGTTCCTGAGCCACATCCCGAGAGCAATGACGCGATTACCGTTATGGCTATTAGACGAAGGACGTATCTCATACGGGCCCTGAGTACTCACGACAAATATACGCCTAGTGGGCGGGGGGGGGCGGGTGTCCGGGCTGGAATTTCTTGAAGAGCCAGGCGATGGCGATGCAGAAGAAGCTGAGCAGGGAGAGCGAGCGGAAGACGTCGACGAAGGCCCAGAGAGCTGCCTGGCGGTGGAGTTGGCCGTAGAGGAGTGACTGAGCGGGGTAGAGGGAGTTGGCGGGGCCGAAGGTGTTGGTGAGTGCGTGGCGCGCTCCGGCGAGGGAGTTCTGGAAGGCGCGGCCCGAGATGGGGACGGAGTTGAGGATATCGTTCTGGTGGACAGCGGTGTGGCGAGTGAGCAGGGTTTGGGCGAGCGAGATACCGATGGAGCCGCCGATATTTCGCATTAGGTTGTAGAGCCCGCTTGCATTACCCATCTGCTGGTTGCTCAGGGTTCCGACGGCGGACATGGAGATGGGGACAAAGATGCAACTGAGGCCCATGCCTGTGATGAAGATGGGGATGAGCAGAGTGGTGGGGGAGACGCCAAGGTTGACGTTGCCGAAGTAGAGAGTAGTGAGGCCGAAGGTGGTGAATCCGACGGTGAGCAGGTAACGCGGATCGACACGGTTGGAGAGATAGCCGATAACGGGCAGACCGCAGATGGTTCCCATGCCTCTTGGAGCGACGACCAGGCCTGCGGTGAATGCGGTGTAGCCCAGCAACTCCTGGAAGAAGAGCGGGAGG
>CAIZFH010000080.1 GCA_903932155.1 uncultured Granulicella sp. | reverse complement strand
GAGCGCGGAATGACAATCGCCTGGCGGACTCCGTTGGCAAACTCCGCCGTTCCATACATGCCGGCGCGCAGTTGGTCCGACGGCGGAAGATCGATCTTCACCAGAAAGCTGTGGCTGGTCGGATCGGCGGCTGGGTCGATCTCCGCCACAGTGCCCGTGAGGCTTGCGGCATTGCCGCCATCGATTGCAACCTGCACCTTCATTCCATTGTGGATCGTGGCGATCGCTGACTCATCCACCGTGGCTGCGAGTTGCAGCGCTCCAGACTGGTCCACTTGCAGCAGAGGCACACCCGGCGAAGCAAGCGTTCCCGGATCGGCCATCCGTGCTGTCACCACGCCGGAAAATGGCGCAAGCAGATGCGAATAGCCGAGCATGGTGTGTGCGCCGCTCTCCTGGGAACGCGCTGCATCGGTCTGTGCTCGCACTGCCTCAAGCCTTGCCGCCGATGCCTCGGCCCGTTGTGCAACCTCATCCATCTCCTGCGGACTGACGCTCTTCTCGGCCTGCAATTGCCGGTAGCGATCCAGTGTGCTGGCCGCGAGTTTTGCATCGGTCTGAGCCGCCGCCTGCTGGTCTTGCGCAGCCTTCACCCCTGCCTGGGCCTGCTCCGCCGAAGCGCGTAGGGCCGCGTCGTCAAGCACTACCAGCGTCTGTCCTGCCCGCACGCTGTCTCCCTCGCGCACCAGCACCTGCTGAATACGGCCCATAACCTGAGCGGAGACCACCGCCGTCTCCCGCGCGTGAACGGTTCCCGTGGCACGCACATTGAGCGGCACCTGTTGCTGTTGGCTCTCGACTACCCGCGCCTGCGCAGTCTGAACCACAGCCGGTGCAGCGGATTCGTTGCCGTGACATCCACCCATAATCGCCGCGAAAACGGCAAGTAAGCAACTCGTGAATATTATCTTCATTGCAAATCCTCCGCCGCATTGGGAGTCAGTGTCCCGGTTGCGTAAAGCAGTTCTGCATAGGCCATGGTGTTTGCGTAGACAGCCTTCCAGTACATCGACTGGCTCTGCCGCTCGGCATCCTCGGCGCGCAGCAGATCGGTGATCGTCGCCAGCCCTGCGCCGTAGCGGTTCTTGAGGATGCGCAGGCTCTCAGCCGACTGGTCCATTGCGGCACGCGCTGTATCGAGCGAGAGCGCCGCCGTCTGACGATGGATATGCGCCTGGCTCACCTCCAGTCGCACATGCTGTTGCGAGGCGCTCAGTTGCGCGTCGATCTTCTGCTTCGCAGCGCTCGCCTGCGCAAGCTGCGCGCGCTTGCCCATGGGCAGAATGTCGACGCTGATCTGCACGCCGGCCACCCAGTTGTTGCCTCCCGAACTGCCCAGCGATCCACGGTCCTCTTCCCAGTTCCCGTAGGCGTTCACCGATGGGCCGAACTGCGACCGCGCCGCGCCCACGGCCGATGCCTGCGCCGATTGTGTCTGTGCCAACGCCATTAGATCGGGCCGCGTCTTCGCGGCTGTCGCAATCTCCTCGTCCAGAGCAAGCTGCGAGAATACATGCGGCTCAATCGGCTTCAGCTCGGACACCTTCAGCTCCGGCGCGCCCATCGCCTCCCGCAACTCTGCCCATCCCAACTCCAGGTCGCCTTGCGCCGCAATCAGTTCCTCTTTGCGCGCGGCCACGTTGACCTCGGCCGACATCTGGTCCGACTCCACAGCAAGTCCAGCCTTGACGTGCTGCGCAACTGAGTTCAGCAGCGCCGCCGCCGTCTCCTGTTCATGCTGCGCAACATCGATCTCCCGCTGGGCATAGAGCACCGCCTGGTACGACTCGACGACGTGCAACACAATCTGTTGGTTCACCGCCTTGGAGGATGACAAGGCGCTGTCGCGGGAGAGATCGGCGCGACGAATCTCCCGCTGTGTCTTGAACGAATCGAATGCTGTCCAGGAACCGGAGAAGCGCGTGGCGAAGTTACCGATCGGTTGGGGACGGTTCAGATCGTTCAGCGCGAAGTCGTCCTGCGTGAACTGGCGCTGCCGCAGCCGCGTTCCGAAAGCATACACGGGGTCGTCTCCGCGAGAGATGTCCTCCGTAAAGTTCAGATGCGGCAGCAATTGGGTGCGCGCCATCGTAGCCGCGGACCTGGCCTCCTGGCCACCGGCGTTCGCCATCGCAGCAGCAGGATTCTGACCCAATGCCTGATCGACAGCCTGGCGCAACGTAAGCGGCTCTTGCGCGGTGGCGGCCAATCCCCCCATGCAAAGCAGAAGAGTGAGGCACAGAGTGTGATAGAGACGAGAAATCATTGGAGCAATCCCCTTGAATCGTGCATTCCAATGAATAAAGTCATGAATGATGCAGTTCGTTACAAGGAATACGAATTAATTTGCATGAGACGTTACGCCCGCTCCTCGACGGCCTTCGAACTCACAGGTGAAAGAGAAAAAAGATTCCCAGGCAGGTCAACGCAAGTCCATACCAGCGCTCGAGCTTTGCCGACCGGGTCTTGATCGCAAAGCACGCTCCCATCAGCGCGAGCGGGATCGATCCCAGAACCACCAATCCTAAGTTGTCTATGCCCTGTAGAGTCCGCGTTCTCAGTAGCCTATGCTGACAATCAGTGGCCCCAACCTTTGGGTTATCTGCCGCAGCACGGGGTTGCTTTGGAGTCGGCGTGCTTCGAGCAACAGCATGCGTGCGCAGAGGACGAATCCGCAGCCTGCAGCCGCAGGTGCTCGAACATCTCCAGCGCTTGCTGTCCACTGATATTCGCAGGAGCAGACCAGCCGCGGATGTTTTCTGCCTTCAGATGGCCCAGTGCTCCGTTGCCAATTTCGCAGAAGATTGTGTCTGTACACTTCTGGCTGGCGACCAACCCGACGACACTCTTGCCGCCCGCCGCTTCGTTTTTCAGAAATTCAAAGGAATGGCACTCCGTGTCCGCCACCATCACCCATTCTGCTTTGCCAAAATGCGACGACATCTGCGCGTTGACCTGGTTCTCCGACATCATCACCGCCACTTTGCTCATTGGGAAATCCTCATTCTTCAATCCAGAGTTGCGATTGGCCCGCGTAGAGACACATGCGAACAACCGACTAGATGTAATATACACCTATGGATAGTCTGTTGCTTTTAAGAAACTGTGTAACTTGTGAGTAAGCGAATGGAGGTTGAGTGCATGAGGCCTTGTGTCAAGGATGCCGGTCAACCCGGCTGTAGGCAACCCGGTATGGGACATGCCTGCACCTGTGCGATGGGCAACGTCTCCCGGTTTATCGAG
This sequence comes from uncultured Granulicella sp., assembly GCA_903932155.1. GTDB lineage: Bacteria > Acidobacteriota > Terriglobia > Terriglobales > Acidobacteriaceae > Edaphobacter. The sequence continues at coordinate 20,223 of CAIZFH010000080.1, read as the reverse complement.
CCTGTGGTATTGCGGATACTCAAGGAAAGGAAGAAATCCTACGGCTATGAGATCGCCGAGTGTCTGCCGCGCTACGCGTTGACAGACGCCATCATCGAGGGTGCAGCTCTGTATCGCACACTCAGAACTCTGGAGGCCAATGGCTACGTCACCTCAACGTGGGACGAGGGGGACGGTCCTGCTCGACGCAACTATTCGCTGACTAGAGCAGGGCATACGCACCTGCGCGATTGGGCGCATCTAATGGAGACACTGGGCAGAGAGATGATTGCATTTCATCGGGAGGTCACCTCGCGATAGGAAGCAGGATGATCGCGCATTCACCGGGGTGAACTTTCGACCAGGTATCGCATCGATAGGCTTCCGATCGCAAGCAATACTGAACGAATTGCAGGAGATTTTATGACGAACCACGGCGGCAAGGAAGAGATCGTTCTGCTTCTGGAAGAGACGATGATTTGCACTATAGATAATCCCTTGAGGCTTGCCGACGACCCCATGCGACAAAGCCCACGCACGCTGGCTCCGTTGAATCCGTACTGCGTGGTATGCGGTCAGATGAACCCGAGCGGGCTGCATCTGGAGTTTGAGGCAATGGGCGGGACCTCCATTGCGCAGTGGACTGCAAGCGCCGGGTTGGAGAGCTTTCAAGGCGTCATTCATGGTGGTGTCATCTGCGCAGTTCTCGATGAGGCGATGTCTCAAGCGATCATCTCCGCAGGATATTCCGCTCTCACGGCGGAGATACGAGTCCGCTTTCGCAACAAGGTCAGCGTCAACGATACCCTCTGTGTGCGCGGTCGGATGGTCGGCGTTCGCAAGCGAAAGATTGTGGCGGAGAGCAGTCTCGCCTCCGCAGATGGAGTGGAGGGAGCGCACGCTTGGGCGACGTTCCTGGCAACAGCTGATTCGCGAGTGTGAACACGACTTCCGACGCTTTCAGTGGCTGGGCAAGAGTAACTGCAACTGCATCTCGATTTTGCCCAGGTCCGCCTCGCCTTGATACTCCGCCTGAATCATGCCGTGTCGGTCGATCAGGTATGTCACTGGCAGACCGAGGACTCCACCGTAGAGATTGCCTAACTTCACATCTCCCATGGCTACGGGATAGTTCAGCTTCAGCTTGCCATACAGGCTGCGCACCAGCGCTGGATCGTCGTCCAGGGAGATGCCGATGACCTGCAACCCGCGCGAGCCATATTTATTTTGCCAGTCCACGAAGCTCGGCATCTCAACCTGGCATGGAGCGCACCATGTGGCCCAGAAGTTGAGCAATACCACCTTGCCCCGATAGGCATTGAGGTCGAGCCTCTTGTGGTCGAGGTCCGTGCGAACAAACTCCGGCGCTCGCTTGTGAACGAGCGAGGTTGCCGCGCAGGCGTCGTGTGTCCCTCCTGCCGCGAGGCAAGCAGCCACCAACAGAAGGGTCAACGCAAACCGCCGAAGTGCGAAGGGCCGCGCATGCCCCTCCTCCGGACCAGGGGCAGCCTTCCCGGCGATGCGCTGACTAATGACTGCGTTCAACCGGATAGCCCTTGGCGACCCAATCGGTGCCCAGATTATTGGCCATATAGAGGACCTTCACGTTGGTGAAGCCCGCGTCGTGCAGTTGCTTGAAGGCAGGGCCAAGGTTGGGGCAGCGATCCCATGGACAACAGCCGCAGTAGAGAACGATGAATTTCGTCTTAGAGAACGAGGCCACCATGCTCTGCAGTTGTTGCAGGCCGGCGGGTTGCGAACCTGCACCTGCGTAGACGGAGCCGGGGATATGGGCCTCATCGAAGAGAAGATGCGAGCCAACCTGGAGCAACAGCGGCTTGCCTGTTCCCGTGCCTTGAAGCAAGTGAACCAGCTCCTCGGGCTGAATCAACTGAGCCTGGGGAATCAAGTTTGTGCTCCCCGGCCCTGTCAATGGGGTAAATTGTGCCGGGCATTGCGCGCAGACGAAGAGTAGAACCATCGTTGCCAGCCCCACAGCCACGGACGGTCGTGAAACGAAGGTGAACGTCATGAATAGCCTCCGCAGCTATCTTAGTCCAGCGAGTACACCAAACAGATAAAACAGCAAATCCGACGCCCCTCAACGCCATACTGAAACACGCTCCTGGCAAACAGGAAGCAGCCTGCCCTCGGGATCGAAGCTGATCCATGGTCGTAGGGGCTGTTGTCAGTGTCACAGTCCGAGCATGGTAATGCATACTGCAAGGAGATTGACTGTGGAGCGAGAGCGGTGGATTATCAAACCACGGTCCAACGAAGGGAGCATGGTTTGGCGGGAGAGCAACACATGGCGACGAATCGGCAAGAGAATAATCAGGAAGAACGCAGTTTGCCGTGGCTTGGATTTGCAAGATTCCTGTTTATCGTGGTCCTGACCGTCCTACTCTATATGCTTGTCGGCAGCATGCTGCACCACCACTTTTTTAGCGGAGGCCAGCAAAACCAGCACGACGTCACCGGACCATAGCAGAGCTTGAGGTCAACGGCGAGCGATTCTTCTCATGGGGTGGAATTGAACTGTGGATGACCGTCAAGACTGAATGAAATATGCTTGTGACGGTTACAATTCCCTCATGGATAACGCTGCGCAGGACCCGCGAGTATATCTGGCCGTAGAGAGAACCTTCCTTGCTTGGATTCGCACGGGACTCGGCTTGATGGGAGTTGGCTTTGCAGTCAGTCGCTTTGGGCTATTTCTTCGCGAGTTGAGTGCCAGCGCAACGCATCTGCCAGCACATACGACAGGGCTATCCGTATGGTCGGGGGTGTCGTTAGTTGGCTTGGGGGTAGTTGTTAATATCAGCGCGGTCATTCGGCACTTTCAATTGATTCATGAGCTTAACTCCGGAACATGGAAGGCTGGTCGGGTGTCCACCGGAGCTGTGGTACTCGCGCTTGTACTTGCTGGTATAGGGATTGGGATGACCGTATATCTTCTGCTTGTCCCTTAACAAGAAAGCTATTTGCTCCAGTAACTATTATGGGATATGGGATCAACGGGCTGTAACCGAATGCTAACTTCTGCATCTAACTTTTATACGAACGTTGTGATGAGTTGCAAACAGGCACCTACTTTATCAGTAATCCCGTTCGGGGTATTCTAAATCAGTGAACGCACAGTATCATTCCGGACGAAAGACCGCCCTGATGGTTCTACTGGGGGTGCTGTTCTGTGGGCTTCTAGTGGCCTTCGCGGTCACATCCAAGGTTGCTGCGTACTATCCCCACAACGATGCAGCGCGTCCGATTACAGCGACCAAGGTGTGGCAGCAGCAAGATGCGATCATGAAGTATGCGCCGCCCGTGCGAGTGGCTGCGGCGTGTATTCTTTTCGTCCTCGTTCTGATCGCCCCGACAGAAGCTGCACGCTCCTTTGCGTGGAGGCAGACTGCCGCTGAGTCTCCTTACGCTACCCAACTCTGCTTCCGCAGAGCGCAAGCCATTCGCCCCCCTCCACGCAACTAGAGAAGACACCGGTCTTTTGTGCCGGTCTGTGCGCCGCTTTCGCAGCGGTGCTGCTGTGTCTCTAGCCTAAGCGAGCCCACCATGAAACTTGTTGCCTCCGTCCGGCGTCCTGGCCTTGGACGACTCTCTCTGCTCTGTTACGCACTGATCGTATTGTGCGGATGCAACCATGCCGCCCAGCAATCCGCCGTGGCGACGAATCCGATTGCTCCGGTGGTTCCCGCATCGCGCGCGACGCTTGCCAACACACTCATCGTCGCAGGCGAGTTTCTTCCCTACCAGGAGGTCGAGCTTCATGCGAAGGTTGCGGGTTACATCCGCAGCATCCACGTCGACATCGGCGACAAGGTAAAGCAGGGCGAGGTGCTGGCTGTGCTCGATGTGCCCGAGTTGCAGGCGCAGGTGAAGGGAGCGCAGGCGGGCGTTCGGCAGTCGCAGGCAGAGATCATTCGAGCAACCAACGATGTGACGCGTGACGAGGCGAACTACGTTGCGCTTCATGCTGCGGCGGGGCGGCTGCAACAGGCCTCCGACGCGCGTCCCGGCCTGATCGCGCAGCAGGAGTTGGACGATGCGCGCGCCAAGGACCAGGCGGCGGCGGCGCAGGTGGATGCGGCGAAGTCTGCATTGAATGCGATGCAGCAGCAGCTTGGCGTCTCGCAGGCACAGCAGCAGCAGATGACAACGATGGAGGACTACTCACACATCAATGCGCCATTCAATGGCATTGTGACATGGCGCTACGCCGATACCGGCGCACTGATTCAGGCAGGCACGTCGAACGCAGGCTCGGCTCCCGTGGTCAAGGTGGCCGAGATCAGCACGCTGCGTCTGCGGCTGCCCGTGCCGGAGGCGGTTGCACCTTATGTGCATGATGGCGATACTGCATCGATTCGCATTGATGCGCTTGGCCGTACGATTAGCGGCAAGGTCACGCGCAGCACTGACGAACTGGATACAGCCACGCGCTCGATGCAAGTGGAGGTGGACGTACCCAATGCAGACGGCTCGCTCACGCCGGGGATGTATGCGCAGGTGACGTTGAACGTAAAGCACGCAGGCGATGCGCTTGTCGTGCCAATCCAGGCAGTGGACACAAGCGGGCCGCAGCCGATTCTTCTGGTGGTCAACGCGCAGAGCCGCGTGGAGAGGCGCGTGGTGCAGACCGGGGTTGCGACGTCCAACCTCATCGAGGTTCTGAGCGGGCTGCGCGTGGGCGAGCAGGTGATCGTCGCCAACCAGTCCAGCTTTCAGCCGGGTGAGCTGGTGACAGCGAAATATAGTGCGACGACTGCGGTGAGCGCAGCAACCGATGCGCAGGAGGGCCAATAATGTCTGGCTTTGCACTCCGCTACCCGTTCTTCATTCTCATGATCTGCCTTGTGATTGCCGTGGTTGGCGTGACCACGGTAGCGCGTATGCCGGTCGATCTCTTCCCGGAGATCAATATACCCGTCGTCGTCGTCGCCACCTTCTACAACGGAATGCCGCCGGAGCAGATTGAGGCACATATTACCAATCCGTTCGAGCGCTTTTTCACACTGGGCAGCGGCATTGACCACATCGAATCGCGCTCCTTGCCGGGCGTTAGCCTGATTCGCGTCTACTTTCAGCCCGGAACAAGCTCGGATGCCGCAATCAACACCATCTCCAATCTTGCGATGGCGCAGTTGCGTCGCCTGCCTCCGGGCACACTGCCGCCCGTCGTACTCAAGTTCGACGCATCGAGTCTTCCCGTCTGCCTGATTACGTTGAAAGGCGAGGGGCTCAACGAAACACAGTTGCATGACCTGGGACAATACAACGTCCGCAATCAGATCGCGTCTGTCCCAGGTGCATCCATACCGCCTCCTTTTGGTGGAAAATACCGGCAGATTCAGGTCTACGTTGATCCGACAAAGATGGAGGCCAATCAGCTTAGCCCCATGGATGTGGTGCGGACGGTGAATAACGCCAACGCAATCCTTCCATCGGGCGATGTTAAGCTCGGACCGACCGATTTCAATATCTACACCAATTCGCAGTTCCCCAACATGGATGAGATCGACCGCCTTCCGCTGAAGACCAGAGGCAATGGACAACTTCTGGTTGCCGATGTCGGCCAGGCCAAGGACTCTTCAGCCATCCAGACAAATATCGTGCGTGTTGCTGGACAGAGTTCGGTTTATCTGCCAATCCTCAAACAGGGAGGCGGCAGCAATACCATCTCGATTGTGAATGGTGTCCGTGAGGGCCTCAAGCATCTCGTCGATATTCCCAAGTCGCTCAAGACCGCCGTGGTCTTCGATCAATCGCAATTTGTAAAGACAGCCATCAAAAATCTTGGCAGCGAAGGCGGCGTTGGACTTGTTCTGACTGGGTTGATGATCCTGATCTTTCTTGGCAGCATGCGCGCCACCGTCGCCGTCATGCTATCGGTTCCACTCTCTGCGCTGGCCGCATTCATGGCCTTGAACCTGATGGGCGCGACGGTTAACTCCATGGTGCTCGGTGGACTGGCACTAGTCTTTTCGCGGCTGATTGATAACTCAGTCGTCGTCTTGGAAAACATCTTTCGCCATATGGAGATGGGCAAATCGCCCGAGGATGCGTCGGAGATTGGTGGGCGCGAAGTGGCACTGCCGGTACTGGCGGCGACCTTCACAACGGCGATCGTCTTCTTTCCCGTCGTCTTCCTCTATGGCGTCAGCCGGTATTTGTTTACCGCGCTCTCGCTTGCAGTAGTGCTCTCGCTCTTTGCGTCGTACGCGGTTGCGATGACGGTGGTGCCACTCTTCTGCGCGCGCTTCATTCATAATCCTCATCAGAAGGAACACACCGAAGGCGGTCATCACGACGGCACGAGCCTCTTTCAGCGCTTCGTCCGTTGGTTCAATCATCGCTATAACCGCGGTCTGGCACACTACGACAAGACCGTGGCGAAAAGTCTTTTACGACCGGGCGCCACGGTGCTTGGCGTGCTTGGAGTATTCCTTTTTAGCCTGGCGCTCTTCCCGTTTCTGGGACTCTCGTTCTTTCCACGGACCGATCCCGGACAGTTCGTCATCAACGTAAAAGCCCCCAGCGGGACACGAATTGAGCTCACCGATCAATATATTGCACAGGCCGAGCAGGACATTCGTAACGTAATTCCGGAGAAAGATCTGGGAATGATCGTCTCGAATATCGGCATGGCTCCGGGATTCTCGTCTATCTACTCCAGCAACTCAGGCCCGCACACTGCGTTCGTCCAGGTAAGTCTGAATGCAGAACACAGCAAGAGCACCTTCGCCTATATGTCCTTAGTCCGAAGCAAACTACGGGAAGATCTACCGGAACTATCCACCTACTTTCAGACCGGCGGCCTGGTCGATGCGGTCGTAAACCTCGGTCTCCCTGCTCCAATTGATATTCAGGTAAGTGGAAACGATCTCAACGAGGCATCCGCTACCGCTGCCGATTTAGCCAAGAAGATTCGCGTCTTGGACGGTGTGGGCGATGTTCTGATTCCACAGGATGTCGATTATCCCAGTCTGAAGCTGGACGTGAATCGCGAAATGGCGGGTCGCCTCGGACTCACATCGAGGGAAGTTGTGGACAACGTGATCACGGCACTCACCTCAAATGCAATGATCTTACCGAACTATTGGGATGATCCCAAGAGCGGAAATAGTTACGAGCTTGCGGTGCAATATCCCGAGTCGCAGATCAAGTCGCTCCAGGATCTTGAACAGATTCCAATCAAGTCACCCGATGGAGCGACTGCCACAAACCTTGGCGCCGTCGTGCAGATAACGCGGACGAAAGCTCCGACTGAGGTGGACCACTACCAACTACGCCGCGTCATTGACGTCTATGTCTCGCCCGCTGGGCAGAACCTCGGCGGGCTGGCCACGCGCGTGGACCGTGTCATCGCACAGCAGAAGATCCCGGAGAACCTACAGGTGACGATGCGCGGCTCCGTAGAAGGAATGCGGCGCTCGTTCTCCAGCTTCGGCCTTGGCCTTCTTCTTTCGGTGATTCTTGTTTATCTAATCCTGATGGCGCAGTTCGCGTCGTTCATCGACCCGATGGTGATTCTACTTGCCATTCCGCCGGGAATCACCGGAGTCATTCTCTTCCTGCTACTTACCGGCACAACGCTGAACGTGATGTCGCTGATGGGGGTGGTGATGATGACCGGCATCGTGGTCTCGAACTCGATTTTGATCGTCGAGTTCACGCGCAAGCTGCGTAACGAAGGCATGGCAATTCAAGATGCCGTGGCCATGGCGTGCCGCGTGCGTCTGCGCCCGGTGTTGATGACCTCGCTGGCCACGATCCTCGGTATGATTCCGATGGCGCTTGCGCTGGAGGCGGGCAGTGAGCAGTACGCACCGCTGGCCCGCGCCATCATCGGCGGCCTGACGGTCTCGGTGATAATCACGGTCTTCGTAGTGCCAGCCGCGTATCTGCTGGTGCATCGCAAGGAAGAGCCGCAGAGACCGCCGCACGGGCAAGGCATCGTAGTCGCAGGAGAAGGAGCCTAGATGAGAACAATACTCGCTCTGATCGCCGTGGCAACTGTTGCAGGCGCGGCCGTAGTCGGCAGTTGCCAGACCGCACCAGCTCCTGCACCTACGCCAGCTCCAGTGACGCTCACCTTGGCGCTGGCTGAGAAGATCGCGGTGCAGCAGAACCCGCATGTGCAGATTGCGCGCCTGATTGCCCTGGCGGAGGGACAGGTGCGGCGCGAGGCAAGAGCGGCCAACCTGCCCACGCTGACCGGCGCTCTGACCGCAGTAGATTCGCACGATGGAAGTCGTATCACTGCCGGTGGACTCAATAACCCTGTCGTCTATCAACGCGCGGCCGGTGGGGTTACGCTCTCGCAGCTGATGACAGACTTTGGCCGCACCCACGCGCTGATCAACAGCGTGGACTTCAACGCGCGGGCCGCCGCAAGCAACCAGAGCGCATCGCGCGAGGACGTGCTGCTCGCTGTCGATGACGCGTTCTATCACGCGCTGGCAAGCCAGACCATCCTGCTTGTAGCGCGGCAGACAGTTACGACGCGGCAGGCAACGGCAGACCAGGTTCGTGCGCTTACAGAGGCAAAGCTGCGCTCGGAGCTTGACCTGAGCTTCGCCAATGTCGATCTGCAACAGGCTAAGCTGCTGCTTCTGAATGCGACCAACGACAACCAGGAGTCGCAGGCCGCGCTGAACGCCATTCTGGGCGAAGAACTGCCCGCGACCTACTCACTTGTCGATGAGACGCCAGTCGCGCCCGCGCCAGCGCCGGAGGACGCGGTGCCGCTGCTCCAGCTTGCCTTCCAGTCCCGGCCAGACCTTGCATCGCTCAACCTGCAAGCGAGCGCGGCGGAGAGATTCAGTCAGGCCGAGCGCGATCTGGTGCGGCCCACAATCTCCGCACTCGGCGTAGCAGGAGACACGCCGGTGCGCGCCGACCAGATTACGACGTCCTGGTACGGAGCAGCCGGAGTGAACGTGAGCATTCCCATCTTTAATGGCTCGCTCTTCTCTGCGCGAGCGAACGAGGCAAAGTTTCGCGCTCAGGCTGCCGATCAGAGTGTGCAGCAGCTTCGCCAGACGATCGCGCGCGACGTGACCGATACAGTGCTGGAGGCTCAGTCCGGATTCCAGCGCATTGATGTAAGCCGCCAGTTGCTGGAGCAGGCAAACTCCGCATTCGACCTGGCCCAGACGCGCTACAAGCTGGGGCTGTCGTCCATCGTGGAGTTGAGCCAGGCACAGCTCGCACAGACACAGGCACAGATTGCATACGCCAGCGCACGTTACGCCTACCAGCAGACGCTGGCCGAGCTGCGCTTCCAGACGGGGCAGTAGCTCCCGGTGGTAACGATTCTTTTGGATGCGCCGTGGAATACGGTGCGGAGTTGCGGTTCTGGGATGAGAGACGAGATCTGTACTGAAAAGTCGGCAAGTGTTCAGGAATCTGATTACCCCGAAATCAAATTTCAACTGGCGATAACAGCCCGATGCGCTTATTGAGATCATAGTTTGGTTCATGATGCCACCCGCACTAGGCACTCAGGAAGTTTCTTGCCCTAATCCGCCGGGGCGCAGAAGGCTCACCGAGCAGCTTCGTCCGTTCGTTGATGGCCGTCAGCTAGACGAACCATTGTTCCTCACACCGGGCAGGTTGACTAAGAGTGGCAAGCGGCTCGGAGGGGGAGTAAGGCTCGAACCAGACAATTTCGTTAAAAGGGCATTAAAGCCAGTTTTGAAGGAGTTGGGTTTAGATGGGGGGGCTCACGCTTTCCGCCACGGAAACGCCACACTGCCAGATTCGCTGCACGCTCCGATGGCCGTTCGACAAGAACGCCTCGGACATGTGGATGCGAAGACAACTATGGGCTACACACATCTGGTGACAGCAGATGATGTCCGTGTAGCCGGGGAACTGGGCGCACTTCTTGACATGGAATTCCTTGCCCAAGATTTGCCTAAGTTCCCGCCAAACGCAGAAATGGCCTCCCAACTTATATCGGAAGCCGTTTAGAATCTGTATTTTTTGGTTGCGGGGGAAGGATTTGAACCTCCGACCTTTGGGTTATGAGCCCAACGAGCTACCGGGCTGCTCCACCCCGCAGAGTTAGTATACTGCCGTGAAGATGGCAGGTCAAACCTGGCTGGCTTTTGTGGTGCGGGATTGCATCTAACGATATGGGTGCCGAGGTATTGCCAGCAGCAATACATCCATCCATATAGAGATGGGTAAATGTGGCACACGGCAGTACATTTATCGATGGAGTGAGCGTAACTTTTTTCTGATTATTGAGTCTGTTAGAGTACAGGCCGTGAGCGAAACTGCCCGGCCCTGGAAGATTGTGGAGGGGGCTATGGAACGTGGTATGGATCGGAGAAGGAGTGGGTTGCTTGGAGTTACAACAGCAATGTTGGGTGTAGTGCTTGGTTTGAGCGCGGTGGCCCAGAGCTCGGACCAGACACAGGCAACGGCACCGGACCAGGCACAGGTTCAGGCTACGATGCCAGCGACGACGACCAAGCCAACGATGCCGGACGCACAGGTAGAGGCGAATGTTCTGAAGGGGTTGGCGGGGGCTCCCGATCTGGCTAACCAGCCAATGACGACCACGACGGTCTACGGTGTAGTAACACTGAGCGGCACGGTGGAGACCGAAGCGCTGCGGGTTGAAGCCGAGACGATCGTGTCGAAGACCAAAGGCGTGCAGAAGGTGGTCGACGAGATAACTTTGGGCGGCGAGAACGCGAGTGCGCAGCCTGCACAACAGGCACCGGCACCGGTTGTGGAGGGATCGCCGGACTCAGATAATACCGGGACACCGAATCAGACCGCCGATCAAGCGGGGCCGCCGCTGAACCCAACCAACACGCCAGGCTATACACCAAATACAACGGGATACGGACCGGGGGCACCTGAGTATCGACAGCCGAACGGCGGGCAGCAAGGGCCGCCTCCTGGCTATTCGCAGCAGGGATATGGAGCGTCACAGCAGGGATATGCGCAGCCTCAGCCTGGCTACGGACAGGGGCAGCCGGTGTATGGCGGACAGCAGGCTGGCGAGGCGGTAACGGTGCCTGTGGGTGCGTTGGTGCGGATGCGCATCAATCAGACACTGAACAGCGCTCAGGCTAAGCCGGGCGACAGCTTCGACGGGATTGTGGTGAACGATGTGGTGGCTGGCGGCGCGGTGGCGATTCCACGCGGCGCAACGGTGCAGGGCAAGGTAGTGGACGCGAAGAAGTCGGGCGTGTTGGCAGGACGCGGCGAACTTTCGCTGCAACTGACCGAAGTGACTTTGGGTGGCATGAGCTATCCGATCGTCTCCGATGTGTGGGGCCAGAACACGGGCGACAAGACCGTACAGTCTGTGAATAGCACGGTTGTCGGGGGCGCTCTTGGAGCACTATTTGGCGCGGCGGCGGCGGGCGGCAAGGGTGCGGCGATTGGCGCGGGCGTTGGCGGAGCGCTAGGGCTTGGATCTTCGGCAGCCTCGGGCAGCGGACAGGTATATGTGCCGTCCGAAGGGTTGCTGACGTTCCATCTGGCACAGCCGGCGACGGTGTCGACGGTATCGCAGGCGGAGATGGACCGCATGGCGCAGGGAGTTCCTGCAATCGGTCCGCAGCCGCAGGTGCTTCGGCGACGATATCCGGCTGTGTACGTCGGCCCGGGCTACTATCGGCCTTATCCGTACGGCTATCCTTATCCTTACTATCCCTATCCTTACTAAAGCGATCTGATGCTGGGAATTTGAAGGGGGCCGCGCCTGCGGCCCTTTTCTGCGGACGTTGGTGCGGGTGATTTATACTGGTCGCTTGCCCTGCTGTCGTCCTGGCATGCGGGAGTTTGCTATGCCGGGGCGCGCAAAACCAACGGGCAGATGCGCTGTCTTGCAGCGGAAGCGGCTGGGATTTGAGCCTGGGACGGATGGGTTCAGAGCCGGCGGAATCTTCAGGCTGGAGGCGGCGCGCATTCAAGGTCGCTGGGTTAGCATGATTCGTTTTCTTCAGAAGGACACAAAGGCAGTCAAGGTTATGTTTGGCGTCATCATTGGCGCTGCGTGCGTCTCCATGGTGATCTACCTGGTACCGGGGTTGATGGACAATTCCGCCTCGAACGACTCGACTGTGTATGCAACGGTGCGCGAGCCCGGGGCGCTGGGCCGGATGTTCGGGCAGAGCACAGAGATCAAGACGGACGATGTGACGAAGCTGGCGCAGCGGCAGTTGCAGCAGCAACACTATCCGGACTTTCTATTGCCTTACATGATGGACCGGTCGGGGGAGATCCTTGTACAGCGGAGCATGCTGAAGCAGGCGGCGGACCGGTTGCATCTACAGGTATCGGACGAGGACCTGCGGCGGCAACTGCGGACGGGGCCGTTTGCCCAGTACCTGTTTCCTGACGGGAAGTATATTGGCGACGATCAGTACATGAACTTTGTGCAATCGGCCTTCGGAACGACGCGCTCTGACTTTGAGTCGCAGGTGAAGGACGACATGGAACTGCAACGGTTGCAGGCGCTGGTTACGGGCGGAGCATCGGTGTCGGACGACGCAGTGCGCAAGACTTACCTGGTGAAGGGGCTGAAGGTGCAGTTCGACTATGCGGTGGTATCGCAGGATGAGTTGAAGAAGACGATCAATCCAAGCGATGCGGAGTTGCAGGACTACTTCAAGCAGAATGCAACGAAGTATGCGGTGGCGATTCCGGAGACGCGGAAGATCGAGTATGTGACATTTGACGCGGCGAAGCTGCCCGGCGGCAAGGCGGCCGTGAGCGATGCGGAGGTACAGGCGTACTACAACGCTCACCAGGAGCAGTACAAGACCGAGGAGCAGGTGAAGACGCGGCACATCCTGATTACGTCGAAGACGGGCGCGGATGCAGCGACGGATGCGGCGGCCAAGGCCAAGGCGCAAGATGTGCTGAACCAGTTGAAGGCAGGCGGGAACTTTGCGGAGTTGGCGAAGAAGTACTCTGAGGACCCTGGGAGCAAGGACAGTGGCGGCGAGTTGCAGATGATAGCGACGGCGAGCCTTGATCCTGCTTACGCGAAGGCTGCGATGGCGCTGAAGCCGGGAGAGACTTCAGGGCTGGTGAAATCGTCGTTTGGGTACCACATTATCCAGACGGAACAGAAGCAGGCTGCCGGGGTGAAACCGTTAGCCGAGGTGAAAGATTCGATAGCGAAGACGCTGCAACAGGACAAGCAGGGCGCGGCGTTGCAAACGTTTGGCACGCAGCTTGCGGCTGAGGCCAAAAAAGAGGGACTTGAGAAGACGGCGGCGGCGCATGGACTGCACGCGGTAACGACCGACTATGTGGCGCGAGACGCCGTAATTGGCGGCCTGTCGGATTCCGGACAGATGCTGGGTCAGGCGTTTGCGGCGAACAAGGGTGCGGACCCTGCGGCGGTATCGACCGGGGACGGCTATGCGCTGTATACAGTACTGGATGTGAAGGCGGCGCACGCTCCAGAGTTTGCGGCGTACAAGACGCATATTTTGGATGATTATCGCAATCAGAAGGTGCCACAGTTGTTGCAGACGGAGACGACCAAGCTGGCCTCTCGCGCCAAGGAGTTGAACGACCTGAAGAAGGCGGCGGCGGAGTTGAAGCTGCCGGTGAAGTCGAGTGGTCTGGTTGGCCAAGACGGGCAGGTGACAGACCTGGGTGCGATGACTGGGCCGGGCGCCGTGGCATTTACGCTGGACAAGGGTGGAATTTCGGGGCCGATCAATGCCGGACAGACGGGCGTGGTGCTGAGCATTACGGACAAGCAGGCACCCACGGCGGACGAGATTGCGAAGAACTTCGATGCCACACGGGAGCAGTTGTTGAGCCAGCAGCGGGAGGAGATATTCCGCGTATATATGGGGACGCTGACGGACAAGTACAACACAGGCGGCGGCGTTCGGATGGCAAAGAAGGCGGCTACAAAGGCTCCGTTGGGCAGTTAGGTTACGAGAAGAAGGGCCTGTCTCCTGTCCTGCGTGCGGAAACGCCGGGTAGGAGGCAGGTTTTTTTGTTAAAAATGGAAGGTCGCAGGTTATTAGTTTCACGGTCAGCTGAGCTTTGAGCCGTGAGCTATTGGGATGAAGGGTGCTGGATGAATCAGGAACGGATGAGCGGCATATTGCTGCATGTAACGAGCCTGCCATCTCGTGGGGGCGTGGGGGACTTTGGGCCGGCGGCGTATGCGTTTGTGGACTTTCTGGCGGCGGCGAAACAGCGGTTGTGGCAGGTGCTGCCGCTGAATCCTCCGGGATTTGGCAGCTCACCCTACTCGGCTGTATCGGCATTCGCGGGCAATCCAGCTTTGATCAGCCTGGAGCGTCTTGCAGCGGAGGGATGGATTGCGGTGGAGCGCGTGGAGCAGTTCTACCGTGACGATGCGGCGAAGGGGCTGGAGGCGGCGGCGACACGCAAGCAACCTCTGATTGAAGAGGCGGCGGGAAACTTTCTGGATCGCGCAGACGATGCGGCGCGGGCACGGATGCAAAATTTCTGCCAGGAGAATGTGAACTGGCTGCCTGACTACTCGGCGTTCAATGTGCTGCGGCGCCGCTTCGGCGAGGCGAGCTGGAACGAGTGGCCAGATGAGTTTGCGCTGCGCAAGCACGAAACGATGGCGGCGTTCAAGATCGAACAGAGGCGTGAGCTGGCGGTGGAACAGGTGATCCAGTTCTTCTTCGACGAACAGTGGCGCGCGCTGCGGGCATACTGTGCGGATCGGAATATTTGCATTCTGGGCGATCTGGCGATCTTTGTGAACTACGACAGCGCGGACGTATGGACGCACTCGGAGCTGTTTGACCTGGATGAGAAGGGCAGGATGGTGCGTGTGTCGGGTGTTCCGCCGGACTATTTTTCGGCGACGGGGCAGCGCTGGGGCAATCCGCTGTACCTGTGGGATGTGTTGCAGGAGCGCGGATTCGACTGGTGGGTGGCGAGGGTACGGCGGGCTCTGGCGCTGTACGACATGATCCGGCTGGACCACTTCCGCGGTTTCGAGGCATACTGGTCGATTGCGGTGGAAGAGCCGACGGCACTGAATGGAGAGTGGGTGAAGGCACCAGGGCTGGAGTTGTTCCAGCGGCTGCAACAGGTTTTCGGCGAGTTGCCGTTTATAGCCGAGGACTTGGGGCTGATTACGCCAGAGGTACATGAGCTGCGCGAACACTTTGCGATGCCGGGGATGCGTGTGCTGCAGTTCGGATTTTCGGACCGCGGTGCGCAGATTTATCTTCCGCACCAATATGTGCCGAATACGGTGGTCTATACAGGGACGCACGACAACGACACGACGCTGGGATGGTGGAGGAGCGGTGCGACAGCGCAGGAACGCGCGCATGTGCAGCACTACCTGCAGCCGATCGAGCGGGACGAAGAGATTGTAGGAGCGATGTTGCGGGCAGCGGCGCGATCAGTGGCGAAGTTGTGCATCTTTCCCATGCAGGACATTCTGTGCCTGGGCAGCGAGGCGCGCATGAATACGCCGTCGAACCGGATGGGAAACTGGAGCTGGCGGTATGAGGCGGATGCGCTGAAGCCGGCGATTGCGACGATGCTAGCGGAGTTGATGGAGATGACGGACCGTGATGGGTTTGAAGAGGCGAAGGCGGAGGAGGCTTCGCAGCCTGTGTAACAGCTAGGTTGAGGGCAGATGGACATTGCGCGGGCGCGGTAGACTGGTGGGAGCGAAATTCAATTGACAGGAGCAACGATGCCTCTCTCTGGCGAAGCAATACGGACGATGAATTATGTGGACGATATATCGGTGACTCTGCGGCGGATCCTAACAGTGCTGCCATCACTGACGGATGAGGAGCGGGAGCGCGTCTCGGAGCACATCAAGGGAGCAGAGCCGAGCTATGAGAGCGTGATCCAGGCTGTGCAAGCGAAGAAGTGAGCGGGGATGGAGCGGGGGTGAATCCGCAGGCCGCGATTCGCACGGTGGCTGTGATCGGGGCTGGGCGCGTAGGTAGGAGCTTCGCGCTGGCGTGCGCGGCGGCGGGCTTCGACGTGGTGCTGGAAGACGTGATGCCGGCCAACCTGCGGCGGGCCCAGGAGGAGTATAGCGACCTGACGGCTCAGAACGCGGGCGCGCGCGGAAAGCTTGCGGTGGCGACGACGATCGAGGACGCGGTGCGGGAGGCGGACGTTGCGGTGGACTTTGTGCCGGATGAACTGGAATCGAAGCTGGAGATATTTTGCATGGTCGACCGCATGGCCCCTCCGAGGACGATCCTGCTGACACCGAGTGAGGCGCAGAGCATTACGGACCTGGCTTCGTGTACTTATCGGGGGGAGCGATGCTTCGCGGTGCGCGGAGGGCTTGGCTTTGCGGGGCCGGTGCGGTTGCTGCATCCAGCGGGTGCGGCGGAGGCGGCGATTGAGGCGGTGAGTGGGTTTCTGCGCACGCTGGGGGGCGATGTGCGGGTGGAAGCGGATACGGACACGCCGAATCTGGTGAAGAACCTGGGGTGACCCTGCGCTTATTTGTAGCCCATACCGGCGAGGACGCCGCGCATGTACGCGAAGCTTTCGACGACACCGGGCATGGGGTCGTTGGCCGGTTGGGGCCTGGAAATGGTGGCAAATCTGGTCGTGATTGAGGTCTGGAATTGGCTGCGGCAATGGTGTACCCCCCCCTGGGTATCGATTCGTGCATAATCTTCCAAACAAACCACTTAGCGGCTATTGATTTTGCAAAATCATGAAAGCAAAAGAGATGATTTGCAAGATCTTCAAAACGCTGGAGTTACGGTCTCTATGGAGCTTTGGGAGACACAAGCCTCAGGCTGGTGGATTCTGTCTCTACCTAGGTTAATTATACGCCGGGTGTCAAGCAAAACAGGGAACAGGGGTGGAATAGGGAGCAGGGAAAGACGGTCGCGCGGGGCGCGATGCCCACATCTCAAAATCGAGATATGGGGCACCCGATTTTGTGACTCATTTCAGACCGGGGCCACCCGCCGCGTTCCCACCTTAACCGCGATAAAGCCACAGCGGAGATGGGTGTATATTCGATTGTCATAGTGGGATGAGGCATATGCGAGTGCAATCGTCATGGATTATCTGGGTTCTCATTACGATTTGCTTTGGTGTAGCGACCGCACAAGACAAGGCGCAGGCACCGATGCCAACCGAAATATACCTCGGACGCTATTCGTGGGTTGATGTTGGACCTCCGTTCAGTTACTACGAAGTTATTTCACTTCGTTCGGTGGCAGATGGCGTGCAGATCGAACGGATCAAAGTTACTCCGCCAAGCGATGCCTGCTACACTTCCAGCTCCGTCTCATCTTCATCGGCAGACGTGAAGGAGCCGATCGCACAACTCCTTGCAGATATGAATCCGTGTTCCATCCCCGAGGAAGAGATCACACGAGGTCAGGAGCAATGTAAAGACTGTGTGGATCTCAGTGGACGGACGGTGCTTATGCAGACGTCATGCGCGGGTCAAACCCGGCGCATCCACATGCAGGACACTTTGGATAAGTATGTGTTTGATCCGCATAGGGAAACGCCTGAGAGCACGTCCTGGACGGGGGATTTTATGAACCGAATGAATCGTGCGCTCGCCGGCTATGACATCGTAGATAAGCCTGTCTTGCAGAATAGTCCGCCATCAGCGACGTTACCTCCGATACGTGCTGCCGAGTTCCTGGGAGGCATTGAGGCCGGGGATTTCGACTCCTTGTTCCCACGTGGAAACAAGGTCTCAGCAATCGCCCTAAGGGCTAAGACCAATCCGATTCCGCCCGTCAGCATTGTAGGGAATCTCGCGCCTGCTCCGTCCAATCTGACCTTGCCGTACTATCCTCGCATCGCCCGCGCCGCCCATGTAGGGGGGACAGTGAAGGCTGTATTTACGGTGTCTCCAGAAGGTACGGTATCGGAATTGAAAATCACTGACGGTCAGCCAATGCTACGCGGCAGCGTCGAAAGCGCCATGAAGTTGTGGAAATTTGACAAAGAAGCATCTGGGAAAGTGGTCGAAGTGCAGTTCAAATTCAATCTGGATTGCGCTGGGCTTTCACACCCTTAGCGGTTACTCTTCAGATTTTTTGCGGAGGGCGGTGAGTTGGGGGTGGAGGAGCTTGGCGGTGAGGGAGCGGGTGAGAGCTTCGACGGCGGACTGCTGGGCGGGGGTGAGAGCTGCTCCGGTGGCGGCAAGGCGGGAGTTGATGCGTTCGAGCTCGGCCTGGCGGACGGCTTCGGCGGACTGTTGCAGAGCGACGATGGCGGGGACGGCGTCGCGCGATTGCAGGCGCTGCTGGTAGAGTTCGACCTCGCGGGAGACGATGGTCTCGGCGGCGGCGGACTCTCGGCTGCGGTCGGCGAGGTGGGCGGCGGCGACCTGCTGCAGGTCGTCGATGTCGTAGACGAAGCATCCCTCGACCTGGTTCATGAGGGGATCGACGTCGCGCGGTACGGCGATATCGATGAAGAACATGGGACGGTTGCGGCGGCGCTCCATGAAGCTCTGGCCATGTGCGCGGTCGAAGATGGGTTTCGGGGAGCCGGTGGAGGTGAGGACGATGTCTGCGCGGGCGGCCTGATCGTAGAGGCGATCGAAGGGGATGACCTCTGTGATGCAGGCGAGGCCGGTGCCCTGTATTTCAATCGGCCCATTGGCGAGCTGCATGGAAATCTGGTCTGCGATCTGGCCGGCGATCTGTGCGGCTCGCTCCTGTGTACGGTTGGCGACCAGGATGCAGGATGCTCCCTGCTGAATGAGGTGGCGGGCTGCCAACTCGGCCATCTTACCCGCGCCTACGATAAGGACGGTTTTGCCGCGAAGGCTGCCGAAGATTTTGCGGGCGAGCTCGACAGCGACAGATGCGATGGAGACGGATGAGCTGCCGATCTGGGTCTCGGTGCGAACCCGCTTGGCGACGGAGAAGGCGCGCTGCAGAAGCGGTTCCAGCGCCGTGGAGACTGCGCCGACCTGATGGGCGACGGAGTAGGACTCTTTGACCTGGCCGAGGATTTGCGGCTCGCCGACGACCATGGAGTCCAGTGAGCTGGCGACTCGGAAGAGATGACGGACTGCCTCACGGTCGCGGAACTGGTAGAGGTGCGGCTCGACTGTAGCGGCGGGAATGGCGAAGTAATCTTGCAGGAAGCGGAGGAGGTCTGGGGGATTGCTCTCGGGGCTACGGTCCTGGATGGTGAGGAACTCGACGCGGTTGCAGGTGGAGAGGATAAGGGCTTCGCGGATTCCGGGCTGCTGTGCGAGGGTCCGTGTGGCATCGGCGAGGCGGGCTGCCGGGATGGCGAGGCGTTCGCGGAGCTCGATGGGAGCGGTGGTGTGATTGACACCGACCAGTACCAGAGAACCATCGTTGGCATGCGTGGGCGAGGCTTCAGCAGTGGAAGCCGGAGGCACGATGGCGAGGCGCTGTGAGGTCTGGTTCATGGTGTGGAGAACCTATGAACGAGGTTTGCAACCCACACGAGCAGCATAGCGGCAAGAACGGCCCCGGAGAGATAGGCAGCTTTGCGCCCGCGCAAGCCAGTACGGTGCCTGAGAAACAGGAGGAGCACATAAACCGACCACATGGCAAAGGAGGCAATCACTTTAGGATCGAGAAAGTATGCAGCACCGAGGGGTGTCTCTTGGACCAGAACGGCACCGATGACAAGACCTATGGTCATGCAGGGAAAGCCGAAGAGCAGTAAGGTGTGGGCGATGCGATCGATGGTATCGAGCGGGGGCAGCCAATCGAGCGGTACCCACCAGGAGTCTCCACCAGCTTTAATCTTTCGCTTGATGCGGCGCTCCTGCGCGAGGTAGAGAAAGGAGGCGAGCAGGCTGAAACATAGCGCGGCAGAGGCGGCGAGCAATGCGACGATGTGGGCAATGAGCCAACCGGAACGTACCCCCTCAGAGGGAAAGGTATAGCTTGTTAGTCCCAGAGCTGGCACAAAGACCAGGAAAAACGTAACTGGCAAGACAAAGATCCCAAGGGAGATGGCTCCATAGAGCCACCAGGCGAGGAAGAATAGGCCAGCCAGGAGAAGACCCAGTAACGACTCGGTTTCGCGCATGCCTACGGGCATCCAGCGATGGGCCAGAGCGAGCATTTCAACAACGGATACGAAGTGGAAGAAGAAGCCCATGCCGGCCAGATGTACGCAGATGCTGCGCCAGCGCTCGTTCTTATAGAGCACGGTGGGAAACACAGCAACACTGCCGCCTGCGTATAGAACAGCCGCGATTTGGAGCCAGAAGAGAGTCATAGGGCCAGGATG
>CAIZFH010000079.1 GCA_903932155.1 uncultured Granulicella sp. | reverse complement strand
TGCTTACTCTCTTCCTTTGGCACCACTTTGATTCCTCTTCGGGAAGTCTTCAATTTCAGGAGCGACTCAGTTGGATTCCGTCCCTGGGCGTTGATTATCACGTAGCAGTCGATGGCCTTGGCCTTTTGATGCTGCTACTCACATCGGTTGTGGTGCCGATTGCCATCCTTGCCTCATGGAATATCCAGGAACGAGTTCCGCTCTATTATTCCTTGGTCCTCATGCTGCAAACCTGCCTCTTCGGCACATTTACCGCGTTGAATTTCTTTCACTGGTTCATCTTTTGGGAACTAAGTCTTATTCCAGCATTTTTCCTCATCAGGCTATGGGGTGGGCCGCGCCGTGCCAGCGCTGCCACGCAATTTCTGGTCTACACCATGGTCGGAAGTGTGGCCATGTTGCTGTCGTTTCTCGCCATCTTCCTCGCAACCCATAAATTCGACTTCATCGATCTTGCGGCAATGGCGCATAACGGTCAACTCATGCCTGCAGTGATAGAAAAACTTGACTGGCGCCGGTTTACCCCAGAGCATCTTGCGCTAATCCTGTTTGCGGGCGCGTTTCTTGGATTCGCAGTCAAAGTGCCACTCTTTCCATTTCACACATGGTTACCCTCGGCTTACGCAGAGGCTCCCACCGGGACCACAATTCTGCTTACCGGCGCAATGTCTAAAATGGGAGTGTACGGCTTCCTGCGCATCCTTCTTCCCATCTTCGGCGCGCAGATGCAGGTAGTCGTGACACCACTTCTGTGGCTTGCCGTCGCTACTGTTGTCTTTTCCGCATATGCAGCACTTGCCCAGAAAGATTTGAAGCGCATCTTCGCATACTCCTCCATCAATCATCTGGGCTATTGCCTGCTCGCCATCTTTGCCGTCTTAAAATTTACCGGTACGGACACATCTCTCACCGCCGAAAAGTATGCAGCCATGAATGGCGTCTTCCTGCAGATGTTCAATCATGGCCTGACTGCCGCATCGCTATTCTGGTTCGTTGCCATGCTGGAAAAGCGAAGCGGAGGGCTGCGCAGTCTGGATGATTTTGGCGGACTGCGCAAGGTTGCGCCTGTCTTTACCGGACTGATGGGCATCGCTTTGTTTTCATCGTTAGGTCTGCCTGGCCTAAACGGATTCATAGGAGAGTTCCTTATCTTCAAAGGATCGTTTCCCCTCGTAACCTGGGCTACGTCGCTCGCGGTTATAGGCCTGTTAATGACTGCAATATTTGTTCTCGGCATTCTGCAACGCGTCTTCTCCGGCCCTCTCAACCAGAGATGGGTCAACCTTCCCGACCTTACCGTGGGAGAGCGGCTGGCTCTTGTGCCCACAATTGGCCTGATGTTTGCGCTTGGCCTATATCCCCAACTAGTGCTAGGGGTAGTTAACAATACTGTGATCCAGATGGTGCAACAAATTAGGTTTTAATCGATTTATGAATTTGGTGTTTTGATAATGCTTGCTTGGACGATTTACATCTCATTTCTCGGCGCGACTGGCCTGCTCCTGCTACCCAAGGGCAGCGTTTCCTCGGCGCGCATTTTTGCGCTGCTGACGGCGGTGGTTGGGTTTTCTATTACCCTGACCTACTTCCTGCAACACAGGACCGGAGAGATGCTGACGATCACTCGTGTGCCGTGGGTCCCAACCCTCGGCATCGAATTTCATCTTGCAGCAGATGGAATCAGCCTCACCCTCGTATTACTGACCGGAATCATCGCAATCACAGGTATTTTATTTTCCTGGAATATTGAAGAACGCACCAAGGAATTCTTCGCCTTCTACTTACTCCTCATCGGCGCAGTCTATGGCGTATTTCTCAGCTATGATCTATTCCTGCTCTTCGTCTTTTACGAAATCGTTATTATTCCTAAATATTTTCTGATTGCCATCTGGGGTTCTACTCGCCGCGAGTATGGAGCGATGAAGCTCGCCCTCTATTCCTTCGTCGGTAGCGCCATGGTGCTCATTGGACTTATTGCTGCCTTTGTTGTGGCAGGCGCAAAAACCACCTCGCTCAGCCAGTTGGCACAGTTTCCGTTTTCACCGCACTTTCAGATGGGTGCATTTCCCCTGGTATTCATAGGCTTCGCCATTCTAGCCGGCATGTGGCCTTTCCACACTTGGGCGCCCACCGGCCATGTCGCCGCGCCCACCGCAGCTTCCATGCTGCTTGCTGGAGTGGTGATGAAACTGGGCGCCTATGGCTGCCTGCGCGTCGCAATGGTCCTCTTCCCTCTTGGCCTGGGGCCTTGGGGCTTCCATGTTCTCGCTTTGGGTTCTTGGCGAGATGTCTTTGCCCTGCTCGCGGTCATTGGGATTATCTATGGCGCCCTGGTCGCGCTGGTGCAGAAAGACTTCAAGTTCGTGATTGGCTATTCCAGCGTCAGCCACATGGGCTTTATCCTGCTTGGGTTGATGACCTTGAATCAGATAGGAATCTCCGGAGCCGTGCTCCAGATGTTTTCCCATGGCATTCTAGCGGGCCTGCTCTTCGCGGTCGTCGGGCGTATGGTCTATGCCCGCACTCATACTCGCGATCTTGCTGCTCTGAACGCAATGAATCTCCATAAGATCATTCCCTTTGCTGCTGTCACCTTTGTCATTGCCGGGATGGCCAGCATGGGGTTACCTGGATTCAGTGGGTTTGTCGCGGAGTTGATGATTCTGATTGGAGTATGGCGCGCCTATCCTCTGCTTGCTCTCTGCGTGGGGCTCGGTCTGATAGTTGGCGTGGTCTATGTCTGGCGGGCCATGCAAAAAGCTTTCTTCATCAGTTCCGGAATCGAGTCTGCGCCACCCAATCCACCGCTTCCCCCCATCACGATGCCGGAACGTATCGGCGCAGTTATCCTGATCGCCACCAGTGTGCTTGTCGGCCTCTATCCGCAGATGCTTCTGAATATCGTCGTTCCCGCATTGAATTCGCCGCTGTTTGATGGTTTGCGCAAAGGGAGTTGGCAATGATCGCAATCAACAATGCGCAACTTCTGCGATTGGCGTGGCCGGAGATTATCGTCGTAGCCACGGCGCTGATCGTGATGGCGGCAGACTTTTTGTTCCTGCACAGATTTAGCACACACGTCCGATTTTCCCTAGCTGCCGGACTTGGTGTCCTCGGCTGTGCCGGCGCAATCATACGGATATTGTTTGCGTCCGAGATTGCCAACATTTTCGACGGGGTACTCATCTCGAATCCGTTGACCCATCTGGTGCAGATTGCAGTGCTCGTACTGACAATATTCACCCTGCTGCTCTCCGTGGATTCAGCCTTCACACAGCATGTTGGCGAATTTGTCCTGCTGCTCCTCGTCGCTACCACGGGAATGATGTTTCTCGCAGGCACACAGGATCTCCTGGTTATTTTTATCTCCCTGGAGTTATTGAGTCTGTCGCTTTACATTCTTGTTGCCTTCAATAAAAGCAGCGCGCAGTCCTGGGAAGCAGCACTGAAGTATTTTCTCTTTGGCGGTATGTCGGCTGCGTTTCTGCTGTTTGGATTTAGCCTGCTCTACGGCCTGTCAAATTCTACAAGCCTCCCGCTCATTGCTGCGGCTATTCACGGCCCAGCCCTGAACCCACTCTTAGTCATCGCCATCGTAACCACCGCAATCGGATTTGGCTTTAAAATCGCTGCCGCTCCATTTCATTTCTGGGCGCCTGACGTATATCAGGTCGCGCCCGCGCCTAGCGCTGCATTCATCGCGTCCGGCTCCAAGGTTGCAAGCTTTTTCCTCTTCTTCCAGGTCATGGCTCTTGGGTTTGCAGGTGCGGAAGGCACGGCCGTCTTGCCCAACCTCGTGCGCGGCTGGGTCCCTGTGCTGGCCCTTATGGCCACCGTATCCATGTTGCTGGGGAATCTTGTCGCCATTCGCCAGTCCAGTCTGCGCCGCTTGCTCGCCTACTCGGCCATCGCTCATGCGGGATACATGCTTCTGGCAATTGTGGTCCATACCCAACAGAGCCTCGACGCTCTGCTTTATTACGTGGTTACCTATGCATTGGCCACGCTTGGCGCATTCGCTGTGATTGCGGTTGTCGAGCAACAGAAGGGTGACGACCAACTCTCCAACTTCAATGGTCTCTGCAGGCAATCGCCTGTGCTCTCATTTTGTCTTGCGGTATTTATCCTTTCGCTGGCCGGGATTCCGCCTCTGGCTGGATTTTTCGCCAAGTTCTATCTCTTCGTAACGGTGCTGAACGCAACACCAGGTTCCATGGGGCTTCTCTGGTTGGTCGTCCTGGCAATCGCCATGAGCGCCGTCTCGCTCTACTACTACCTGCGAGTGCTTAAACGCGTCTACGTCACGCCTCCTGCTGTTGGTGTCGCTGCAATCCGCACGCCGCTTCTCAGCCAGGTTATTCTGATCGTGCTTGCCGCAGCGGTATTGTTACTGGGCTGCGCACCGCAACTGCTCCTGCGCTGGATCGAGGCCGCCGTTCGCGTCTCCGGCCTCTGATCGATCCACCCTCGATGCACTGATTCTGTGGATCATGCATGCATCCGCATGGAAGAATGCTCGCTGGCAACTCTCACACCATCACACGCGAAGCAGCACGCAGCGTCTGCCGCCGAACCGTCAGCGCCTCGATACGGTCGCGCAGTACGGTATAGCCGCAGCCGATGCCGCGAGGCACCTCTATCTCTCCCTTGGTGCTCACCATCACCTCAGGTTCGATAATGTCCTCCGCCCAGTAGCGCGCGGACGCCGACACGTCTCCCGGCAAAGAGAAGTTCTGCAACGAGGAGAGTGCGATATTGTGGACCCGCCCAATCCCCGTCTCCAGCATTCCGCCGCACCACACCGGTATACCGCGCTCCGCCGCCGCGTTATGGACAGCAATCGCCTCGGAAAAACCGCCCACGCGGCCCACCTTGATGTTAAGGATGCGGCACGATTCCATATCGATGGCCGCCAGCGCATCCCTCCGGTTGTGGATCGATTCGTCCAGGCAGATCGCCGTCTCCAGCCGCTTCTGTAGCATCGAATGGAAGTAGAAATCGTCGTACCACAGAGGTTGTTCGATCATCAGCATCTTAAATTGATCCCACTCCGCGATGTGGTCGAAATCCACGATGCGATAGGCCGAATTGGCGTCGCAACTCAGAACAATCTCCGGCCATCGCACGCGAACCTGCTCAAATATTTTAGTGTCCCAGCCCGGCTTGCACTTCAGCTTGATGCGCTGATAGCCAGCCTCCAGCGCCTCTGCGATCTTCTCCATCAGCACCGTAGGCGACGGCTGAATGCCGATCGAAACGCCGCACAAAATCACCTTACGCGTGCCGCCCAGAAGGTTCGCCAGCGACACCCGCTTCTTCTGTGCCTCCAGATCCCAAACCGCATTCTCCAGCGCAGCCTTGGCCATGCGGTGACCGCGCACCTGGCAGAATAACGACGGACAGCTTCCGCCGCCAACCACTTCCTTCCCTACCAGGCGCGGCGCAAGCTCTGTCTCGGTGACAATCCACGCGGTGTCTATACTCTCGTCGGAGAAGTAGGGATGTTCGCCCGCCACGCACTCGCCCCACGCCGTCAGCCCGTCGGACTCGATCTCCACCAGCAGTATGCGGCGGGTTGTGGTCAGGCCAAAGCTCGTCTCAAAAGGAAATGCGAGAGGCATGTTGATCTCGCGTAGATGAACTGCGTCGATGGTCAGCATTGTTGTCGTCCTGTCGTAGCGTCGTTCTCTATTTTGGCCCCTGTCCCCTGTTTACAGCCCGCTTGCGCGTCCCAGCAGGAAGAATCCGTCGCCGTTCGCGCAGCGTTCGTAGCCGATGATTGCAAGCCCGCGCGCAAACGCCGATTCCAATATCAGCCGGTTGCGCGTCTGAAGCGACTCTGCAAGACTACGCCGCTCTGGGTCGCCTTTCCAGTCGTGGATGATGCAGGGTACATCGATTCGCTCCATCACCTCGTCGCCGGTCAACACCTTCTCCGTCGTTTCTTCGCCCTTCGATTTTTCTCCGCCCGTTTCTTCGCCTAATATCCGCCTCACTCTATCAGACCTCAGCCACCACTCCACAATAAGCCGGTCGGTGGGCAACCCGCCCTGTAGCGGAGAGGTCGACGGCCCATAGATATTCCGCAGGTAACGCCGCGCAATCGCGCCCAGTCGTGCAATGTTCAGGTGAGCGTTCTTGATCTCCAGCGGATCGAAGGTCCATTCCATCAACTCGATTCCCCGTGCCAACGCATCGTCGCGCTGAGCCAGCTTCAATCTGCGTCCCAGTCCCAGGTTGCGGTACGGCGGCAATACGGCCAACATGTGCGAATGCAGGTACGACCGGCCGTCGCGATAACCGGGAAACGCCATCGCAAAGCCCACCAGGATATTCCTGTCGTATGCCCCCAGCACCTGACCTCCGATGCGTTCGGCAACAATAAATACCCGCTTCGGAATCAAATCCCCGTCACTGTATCCCCACACCGCAAGCTGTATCTCGACACACTGTTCGAAGTCCGCCAGCTTCGTTACCGGCGCAATGCGTATCTGTTTCGGCTCGCTCATGTCCTCGATCCATCCGGCGCGTCTTGGTTACTGCGTTTCGCCCGGTTCCACATCGCATCCAGTTCATCAGGGGTATGCGAATTCAGCGCATCGAAGCCTCCCGCCTCTGCCTCAATCGCACGGAACCTTCCGCGAAACTTTGCATTCGCCACCCGCAGCGCCGATTCCGCATCCACTTTCAGGTGCCGTGC
>CAIZFH010000078.1 GCA_903932155.1 uncultured Granulicella sp. | reverse complement strand
GCCTGCTCCACTGCCTGGCACAAAGGATCCTGCGTGTAGCTCTCCCACACCGGCCTTCCCAAAGAGAGGTTGATGACGCGAATATTGTAGGTGCTCCGCAGTTGAATGGCTGTCTGGATCGCGGCAATCGCTTCACTATCGGTGCTTTCGCCGTTCTGATCGAGCACGCGGAAGTTGATGAGGTTCGCGTTGCCGGCGATGCCCTTGAACGTGTAGGCGTAGTTCGCTCCGGTGGACATGGCGCCGTTGCCGGCTAGAATGCCGGCCACATGGGTGCCGTGGCCATACTGGTCAGCAGTGCTTCCGCTTCCGGTAAAGTCCTGGCTGTAGACGATGTTGTTCGCCGTCAGGTCAGGCACATTCGCAATGCCGCTATCGATCACGGCGATGCCAATTCCCGTGCCGTCAAGGCCCTGCGCCCATGCCGCGGGGGCGTTGATGGTGGCCGTGTGGTAGTCAAGCACCGCGGCCGCTTGGCCGGTGCTCGCCCCGTGCAACTTGCGGTCAGGCGAAATATAGAGGACGTCAGGATCGGAAGCGAGAGCTTCCAGTTCAGACGCGGGCATCGAGTAAGCGCCGCCTCTGAAGCGGCCCAGTTGCCGTCTTAGCTTGCCGCCCCTGTTCAGCACCTTTTGATGGTGTGCCGCGGTTGGCACGCTTCTGAACTGCACAATCACATCCACCTGGCCGGATGCCTGCTTCGCTTTCAGGTCCCTTGAGATCTTCGGCGAGCCGGCAAAGGCCAGGCAGGCACTCACGATCAGCGCGCAGACCACCAAGGCTGATCGTCCCAACATCGCGCTCAGGCGGAAGATTCTTCCCCACATCGCGCTGTCAAACTGCTTCGATTTCATGGTTTGTTCTCCTTCTCTTTCTTCAGTTCCTCAGGTTTGGTTCGCCAACGTTCCTTTGGGGAAGACAGTTCCAGATGAGCGGCTGCGAGAATTCCGGACTTTCCTGTCCCAATACTGTTCAAAGCGTTTCCAACGCGGCCCTGTACAACGATGGCTGCCCCTTGGCAGGTCCGGCACAGCAGATTGAGCTGAAGACTTTGACCGATCCCAACCCAGGTGCCGGGACAAGCTTCGATCCATCTCCTCGGTCTGCATCTCCGCATGCTGCCATTGAGAGTTCGGCACGGCGTTTCCAACAGGCCAGGGAGGCAGGACCGAAATCCTCAACCTTTCGCAGCGAGGAACTTCCCGGATGAGAGGTTTCTCATGCGACAAGGCTCTCATCGGCGAAGTCTAAAGGAGCCTTAAGCACCGAAGTAACTCGCGAGACTCTCTACAACGAACGTGTTAGACGCCGTAACTCATAGGTCATGCATGGCCCGTGCTTGTCTCTACCTGACACGCGGCAGGCGCTCTTTTCACCGCACCCTTCCAGCAGAAGGCGCGTCAAAAGGCGCTATTTTGAAGGGATTGCTTCGCCCGCGCCGCGATGCGATGCAGGCTGGATGACTGTTCACTGAGGAGGCGACGTCGGGGTCGCGGTCCGATCGTAGCCTTAAGGCACGCATGATTCAAGCACGCGGCGGTGAGTACCCTCTTCTTGCACTGAGCAACGCGAAGAGCAATTCGGGCTTGCGTGGCACACGTCTTCGAGGAATGCCGCGCTGGACCCTACGCCTGTTCGGTTACTGGTCAGGCGCACTGGGGTCACTTAGGTAATTCCCACGAATGTAACTATCGACCGGTAAGGATTGGACGATAACTCAGTACAGAATGTTCAGTTTCTCCTGCATTCGAACGCTGATTTGAGCTTCGCCGCAGTGAAAACTGACTCCGCAAAGGTTCGATCGTGCGGGGCCACGCAGGGAGGCACGGAGAGTATAAGCGCCGGAGCAAAAATAGACCACAAGTACTCTCTTCCAATACAAGATGAGCCTGAAGGAAGACTTTGATCCCAATACAAGATGAGCCTGAAGGGTCGGTCATGCTGGGTAGTGAACATCCGCATGGTTCGAGCAGAAGAGTTGAGTTTGGAGGCGATTGGCCGTT
>CAIZFH010000077.1 GCA_903932155.1 uncultured Granulicella sp. | reverse complement strand
CGCCGGGGCCGTAATGAAGATCCATCCCTTTCTGTGTTTTGACCATTCCAGCGCACTCCAACGCTGCCTGGCCTCCTTCTCGCTTGGCAGCAGCTTCAATGCGCTGGCGGCCATGTTCAATGAACCGAGTACGCCTGCCCGTTGCGGACCCGCATGGGGATCGATCATCGCTTCCAATTCCGTGCCTTTGACGCGGCGGTCAATCTCCTTCACATGGCACATCCAGTCAATCAACGCCTCTGGTGCCGGTTTCAAGCTGACCAGATGGGCAAAGAGCCGTCGGGAAGCGTCTGAGAAGAAGCGGTTGTGCTCACTTTGATCGGGGAACATGCTCGTGGCGACAGTCAAGGCCTCCGCCTCGTCTTCAATCTCGAATGCCGGCGACCAGTAGGGCGCGCGCGCGTCCAGCGGATTCAGGATGATGTCTCCGCGCCGCGCGTCATAGAACTGCGGCAGGTATTCCATCGCCGGGTCGTAGACAATTGCCGCCTCGCCTCGCGCGCGAATCTGCATAAGCAACTGGCGGAAGAGCGCGCTCTTGCCGGAGCCGGTGTCTCCGACGATCATGATGTGGTATCTCTCCATCTCTCGCGGGATGCGAACTTGCCGGACGCTTTGCCTGCGCAAGCGGCTGAACCAGCCCGGCTCGATGTGATCGAAGCCAACTCCATCCGATGGCGTGCGACGGTTGAACTCCGGCGCGCTGACCAGTTCCGGGCCGTCAACGACTCGGCCATATCGGCGGACACGCGCCCTGGCAGAATCCTTGGGAACGGCAATCAAGAGTCCATAAATGAATACGATGAGCGCGCCATACGCTGGGCGCTGAATGTAGTCCCAAACAGTTTGGTCCTGGTAAACGTAGTGGGCGAGCTGGGCGTGAAGCTGCTGGCTGTTCTGGATCACATCCTCTGTTATCAACTTGACGAAGCCTCTGGCGGTGGCCACTTCGGTCAGTGCGTACGATTGCCTGCCGTCCGCAGTGATGACAGGTTCCACCTCGCCATCGAGGGCAAATCGCCAGGTCCCACTCGCCTTTTCCACTGCGAGGAGTCTGTACCTCGCAGTACTGTTGATCGACTGGCTCTGCCACCACGAATTTGCATACAGGCGGAGGTAAAGACGCTGGACGAAAGTTGTCTGTGTCTCGTAGGTCAGCCAGACAAGCGAGAAGAAGGCCACAATGGTGATGAGGCAGACACTGATCGTCCACACCTGATACCTGCTCGGAAAATCGCCGCTACTATTCATATTCATCTCCTGTCTCTGCCAACGTGGCGTCTGTCAGTCGCTGTCGCGCTTTTTGGGTTTTGTCCTGGTCGGAGCGTTGGATCAGCTCGCGCATCTCCTGCTCAGTGAGCTTCTCTCCGGCATTGGACCGAAACGCCAGATTGAGCATGATCGAGCGGAGCTCAAGAACTTCGGCAAGCAGTGCCTCGTGTTCGGCGGAAGATCGCGGGCGCTGGATTTCGCGGAGCAGACACTCGCGCACCCATTCACTGATGTTGCGGTTGCTTCCTGCGGTGAGTTGCTCGATTCCAGCGAACTCTTGCTCGGTGACCTTGGCTGTCACTGAGCGCGATAGGCGGGTCAATCGCATAGTCTCCTCTCCGGGATGTGCTTCAATGCGAGTTGGGCTGGTTGCTCCAGAGATACTTTTGGTATCCCTGCGGCAACCCTGTCAGGGGTGGAGTG
>CAIZFH010000076.1 GCA_903932155.1 uncultured Granulicella sp. | reverse complement strand
TAGAGCCAGACGAGCAGAGGCATGCGGCTGAGCTTCATGCCGGGGCAACGCATGCAGAGGGTGGTGGCGACGATGTTGAGCGCGGTGCCAATGCTGCCGATTCCGCTGAGGAGGATGGCGAGTGTCCAGTAGTCTGTGCTGTGGCCGGGCGAGAAGACGTGGGCTGTGAGCGGCGCGTAGGCGAACCATCCAACATCGGGCGCGCCGCCGGCACCGGAGAGGCCGCTGGCGCCGAAGTAACTGAAGTAGAGGAGAAAGCCTCCGAAGGCTGAGATCCAGAAGCTGAATGCGTTGAGGCGGGGAAAGGCCATGTCACGCGCGCCGATCATGAGCGGGACGAGATAGTTGCCGAAGCCGAATAGGATGGGCATTCCCACGAAGAAGACCATGGTGGTGCCATGCATGGTGAAGAGGCTGTTGAAGGTCTGCGGGGAGACGAAGGTGTTGTTGGGGATGGAGAGCTGGATGCGCATCAGCAGCGCCTGGAAGCCTGCGATGACGAGGAAGATGAGCGCGTATCCGATGTACATGAGACCGAGTTTTTTGTGGTCGACGGTGGTGACCCAGTCATGCAGGACGTCGAGCGCGAGGCGGCGCGGGGGGGTGAGCTGACTGCTTGCTGCGGGGGCCGGGGTGTTGGTTGCCATAGGGATTCTCTTCTGAACTCTATTTGAGCGTGGACAGGTATGCGGTGACGGCGTCGAGGTCGTGCTGGTTGAGATGCATGGCGGGCATAAGCGCACCGGGCTTGAATGCGGCGGGGTTGTCGATGAAGGCGCGCAGGTTGGCGGGGGTGTTGGGGACGGAGCCGGAGGCGATGGTGTCGCGGCTGGCGAGATGGGTGAGGTCCGGGCCGAAGCGACCGGAGGCGACGGTGCCTGAGACGGTGTGACAACTGATGCAGACGCTGTGCTGGAAGACGGTGCGGCCGGCGGTGGCTTGCTGGTCTAAGATGGCGTCGTTATTGGCGGGCTTTTGTTGACGCGCGACCCAGGCTGCGAAGTCGGCGGGACTGTCGGCATAGACGCGGAGGAGCATCTTGGCATGCTGTATGCCACAGTATTGCGCGCACTGGCCGAGGTAGAGGCCGGGAGCCTGGGGATCGAGCCACATGGAATTAATCTGGTTTGGGATGAGGTCCATCTTGCCGGCGAGGCGCGGAATCCAGAAGCTGTGGTCGGTGTCTGCCGAGGTCATGGTGAGGTAGGTGGGGGTGGGATGTTTGGGATCGCTGACCGGGATGTGCAGCTCGTTGGCGGCGACGATGCCGAGTTTGGGATAGGAGAACTCCCACCAGTACTGGTGGCCGACGATTGTAACGTCCAGAGCGGAGGCGGGCTTAGGCGCGTTCTGGGTAGAGAGGATGATGCGCGTGGTGGCGAGGAAGAGCAGAACCACAATGAGAATGGGAATAACGGTCCACGAGAGCTCGATCTGCGTGCTGCCGTATACCTGCGGCGGTTCCTGGGCGGCGTTGGCGTCGGATGCGCGATGGCGGTAACGGATAACCGCAAAGAGTAACAGGCCGGCAACGATGAGGAAGATTGTGGTGGTGATGCCGAGGACGAGTAACGAGAGAGTGAAGATGGAGTGGGCCGGGGTTCCAGCAGGCGCAAAGATACTAGTAGAGCCGTGGCTGAAGTCGGAAGAGAGGAGGGCCCAGATATTACGCGACAACTTGCAACTCCGAAGAATAACCGGGTACACGGAAAAGGAGCGAGATAACTATTCAGGGACAAATTTTAGATGCATTTGGTGTTCATTGCGGTTCAGGATGCGAATGCGAAGCGGAGATTGCGGATTGCTAAGGGCATGATAGAACGTCAGAAGCGGGTGGGGGACTGATGGATGGGCGGGCGTGGACGCGCGCATAGGGTGGCGAATTGGGTGACTGCATAGGCAGCGAGCAGGGTGAGTAGTGGATCGAGGTTGAGGCGGTAGCGGAACTCGGCGTGGGTGATGTAGTAGGGAAGCGGAAAGAGGAGCAGGGGCAGGGCCATGAGGAGGGCGAAGGCCTTGCTGCGGTTGCGATAGAGGATAGCAACGCCAGCGAACCCGAGCAGCGATGTGAGAAGCGCATAGACCTCATCGATACGGGGCGAGTCCACATTGCCTGTTCCAGACCAGAAACGGAAGCAGCGGCGGAGGCTGAGATTGAGGAAGGTAGCGGGGTGCAGGCGGATGTACTGCCATGCCTGGTCGGACTTGTCGCAGGTGTAAGCGATCTCCCCCTTGGCAATGTAGCTGGCGAGTTCGGCGTGGTTGTACATGGGGAAGAGCGACTCGTCGAGGAATCCAGTTGCACCGGGGCGGTTTCCCATCCAGAGCTCAAATCCGGCGGTGCTGCGCAGTGGGACGAATGCGTGGAAGCGGAGTGCATTGCGGATGGGCCACGGCGCGAAGAGCAGTATTAAAGCGAGCAGGCCGAGGAGTGGCGCGGTGCGGGTGACGCGGCGCGTCTGCCAGGCCGTCCATGCCGTGATGGAGACGAGCGAGGGCAGAAGGGCGGGATTGATGAGGGCGACGATTGCGGCGGAGGCACCGAGTAGAAGCCATGCTGGGATGGTGGGCTGACGGCGGCAACGCAACGCAAGCAGCAAGATGGCGGGAAAAGCGCAGGCGGAGAGGCTGGTCTCCCAGAAGATGGCTGGGATCCATAGCTGGGGAAGGGAGAGGGCCAGGAATGCGCCGGCGAGGATGGCGGTGGGGGTGTCGAGCATCTGGCGAGCGATGCGCATGATGAGCCAGATGGTGAGCAGGCTGACGACTATCTGCAAGGCGATGATGGCGATCTCAGCAGCGAAGGTGTCTGTGCCGAAGATGAAGAAGAGTACGGCGATGAGGGTGGGATAGCCGGGCGCGATCAGTGCTGTGGGGCCAGTAGGGACTCCGAAGGGAGAGCTTAAGCCATGGCCGTGGAGGAGCGAGCTTGCCAGCAGCCCCATCTCGTATGGGTGGGAAAAGAGCCAGTTGTGGGGGCGGCGGGTTGCAACATTTACCAGGACTAGCAGGCGTCCAAGCAGCGCCATAGCGAGAATGATGGTGATCGAACGGTTCCAGGCGCGTGAATCCGCAGGTGAGGAGGACGCGTTCGGATGGTTCGAGGGAGGCAGTTCGGTCATGGGATGATGCCGTGCTGACAGAGCGATGGTATCAGACGTTAATTTACCCGGCGCGGATTTTATTGCGGTAGAGGTGATCCTCGGGGCGTAAACGCACGATAAAGCCATTAGAGGGCTGTTTTATGAAGTGCAATGAACCTGGCGACGGAAGGGAGAGCGAGGCCATAGAGGTTTGGCTGCGGAAATTGGGGTTATGAGCAAAGCGGAAGATATTGCTCAACGCAAGGAGGCCTACATTGGCAGGCTTATAACACGAAGATGGGATTAGAAAGTTATCAATATCGCCGTAAGATGTCCCTACATAGGGGCTCGGCTGGCAATCAAGAGACCAGGCCGCGCCGCTGCCGGGGATGGTGCGAACTCCACTGCCCGCGATCTCGCGTATCTGGGGCCTGGATTGAGCAATGAGCCCACAGTGCAATACGTCGGAGGCATTGCAATGAAGATTATCGGTAAACCCCGGACATGCCGACTGCTGGGGGACGATAGTGGACAGACAGTTATCTTTGTTGCGTTATTTTTGGGGTTGGTAGCGGTTGGCTTTGTAGCGTTCTCGCTGGACGT
Source organism: uncultured Granulicella sp. (assembly GCA_903932155.1). Taxonomy (GTDB): domain Bacteria; phylum Acidobacteriota; class Terriglobia; order Terriglobales; family Acidobacteriaceae; genus Edaphobacter. The sequence continues at coordinate 3,536 of CAIZFH010000076.1, read as the reverse complement.
GGGAAACCTGTTTCGGGCGAAGAGGATGGCGCAGTCCGCCGCACAGGCAGCCGCGGTGGCTGCGGCGCAACAACTCGGCACCAACGATTCTTCGAATGAACAGGCTGTGGCCAATGCCATGGCCAAGCTGAACGGCTTCGATACTACGCTTGCCACCAATCCGGCGACGGTCACCCTGACGACCCCGAACACCGGGAATTTTACGGGCAGCTATGTGCAGGCAACCGTCAGCATGCCGATCAAGACGTACTTTATGGGAGCGTTCAATCACGCGATGGCCACGGTCCCGATCTCTGCGACGGCGATCGCGGGCGGCGGTACCACCAGTCAGACCTGTGTGTGCGTGACCAACAATTTCGTCCTTTCGGGCGGCTCCACATTAAACGCAAACGCATGCGGGGTGTTCAATAACTCATCTGCTTCGGGTTCCATCAGCATCAGCGGCGGCGCCACGCTGGACGCTATATCTCTGGCGGGGGATTCCACGGGATGGTACCCCGGCATCACGGGGAGCGGCGACACCATCAATGTGCCTGTAGCCGACATCGTGCAGGGAGTGAGTTCAACCTGCACCGCAATGACACCGGCACCGCCTAGTTTTGTTCCGGCCAACTGTCTCAATGACCCTGGAACCGGATGGCTCGCACCCGGCAGCTACCCAGCATGGGGACCAGCGAGCCCCGGAGGCACGATCTGCTACAAGTCGCTAACCGTGGGAGCAAACGGCCGAACCACCGACACGCTCAACCCAGGCATCTATGTGATCTATGGAGGAAAGCTTCACTTTACAGGAAATCCAAATCTGGGAGGCAACGGGGTCTTCATCTATCTGACCAATGGCGCCTCGCTGGTGATGGACGGCGGAGTGAATGTGAACCTGGTTTCGGGAGGCGCCACGAAGAATGGGGGAGGCACGGCCCCGAGCCTGGGATCCTACAACGGACTTCTAATCTACCAGGACCCAACCGATTCGTCTGCGATGACATATACCGGAGGATCCAGTTCTTTCATAAACGGAGGCATTATCGCCCCCGCTTCCTTTCTTACGATTAATGGCGGCAGCTCCGCTACCAACCTGCAGGGGGGAATCTCTGTGAAGTCGTTGACCATAACCGGCGGCGCCTACGTGAAAGCCCTGGTTGACACGAACGAGGGCAGTTTTACCATCTATAGCGCAGCTCCCAAGTTGGTGCAGTGAGAGATGAGTGGTATGAGCCAAGACAAATCACGCTGGTTGCGGGGACGGTGGACGCGCAGGCTGGCGCGTAGCCGAGGCCTATATGACGAGCGCGGAGACGCCCTGATCGAACTGGCCGTACTGTTCTCGTTGGTGGGCTTACCACTGCTGCTGGGAACGGTGCAGATGGGGTTCCTGGTGTACGATTCGGTGGAGATCTCCAATGCGGCTAACGCAGGCGCGATATACGGGATGCAGAACTCTGCGTATGCGGCGAGCAGCGCCGGAATCACAAGTGCGGCGCAGGCTGAAGCGGCTGATTTTGGGACCAGGCTGACCGTGACACCGACGACCTATTATGCCTGCTCGAACGCGGTGGGCGGTACGCAATACCCGACCTCCAGCTATACCCAAGGCCAGGCTGCGACACATTGCGGCGGCACGGGCAACCAGGCATTGGAATTCGTACAAGTGATCGCCAGCGCGGCCGTGACTCCTGTCATCCACTGCCCAGGACTGCCGACGACTTACACCCTGACCGACACCTCTGTGATGGAAGTGGAGCAGTAGACATGGCCATAGAATATCAATCCCGGCGGAGGGTGCATGAGGCGTTGGAACGCGCTGCCACATTGCTGCGAAGCGTGTTGCAGCGCAAGCGCAATGTTGATCTGGAGCACGATCGCATCCCGGAGCGGGAGGCACGCGAGAACGGGATGACACTGGTGGAGATGGCAGTGACTCTGCCTGTTCTGTTTGCATTTCTCTTCTGCTTTATGGAACTGAGCCTGGCATTCTACACGTACAACATGATCAGCGAGACCGCGCGCGAAGGGACCCGGTATGCCATGGTGCATGGCGCATCCTGTCCAACCTCCGCGAATCCTACATGCAAGGCAACGGCCGCACAGGTGGACGCTTATGTTCTGGGGATCGGGTGGGCGAATCTGGCGGGAGGAACGATGACTGTATGCACCTACTACAACAACAATGCATGCAACACGAACCCAACCGGCAGCGAAGCTGTAGGCAACCCAGTGAAGGTAACGGTGACTTATGTATTTCCCATCTCGATGCCGTTCGTGCCGAATAATTCACTCACGATAAAAAGCACATCCCAGATGACGATCATTCAATAGCTGCCGGGCTGGCGCGTTCGATCTAATTCTCAACCAATGGCTGCATCACCATTAATGTTGCCGCCTCCTAGATATTAGTTATTATGCACTGATTTTTTATGCCTTGTTTCCGGCGAGGCGTGAAGACACTTGTTGCCGCCTGGGCCTAGCTGCTTGTGCGTACCCAAACCAAATTAAGCCGCATCTCAGGTGCTGGTTGTTGCGGGATACGTGTGCGGTTCGCGGAGATGTATCGCGCGCGAAGAACGATTCATTCATAAATCAAGGGAAATATCAATAAGTCTATTGATAACAAACAGATACGAAGAATTCTAGCGAACTTTAGTGGTACTTCATGACACTTCCTGGGGATATCCAATGTTGCATGCCAGTCCTACCCTCAGCATATCCACAGGAACTCGCACGGCCAGAGTACCGCGGAAAAATCGAACGAGGAGAATCCAAATGAATGCTATGAAACAGCTTCTTAAGAACCTAGCCACGGAAGATTCAGGTCAGGATCTAATCGAATACGCTTTGGTCGCGGCACTTGTAGGCCTGGGCGCAGTAGCCTCCATCACAACACTGAAGAACACCATCTCGAACACGTTCAACAGCGTGGGCAGCCAACTGACGAATGCCACTGCTTAATATGTACGGCGCTTATGTGAGCGTCAGACGTCAGCGCTCACATAAGCGGTTTTACTACAAACAAAGCTAATCGTCGGATTGGCATAACACAGTTGTTTTGCGATTGGCGTCGCGCACGCGGATTGCAGTAGTAACTATTTCAATTTGGAGAGGGCATGCCATTGAAAAACTACAAACAACTTATCAAGAACCTAATGGAAGCAGATTCGGGCCAAGACCTGATTGAGTACGCATTGGTTGCGGCCTTAGTGGGGCTGGGTTCGGTGGTCGCGATCAGCGGTCTCGACAACAGCCTGAAGAACACCTACAACAACGTGGGCAGCGCGTTGACCAACGCGACTGCTTAGCCAAGCAATGACTGATGGGAGCTATAGACATCCCAGCTTCCACGAACTGCGATACAACAAACGGGGATTGCAAACCGGATTTAGTAACGAGAGTAACCTGCGATCGGATATGCGAATGCAGGCATGACGAAAAGGAAAACTAAAGAAAGGAGGAAATCATGACAAACGTAAAGCAGATTCTCAACAACCTGATGAAGGAAGATTCGGGTCAGGACCTGATTGAGTATGCGCTGGTTGCGGCCC
>CAIZFH010000075.1 GCA_903932155.1 uncultured Granulicella sp. | reverse complement strand
TCGTTGGAATCCACCGCAGCCCGGCCGAGCTTCTTGATCAAGCGCACTGTGCAGTGATCGCGATCCATGGGGACAAAGAAGATTGTCATGCCATCGAGCGGGTGGTCGTCGTCCCGAGGGGAAGTCCGCGTCAGCAGCAGGATGTGCGAAGCGTTCTGAGCATTTGTGGTCCACACTTTCTGCCCACTGATTGACCAACCATCGCCATCGCGCACCGCTTTGGTCGTGATGCGCGAGGTGTCCGTGCCCGCATTCGGTTCTGTCACACCAAATGCCATTAGCAGTTCTCCGCGGGCAACAGCTGGCAGGACCCGTTGCTTCATCTCCGCGGAGCCGTGGTGAATGATCGGCGCCGGCGGGAAGACATAGAAATGCACAGCAGAGGCACCACTAGTGCCAGCCCCCGAAGCAGCCACCTCACGCAGCATTAACGCGGCTTCTGTGACCCCCAACCCTAGGCCGCCGTACTCGGTTGGAACAAGGATGCCGAGCAGTCCAGCCGCTGCGAACGCGCGGACGAATTCCCATGGGTATTCGGCCGCCTCGTCCTTCTCGTGCCAGTAGTCCAAGGTGAAATCGGCACAAAGCCCGCGCACGTGCTCCACCAGATCTTGCTGGAGCTCGCTCAGGTCCATGCCGCTCATGCAGCTTCGGCCTTGAAATCTGCAATTACTTTGAACAGTGCCGACGGATCATCGCCACTGAGCAGGATCTGTGGTTCGCCAATCCCCCACTGGACCGCCTGTTGCAGGCGCTCAACGCATTCTGAATGCGAGCCGTAAATCGCTAGGCGATCGATAATCGAATTGTCGACGGCAGCGATCAGGCCCTTAATCCCGCCCTGGGCCAATCCATCGCGAATTCGTTGGGCGAGCACACCCTCGATCCCGTTGGCTTCCAACATCGACTCACCATTTGGCTCGGTCAACATCAGGCCAATGCCCACCTTGATCCCGGATGCCGCGGATTCCTCACCTGTCTCAACTGCCATAAGGAGCGGACTGGCCACTCGGAATGGCACTTCAGATGTGCGGGCGGCGGTGGCCAGAGCCAATGACTTCTTGACGTAGTCCTCGGTGCCGTACATCAAGTAGATGCCGTCCGCAGCTTCACCAGCCAAGGCACACATCTTTGGACCGGTAGCCGCCAAGATGATCGGCATGTCTTGTCGAGGTGGGCGCAATCCAAGTCGCACTTGATCTAGATGGAACACAACACCATCTAGCACTACGGCTTCTCGCGCCAACAACCGCCGGATGATCTCGACCATCTCACGAGCGGCCGTCAACGGCTTGGAGACGTCGGCGCCTAGGGGGATCAGGCCATCGCGAGCACCAATTCCTACGCCGCAAATCGCTCGCCCACCACTGAGTTCATCAAGGCTGACGAAAGTTGAGGCAAGCTGCGCGGGATGTCGGGTGAACGGATTCACCACTCCAGTCGCAAGCTCGACCCGACTAGTCGCGATAGCAAGCGAGCTCAGCGTGATGAATGCGTCGCGAGCAATCGGTCCCTCGGCCACCCAGATCGAATCAGCTCCAGCGGCTTCGGCTGCAACGCCAAGTTCGGTGGTCACCTTGACGTTTAGACCGCCCTGGAACCAGACGCCAGCG
>CAIZFH010000074.1 GCA_903932155.1 uncultured Granulicella sp. | reverse complement strand
TTTGCTGCAAGCTCAAACTGCGTGGTATCAGACCCGGCCGCGCCACAGCCTGGCCCAGCCCCCGCGCGCTCGCAGTTCCACGAGCCCGCCGCGCTGAACTTCGACGATCACACCGGTTTCACCCAGATCTTCGATGGCAAGAGCCTGGACGGCTGGGACGGAGACCCCACAATCTGGCGCGTGGAGAATGGCGCCATCGTTGGCGAATCCAACAAGGACAACTTTGTTACCAACACCTATATCTCGCGCCGCGACCTCGAAGCCAAAGACTTCGATCTCAAGCTGGAGATCAAGTGTGAGATCGCCGGAGGCAGCGGCATTCAGTATCGCAGCCAGACAGGCCTGCGCTGGAATAAGCCGCCTCGCCCCGGCGGAAAGCCGCTCAATCTCAACTGGATGATGACCGGTCCACAGGCTGATTTCTGGTACCCGGTCAACCCACTGCATGCCTCATACACCGGCCAGTTCTATTCAGAGAATACCCCGCTGGGCATCGTCGCCTGGCGCGGAGAGGTGGTGAACTCATCGGCGGGTTCCCCTTCCACCCTCATCGGAACCATTGGCGATCGCACTGCGCTTGGCGGCTATGTCAAAGTCAACGATTGGAACCAGTACGAGATCATCGCGCGCGGAGGAACCCTGCTCCACATCCTCAACGGACAACTGATGGCCGTCTACATCGACGACGATCCTACATCCTCCAACAACAAATCCGGCAAGATCGGCATTGAGCTCGAGAGCACTCCCGCCAAAGTCTCGGTGCGCAATATCTGGATCAAAAAGATCAATTGACGCGGAACGAAGAGTTCTAACGATTGTCCGCGATCGCTACTCCGCCTTGTCGTCGATCGTCAGAATCTGTAGGCACAGTGGCCGCTCCAGCATGCAATCCATCTTTGCCATCGCTGCCACAGCCTTCTCGATCGTCGAAGTCAGGCACGGCTCTGTCGTGATAACGAATGGCAGCTTGTGCTTGGGGTAACCTGGCCGCTGCAACAGCGAGTCGATGTTGGCCCCGACCTTTGCCAGCGCGCCCGCAATGCCACTGACGATCCCCGGCTTATCGTCCACCACAAATCGTAGGTAGTGTGGAGCAAGAAACTCGCCCGTCACCTGCCGTCTCCGCACCGGTAGCTGAACCGCAACCGAGCGCTGCGCCACCGCCAGAATATCCGACACTACAGCGACAGCCGTTGGTTCGCCGCCCGCGCCATGCCCACTGAACACCACATCCCCTCCGAATTTGCCGCTCGTCACCACCATATTCTGCGTGCCGTGCGACCACGCAATCGGCGATGCCATCGGCACCAGCATCGGCGCAACCCGCGCGTGAACAACATTTTTCTCCAACTGTGCGCGCGACACCTGGCGGATCGTGCAGCCTAGTTCCTTCGCATAGGCAAAGTCAACAGCCTCGACGGTCGAGATGGTCTGTGTTGCCACAACGTCGGGATCAAGCTCCGCGTGCAGCGCGATGCGCGACAGGATGCACAGCTTGGCGCGCGCGTCAAAGCCATCCACATCGGCCGATGGATTGGCCTCCGCATAACCTAGCTTTTGCGCGTCGGCCAGCACTGCGGCGTACTCAGCACCACTCTCCATGCGGCTCAGAATGAAGTTGCACGTCCCATTCACGATGCCGCTGATGCGCGTAATCTGGTCGCCGCCCAGCCCCTGCAGTATGCCCGGAATCACCGGCACGCCGCCAGCGACCGCCGCTCCATGCACTAGCTGTACCCCCTGCTTTGCTGCCAGCCGAAGCAGCGCCGCCCCGCGATACGCGATCAGTTGCTTGTTCGCCGTCACCACGGACTTACCCGCGGCCAGGCTCTTGCGCAGCCAGCCCTCGGCAGGGTCGAGGCCGCCCATCAGCTCCACCACAATATCCACGCGCGAGTTCAGAATATCGTTGAAGTTTTCCGTCCACACCACCGCCGCAGGCACGCACTTC
>CAIZFH010000073.1 GCA_903932155.1 uncultured Granulicella sp. | reverse complement strand
TTTGACGGCATTGTCAATGAGGTTGATGAAGACCTCGCGGAGTGAAGAATCATCCGCAAGGATTTGCACTGGAACAGTGTCAAGATGCGCGGTGAATTGAATCTGCTTTTTTCGAGCCAGAGACGCACCACTCTCTGCCATTTCGTTGAGCAGTTCCGCCAGATCCATCGGCATCAAATGCAACTGGCTTTTCCCGGAGTCAGCTCTGGCAAGTTCGAGAAGACGATCAACCAGCGCCGAAGTTCTTTTTGTTTCGTAGAGTATCTTCCGTAAAGCTTCCAAATGCTCTTCGCGGCTTCGTTCACGGCGGAGGGTGTACTCGGCGGCTGTTTGAATCAGCGTCAGAGGCGCACGCAACTCATGGGATGCGTCAGCGGTGAACTGCCCGAGGCGGTTGACAGAGCTTTCAATCCTCTCCAGCATGGCGTTGAGAGTTTCAGAGAGAGTACGCAACTCGTCTCTGGGCTTGGGTACAGAAATTCGAGCGGTCAGATTGTTCGCGCCGATCGCATTTGCTTCCAGAATGATCCTCTCGACTGGAGCCATAGCGCGGCCACCGAGCCAGAATCCTGCCGCAGCAATGGCGAGGAGCAGGATCGGAATGGCAAGGTAAAGCACATGGGCGAAGTCAGTCAGTGACTCGTCGAAGCTGCGCAGGGGCTCGGCGACCTGAATAGTAATGACCTTCCCGTTGATTGCCGTAGATCGCGCTCCCAGCCTCACTCTCGGGCCGCTCGGTCCCGAGTTCCTGTAGACAGGTTTTTCACCCGGAGAATGGCGCCCAGGGTGTGAAGCGTTGTGCCGGGCAATTGCGGGCGACTCAAAGAGAAGACTTCCTTCCGCATCGAAGACCTGAAAGAGCCCTCCACCCAGAGGAAGGTCCGGGCCATTTGTGAGCTCTCTTTGCAACTCAGGTATGGAGTTGTCGCCGCGTGTCTGGAAGAACTGTTCAACTCCCAGAGTGCGGCGGAACAGTTCCTCGTCGATGCCCTGGTACATGCTGGCTCTCATGGCGAACCAGCTGCCCACCGCGAGGACGATCAAGATTGGGGCCGCGCTGAGGAAATACCACGCGGCAATGCGGAAGCGGATCGAGAAAACGTGAATCATGCAGAGTCTCTAAGGCTGTAGCCAAGCCCACGTTCCGTGTGGATCAGTTTCTTGCTTCCGGGCGAGTCGACCTTGCGTCGCAAAAACTGCATGAAAACGTCAAGATTGTTGTCGCTGGCGCCACGCTCGCCCCATACCACATCGACCAGGTGGTCGCGCGTCGCCACCCGGCCCGCTGCACGCAACAAGCATTCCAGAAGCGAAAACTCGGTTCGCGTGAGGTTGAGGAGCCGGTCTCCACGCCAAACCTCATGCCTGGCTGTGTCGAGAGTCAGGTCCGCATAGCGAATTGCAGACTTGGCATCCATGTTGATCCGAGTGCGGGCGCGAATCCTGGCCAGGAGTACATCGAAGGAGAAGGGCTTGGTGAGGTAGTCGTCGGCTCCTGCGTCCAGACCTCGTACGATGTCCTGTGGTGAGTCTCTGCCTGTAAGCAAGAGGATTGGAGTGCGAACCTTCTCCAAACGCAGCCGCTTGGTGACTTCCAGGCCATCCATGTGAGGAAGCATTATGTCGAGCACGATGATGTCGAAAGCCGTGAGTTCCGCGGCTCTCAAGCCCGAAGCCCCGTCGAAGCAGACCTTTACTGCGTAGCCTTCTTCTTCAAGGCCCTTGCGAACGTACTCCGCAACATCACGATCGTCTTCAACAAGCAGGAGTTGCATCACGTCAACCACCTCCAGAGTGGCGCGCCAACCTTAAAGTTAAATGAAAGACGCGGGGGACAGCGACCTCAAGCTCGATTGTGTCCTATCATCCCCAACAGGCTTCTGCATCAACGACGTCAACCCGAACAGACGTATCCGAAAGCGGCAAGATGGGAGGGAAATCAGCCTTCTTAAGGAGTTCTTCAGTTCATCCATTTAGCGTGGTTCTGTCTGAAGTCAGATGGCAGTCGAACTGAGTTGTTCATGGTACGGGATTGATTGTTGGAGGACGAAGCATGGCGTTGACGAATATATGCAGCAGGTTCAGGGAGCGCAGCTCATATTGTTGGCTGCACACGACTCTCGTGATTTCGATCTTTTGCATTTTGACATGGTGTGCGAGCCCCGTAAGGGCGCAACAAGTAACCGGAGATATTGTCGGCACGGTAGTGGACGCGACCGGAGGAGTGATTCCCAACGCCAGCGTTGAGGTCAAGAACCTAGGGACCGAAGAGAAGCGCACGGCAAAGAGCAACGAGCAAGGAGAGTTCACCTTCAATCTATTGCAGCCGGGGCAATACTCGGTGGACGTCGATGCGGCAGGATTCAGGTCGTTCGTGCAGTCCGGGATTGACCTTACTGTGGGTGAGCGATTTCGCGTGAACGCACGGCTGGAGATTGGCCAGGCAAACGAGAAGATCGTGGTGACCACGGAGGCGGCGGCGCTGCAGACTGATGACTCGACCCTGCAGGCGGTGGTTGAGAGCAAGGCGGTGGAGGAACTTCCCTTGAATGGGCGCAACTTCGTGCAATTGGCTCAGATTGTGCCAGGCGCGAATGAAGGCCCCTCGCACAGTGCGGCCAGCGGCGGAGGCGGAGCCGATTTTCGTCCTTCCTCTGCACTTGTGGTCAACGGCCAATCGGACGTGCAAAACAACTACATGCTCGACGGCACCGACAACAACGAAAGGCTGCTCGGCCTGCTCGGCGTACGCACATCGGTTGACGCCATCGCAGAAGTGAATGTCATGACGGGCCAATACACCGCGGAGCTGGGCAGAACGTCAGGCGGGGTCGTCAACATCATCACCAAGTCAGGTACGGACGAGTTCCACGGCTCGGCCTATGAGTTTCTGCGCAACGAAGACTTGGACGCGAAGGACTTTTTCGTTCTCCCCGGGACCAAGCCGCCGCTGAAGCAGAACCAGTTTGGCGGCAGCATTGGCGGAGCCATCCGCAAGGGCAAGACGTTCTTCTTTGCCGACTTTGAAGGCTTCCGGCAGGTGGAGGGTCAGCCCAAACTCCTCACTGTCCCCACACTCCAGGAAGAGAAGAACCTCGACTTCACCGACGTGGGCGGCGGGGTTTTGGACAAAGCCACGCTCGATCCTATCGCTCTTCAGTACTTTGCTCTCTATCCGGCGCCAAACCGTGCTGGCGTTGCAAACAATTATGCATCGGCAAGCGTGCAGCGGAGGATGTCCCGCGCATAGTTGATAGTTGGCAACGGCGGTTGGGTTGATGTTACTACGCCACTGCCTGTTGAGTGGCGAACTGCGATTCGCTCAGAATCGCCTCCAGGGTCCAGAGTTCGCGATA
>CAIZFH010000072.1 GCA_903932155.1 uncultured Granulicella sp. | reverse complement strand
AGGGGTCGCAGAAATCCGGCGATGCTGGATTCCCAAAGCTCTGCACCCCACTAACGAGAAGCAGGCGTTCCCCGCAATTCCGACAACCGCACCTTGGCATCCCTCCTGACAGACTCACTCTGATCCTGCGCCGCAATCCTCGTCAAAACCGCCGAATCAGTGAGCTTCCTCACCGCCGCCGTCCGCACATACGCCTGACTGTCCTGCACCGCGATCTTCGCCAGCAGCCCTTGATTCGTGAGCCGCGCGACAACATCCCTGCGCACACTCGAATCCTCCTCCTCCACGGCAATCCTGCCCAGCACCTCCGGATCGGTAATCTTCTCCACAGCCCCGCGACGGACCCCCGTATCCCGGTCCCCCGCAGCCACCTTCGCCAAAACGGCAGGGTCAGTAAGCTGCTGCGTGGCACCCGCGCGGGAGCGAGCGTCTTTGCCTTCCAGAGCCTTCTTGGCGATCTCAGCCTGGGCTGCCAAAGCATCCGCGTCTTGCGCATGCAAATTGCAGTTGCCCAGCCCGAACACCCCGAGGCACAGGGCGATGGAAATAGAAGTCGCTTGTTTCATAAAACTCATCCTTCTTTTCTGGAGATCATTCAGCAGAACGCCCCCGAACTTCGCATCTGCGGAGGCCACACGCAAGTCTGGCAAATCCCGCCGGGGAGTCAAGGCACTGCATCAGAGTGGACAGACCGCCTCATATCTGGAACATTCCGCCCGTGCCTCCGTCCCCCCGTTCCCTCAAGACCGCCGCCTCCCTCGCCGTGCTGGCGGCGCTGCTCGCCTTGGTGACGCTCATCCGCTGCTGGAACGCCGCCGACATCTTCGTGGCCGGGAAAACCTTCTTCGTGGACGCCGACTGCTATTCCCGCATGACCCGCGTCCAGCGCGTGCTCGAACACCCCGGCATCGTCATTCACCGGCACGACTTCGAAAACTGGCCCCAAGGCACCCAACCCCATACCACCGCCCCCTTCGACTATTTGACCGCAGGATTCGCCACCACACTGCGCCCTTTCACCCGCGACACCCCTGCTGCCCTCGACCTCGCCGGGGCGTGGGTCTCCCCCCTCTTGGGTATCCTTACAGCGGTGTTACTATGGTGCTGGTCCGGCTCGCTCGGCGGCAAAAGCCGGTTCGCCATGCTCTTCCTCTTCGCCGTCAGCCCCATCCTGGTGCACGGAACCGTCCTCGGGCGCCCCGACCACCAATCCCTCCTCATCCTCTGCATGGCAGCAGCGCTGGGCGCGGAAACCGTCCTCCTCCAACGCGCCTCGAGCAACTGGGCCCTCCTCGGCGGGCTCGCCTGGGGATTGAGCCTGTGGGTCTCCCTCTACGAACCCCTGATCCTGCTCGCCGCCGCCTTCCTGTTCAGCGTGGCGATCCGCCGCAAAGCCTTCTTCGTGCGCGAACGCCTCTGGGAAGCCGCAGCCCTGGCCGCCATCTTGCTGGTGGCCTTCTGCGTGGACGGCTGGCAAGTCTCCGTCCCCGAACCCGTCATTCGCACCTATTTCCTCAACTGGAGCCGGACCATCGGCGAACTCTCCCACGTCCCCATTTCCGGCCTCTGCAAATGGACCGGCTGGCTGCTCCTCCCCGCGCCGCTGCTCTT
>CAIZFH010000071.1 GCA_903932155.1 uncultured Granulicella sp. | reverse complement strand
GGTCCTTCATCAGCGCGATCAGCGGCGAAATAACCAGCGTCGTCCCCGGCAGCAGCAGGGCCGCAAGTTGATAACAGAGCGACTTGCCGGAGCCGGTGGGCATGACCAGCACGACATCCGTCCCGGCCAGCACCGCCTGGATTGCAGCGGCCTGCCCTTCCCGGAACGCGGCATGCCCGAAATGCTGCGCCAATGACGCGTGCAGCGTGTCCGCGCGGAACGCGGCGTTTGTGGGGGTGGATGGTGATTGCGGCATATGGGGACTGTATTATGAAACAAATCGTCTTGTAGTGCGATGCGACGCAACCGCGTCGCATCTCTGGTAGGGCGGGGCCGCCGGACCCGCCGTGCATTGAACTGCGACGCGCCCGGCGTTCGCGCCATACCTTTCATTTCTTTGGCTTTCGTTCAATTCAACACCTACAGGCAGCTTCTATCTGCTTTCCGGGGCTGCATCCGCGTGCTTGGGGAGATCGCTCGTTTCATTAAACCATGCGGCACGACAACTCCACCAAATACTGTGATCCGGCCTCTCAGCTGGATCGTCGTCCAGCGAACCCGCGGGGACGATCATGGCTTTCGCGCTTCGGGTACCATGTGGAAGTGGTGAACCACATGTCCGGCAGAAACTGGTGGAAAAGCTTCTCGCCTCTGGCAGGTCGAAACGAACAATCATTTCCTCGCCCGAAGTCCAACGAAGCTGATTCGGCGGAACGACAATATTTGCCGCATGAGCGGTTCCAGTGGCTTTGCGGCATCGCGGGCAGTGGCAATAGCGAAAGGCCGAGAATGGCGGTGTGACCTCATACGTTACCCGGCCACAAAGACAACTACCTCTATAAACTGTATGAGCTTGCTCATTCATTTTTATGCCCTAATCCTATCGTTGTATCGGCGGTCAGTCGAAAAAACCGGACGCTTGCTGTTTCGTTCGCCTTGTCGGCGCAACGGAGAACGAGCCGCGGCCCTATCGCGCCACGGGGTGGCGCTCCTACAGTTCCATACACCAGATGAGCTGGATCTCATCCGGCAACTCCGGATACGCATGCCGCCTGATGCTCCTTAATTTGAATCCGTGTTTGGCGTACAGGCGACAGGCTGGCACGTTGACGTTCTGCGTCTCAATTTTGAACTGGCGGCATCCGTGACTTTTGGCCCACGCAATCGCCGCTTCAATCAACTTGCCTCCCAGGCCGTTTTTTCGACACTGCGGCGACACACGAATATCCCAGAGGACGGCCAGGTCTTTTCTGCCCTCCAGCATATGGACTCCGAGGGTATTGCAGGCAATGGCGCAACCGCCCAGACGAACACCGTTCCCGAATGCCGATAGAATGCCCCAGTTCGAGAGGTTCCAGTGATCTGCCCATCGCGTTGGGCCTTCTCCATGATAGACATCGTAATCTTTGACCCAAGGCGCACCGATCGAACGTTCCGACAAGCGAAATTCACAACGCCCATTCTCAAGGAGAGACACATCAAACACAGAACACACCTCAAAGGAGATCGGAATTTGGGCGTATGCTGGCAACTCACTGGCCGACTCTTCAAAGATCTCTGATTGGATGTTCATGATCAAGGGCGACCCGAAGGGCTCCATACGTGGACATTGGGACGAGGCAAGTTTACGTCCTATCACCTGCCCGTGCGGCGGAGCGCCCGGGCCTACTCCGCCGAAGCCGCTACGGCTGCGAAGGCTGGACGGCACTGCCCTACCCGAAAATATCCTCGGTGCTCTCTATGTCTTCCCTCTGCGCCCTCGATGTCCACTTGGGCGCGTCTACACGTCCAGATTCCGGACGTTGAGG
>CAIZFH010000070.1 GCA_903932155.1 uncultured Granulicella sp. | reverse complement strand
GAGTTCTTCGAGGGAGGCGTTGCCAGCGCGCTCACCGATGCCGTTGACGGCGCACTCGACTTGGCGGACGCCAGCCTGGATGGAGGCGATGGTGTTGGCGACGGCGAGGCCGAGGTCGTCGTGGCAGTGGGCAGAGAGGACGATGTTTTCGATTCCGGGGACGCGTTCGCGCACCATCTGGAACATGCCTGCGTAGTCCTGGGGGAGGCAATAGCCGACGGTGTCGGGAAGGTTGAGAGTGGTGGCACCGGCCTGGATGGCGGCCTCGCAGACTTTGACCAGGAAGTCAGGGTCGGTGCGGGTGGCGTCCTCGGGGGAGAACTCGACGTCGTCGCAATAGGTTTTGGCGAGGGCGACCATGGCAGCGATCTGGTCGAGTGCCTGCTCACGGGTGATGTTGAGCTTGGCGGCCATATGCAGGTCTGAGGTGGAGAGAAAGGTATGGATGCGCGGGCGGACGGCGGGCTCGACGGAGCGCGCTGCGGCAACGATGTCCTCTCTTTTGGCACGGGCGAGACTGGCGATGATGGGGGCGTTCGCGGAAGAGCCGACCTCGCGCGCGATGGTGCGTATGGATTCGGAGTCGCCCTCGGATGCGATGGCGAAGCCGGCTTCGAGGACGTCGACGCCTAGGGCAGCAATCTGATGGGCCATGCGCAGCTTTTCAGGGCCATACATGACGCAGCCGGGGGACTGCTCTCCGTCGCGCAGGGTGGTATCGAAGAAGATAATGCGGTCTGGTTGGGGTTTCACAACCTGCGGAATCGGCGGCACTTGCTTGGGAATATAGGAATCGTTCACGGACATGGATGCGCCTCTGCTCCTTGTCTATCAGCATAAACCATGCTTATAGTGTTGCGAGCAGGTATTATTATTTCTAATTGATATATTCATGATTGAGCGAGGGTCGCGCTTGGGGAGGGCGGTAACCGATGGACCTTTTTCAGCTGGAGACGTTTCTTGCGGTGAGTGAAGAGCGCAGCTTCTCTCGTGCGGCCTCGCGGCTGCATCGCACCCAGTCGGCGGTAAGCCAGGCGATTGCGAAGCTGGAGGCGGAGCTGGGCGAGGTGCTACTGGATCGATCGTCGCGCGACGGCACCCTGACGGATGCTGGAGAGGTGCTGCGCGAATACGCGCGGAAGCTATTGAATCTACGGGCCGAATCCATGGGCGCTCTGGCGGAGTTGCGCGAGCTGCATCGAGGGCGGCTGAACCTGGCAGCGAACGAGTACACATGTCTTTATCTGTTGCCGCTGCTGGATGAGTTCCGGCGGAGGAATCCGCGGATCAAAGTGACGGTGCAGCGTGCGCTGGCCAGCCGTATTGCGGACGATGTGTTGGTGCATACGGTGGAGATCGGCGTACTGAGTTTCCATCCGGACGACCCGGCAATCCGGTCGGTGGTGGTGTATCGCGATGAACTGGATCTGGTGATGAGTCCGAAGCATCCTTTGGCCGAGGCGGGCGAGGTGTCGATCCGACAGCTTGGAGCGCAGAACTTTATTGCGCACAACATCTCGTCTCCGCAGCGACAGAAGGTGATCGAGACGTTCCGGCGGCACAAGACGCCGTTGCGCATGGGTGTGGAGCTGCCTTCACTGGAGGCAATCAAGCGCTTTGTGGAGATGGGTAACGGGGTGGCCCTGGTGCCTGGATTGACAGTGCGGACGGAGCTGGCAAGCGGAGCGCTAGTGAGGGTGCGGGTGCGGGAGTTGCAACTGGAACGCAAGTTACGGCTGGTGTACCGGCGTCAGGCGAGCCTGTCGCATGTAGCGGTGGCGTTCCTGAAGGTGGTGGAAGAATATGCGGCGGCCCATGGCGATCCCTATTGCTTTCAGACTGAACGGGCTGGTTGATGGGCGATGGAGGGGTGGCTGCTGGCGACTGTTCAAAAAATATTTCAAAATCTCAAACAAATATGGTGAGTTGCTCGTCTGTAGGGTTAGACTTGTCCGCCGGAGAAATGATGCCGGTATCGACACGGGAGAGCAACTAATGAATATGAAGATGTTACGTAGATATGCCATGCGCGCTGGCGTAGTGGCAATGTGTAGCGCCGCGCTAAGCGCTGTGCCGATGATGGCTCAGGGCGGCGGCGGCGGTGGTCGCGGTGGAATGACGCCGGATGCCCAATTGGCTCAGCTGACGACCGCTCTGACCTTGTCTGCCGACCAGCAGGCCAAGATCAAGCCGATCCTCGATGCCGATGCCGCGAAGATCACTGCTTTGAGGACCGCGCAGGATCCTGACATGCAAACCAAGGTAGCCGCGATCCGCACTGCGCAGCATGCCACGATCAAGGCACTTCTGACCGCTGACCAGGCGACCAAGTACGATGCGATGCCTCAGGGCGGCGGACGGCGTGGCGGCGGCGGCGGAGCACCACCAGCACCCCCACAGTAACTATTGAGCACGGATTTAGCAGTGAGGCCGGGGAGATATATGACTCTCCGGCCTTACTGTTGTCTTATTAGTCTCGGTAATAGTATTCTTGGCGCGTCCCGAAAAGGGGCAAATACGCAAGATTTGATGTGGAGGAAGTGCCAATGAATATGAGTATGTTACGTAGATATGCCATGCGCGCAGGCGTAGTGGCAATGTGTAGCGCCGCGCTGTGCGCGGTGCCGATGATGGCGCAGGGTGGCGGCGGCGGTGGTCGCGGCATGATGGACCCCGATGCCCAACTAGCTCAACTGACCACCACTCTGACCTTATCTGCCGACCAGCAGGCCAAGATCAAGACGATCCTTGTGGCCGATGCTGCGAAGATGCAGGCATTGATGACGGCGCAGGATCCGGACATGCGCACCAAGATGACCACGATACGCACGGACGAGCATGCAGCGATCAAGGCGCTTCTGACTGCTGACCAGGCGACCAAGTACGATGCGATGCCACAGGGCCGTGGCGGCGGACGGCGCGGCGGCGGAGCAGCTGGCGGTGGAGCACCTACTGCACCTCCGCAATAATTACGGATAAAGGTTAGGCAGCGAGGCCGGGGGGTTGCAAGACTCTCCGGCCTTTCTGCGTGGCGCGGCACCCACGGATCGCGGACAATGGGTACAATGATGGGAGTGACCGTGACCGTATTCGTAGCGATGCGAAGTGCATCGCCTTCGAGTTCCAGGGCCAGGTTGCGAAGGAACAAGAAGGGGTTGAACGAAGAATGAAGAAGACGATTTTGTTGGGCGTGCTGATGCTGTCGGCCGCTGCAGGGGTTGCCCAGGAGAGCCGGCAAGATGTGAGCTTCAGTGGCACCGGGCTGTTCGGTCCCACGATCCATGGTCCAGCGAGCGTAGTAACGAATTCAACAGCCTCGCTGGGTCTTCTGACCAGCTACCGTTTCATGCTGACCCCGCACAGCGCGTTGGAGCTGAACTACAGCTTTACGCAAAACAATCAGAAGTATTGCATTGGCGGAGGTTGTATTCCCGGTGCTCCTCCCCCCTATGTATCGAACCAGGTGAATTACTACAGTTATCGGATTCACTCGCGGGTGCAGGAGATCACGGGTGCGTACGTCTTCAGCTGGACCATGAAGCGGTATAACCCCTTTATGGAAGCCGGAATCGGCACACTGATCTTTACCCCCGTATTAGACAATGAGACGACCGAGTTGGGTACAAAGAGCACGAAAGGAATAACTGCCTTGTTAGGAGGCGGGCTAGCGTACGAACTGAGCCCTAGCTTTGATATCCGTGCCGAGTATCGTGCATTTCTGGTCAAGACGCCGGCCTTCGGCGAGTCCAACATCGTGACGAATCGCTATGAGTTTCTATCTATGCCGACGATCGGCGTGGCCTATCATTTTTAAGAAGACGTATTGACCATGTTGTGCAACTGCCTCGCATCCTATCCAAGAAGATGCGGGGCAGTTTTGCTGGTATGGCGTGAGCAAGGCGGGATAGCTTCGAGTGTATGGCCGACTATTTGTATTGGTTTTTTCCGGAGAAGTGGTAGGCGACAGCGACCGATAGAATCTGCGGGTTGAGGCCACCGTGGGAGAAGCCAGACCAGCTTTGCAGTTCGTAATCTGCACGCAGGCGGTAGTGGGTACCGATCTTGAAGTCGGTGCCGATGGCTCCGGCGTACAAAGTATAGGACAGGTCGGTGAGGCCGAACGGATAGTTGAAGTCGCCTCGCCCGATCATGGCTTTGAGATAGGGAATAAACGGTCCATAGGAGCGGAAGTATCGTCCTCCGACCTCGTAGGTGCGTTGGAAAGAATTGTCGCTATTGGTGCTGGAGACCTGGTGGAACTGTGCTTCAAAGCCGAAGTGGGCGTGACGATCGAAGTCTACATAGGCGGTGACACCACGAAAGGACTGCTGCCCGTAATCTGGTTTGGCGGTTGAGTATCCGAGGCCGATCTGGAGGTCGCCGGCACGCGAGGCAGTCGAAGTGGCTTGGGCGTGCAGGATGGAAGTCCCACCAAGCAGCAACGCTAGCGCCAATCTTCCGATCAAGAGGGAGCTCCGAATAAACGGTCAGCGGATGGCGCATTCAAAGAAGGCGAATACCTTGATCGATGCGGTCTGGATGGGGGATTTCCGCCCTGGGTGTTCCCCAATAACTGTGCTGAGGGTTCGCACCCGAATGCCGAATCATTCTACAGGCGTGCCAGCACCTAGTGGAAGCGGTAGGCGATGCCGGAGGAGATCACGATGGGATTGATGGTGTGGGGGACGAAGGTAGGCCATCTCTGGACTTCGATATCGAGGAGACGCAACATGATCCTGGGGGATTTAATGAAGTCGATACCACCGCCCGCTACGTAAGCGGAGCCGGTACCACCATTGATACCGACGTTGTCCTGCCATTCCTGGATATCGAGAGTATGGAACCCAATCAGGGCCTTGGCGTATAGATCGAAGCGGCGAATGGGGTAGGTGGCGCGGGGGCCGACGAGATAGGTGAGTTCGCCTCGGTCGAGTGCGGTGATGAGACAGACACAGTGAAAATCGCCTTCCAAGCTGAGGCGATCGTTGATTTGGTAGTCTACGTAGCCCGAGACGCCGAGGATGAACTGTCGTGAATATTTGGGATCTGAGTTGACGAACTGACCCTGCTGATTCTCCACATACCAAAAATCCGGTCTGGCATAGCTAACGGTAAATCCTGCCTGGAGCCTACCTGGACCATATCCAGCTGGAAGCGCCTGAGCACCCGCAATAGAGGCGAGGGAGAGCAGGCAAATCAAGGGGCCGACGATCCTCAAGGTCTTGATCATTCCATCTCCAGGAAAAGTGGTACAAAGGTCTTCCGTAAAGAATAATAGTCCGGAGTGTGCGTGTCTGCGGCTGTATACAACCGTCTGGTACATACACCGGAGAAGATGTGGCTATTGAGTTGGCGTTCTCGCCGGGGCAGATGCGGGCGCTGCTTGCTGGGCAGCGGGCGTAGTCGTCGTGCCGGACGGGGGAGCAGCGTCAGCCGGGGCCTGTGAACTAGACGGTGGGGCGGCGGTGGGAGGAGAACCCGGAGTTGTGGAAGAGGCGAAATATGTCAGCTTCATAAAGACCGGCGTGACCTCGAAAGGCATTTTGTCGCGGTCACTCAGGAGAGGTTCGAAATTGGTGTTCATCTTAATGAGCTGATCGGACCAGGGATCGTGGCGCAGGAAGTTATCCAACGGCATTGCGGCCTGCTGCTTGAGGTCCTTCATATCTAGCTTGATGCCCTTGGGAACCATGGCTTCCATCCAGAACGTGTTGTCGCTGTCGCTCTTGACGAGGCCGTCGCCGATCATGGGTTGATTGAGAGCGGGCAGGGCCTTGACCCTCTGTTGGAGCTGCTGTAGATACAGGCCGAAGTACTTCTGTCCATCGGCGAGATCCTTGACGCTGAGCAACTGCATAGCCTTCTTGGCGGCTTCTACGTTGTCCACAGCAGTATGATGCATTGGGATCCGGTAGAAAACCGAGGCGGAGGGGAAGAGCAAGCGGTCGTTGAAGGCATATTTGGTATCGAGGCGATGACCGAGAATAACATGAGCCACCTGGAATGCGAGGAGAGCATTGAGATTGCCAATTTGCTGGGCGCCGTCTTGAGTGGGAACGCTGGTGGTATCGATGAGGCCCTTTGAGAGAATGATCGTGTTGCCTACGGCCAGAGACTCGAGCGGTTCAGTGAGCAGGGTGCGCACATGTATGGGCCGAGTGGTCTGTATGTTGTTGTAGACGAGAATATTATTGGCGAGCGCTTCGAGGGTTTTGTCGAACTCGCTGGGAGCATCGAGCAGGCCAGCCTGGTAGAGCCGGTCGATGACATTGTTCTCGGCTTGCTGCACCCACTCTCGTTGTGCTGCGAGCGGGCTGAAATCAGCAGCGTCGTTGGAGATATCCTGAGCGTTTGCCACGCTGAGGGAGGTATTTTCCGCGTCCTGATCCGGGACCTTGAGGGCGTATCCCCAGATATAGTTAATGGCCTTGAATTTGAGGGTGCTGCTGGAGCTCTTAGGATCGCTCTCCTCGACATAGAAAGAGGTGGGGAGCCAGAGGTTGGGCTGCACGTTGGTGCGCCAACTATCGAAGTGGTAGAACTCCTTCATGCTGAGGATAGAGCCCGCGAAGTCTCCGTTGAAACGTATGATGTTTCCGTTACCGGTTTCGATCCATATGCGTCCAAAGAACCGTCCGAAGTCATTTCTGGGGCTGGAGGGAGAGACGTCGAAGACAGAGGTGGGGACGTTGCCAAGGAAGTCGTTGCGTACGAAGGTAAATGCATAGTGCTGGCGGTCGAAGTTATTGGAGTCCATGAGAATCATCTGAACGAAGCCAGACTCATGGAAGGTGAGACGAAGGCTGTTCGAGATACCGGTAAGTGCGGTCAAGGAGTTTTTGAAGTTGATAAGGTGGCTTTTTTTAGTGCCGAAGTTTCCCTTGTTGTCCTTGTATTCGTTGCCATTGATGACCCTGCTGAAATCGACGCGCGCGAGGAAGTGCTCGTCTGTCTCCGGTACCTGGTAGAGAACGGGGTCTGGTTTCATATTCTGGATGTAAGTCTCGACCAGGGGAGCGCGATCCCTGACGACTTTGACGATCTCTTTTTCTCTGACGATTGCTTTGTCGATCAGGGCATTCTGAGCGGCGGTCGGCTTAGCGCCGTTGGAGTTGTCGTAGGCAGGCTTCTTCTTTCCGAAGAGGGGGATTCCTTCCGCAGCCAAGGCAGGAAGCGTTGTTGCGAGGAGTAGCATCAACGTCGTACCAGCGATGGATCTTGAACGAAGAATCATAATTGCTGCTCCCTGTGGCGACCTGACGGTCTCCGTCTAAAAAAAGCTCAGCGTACTAGTAAAGCACGTCTGTTGAAGCGACTGATGCAAAAGCAATATGACATAAGAGCACCAAGCAAATTGTTGACGGACCACTCTGCTAACCCGCAAGCTGAAAAGAAACAGTAACAATTCCATCCCAAGTGATTGGCTGACCGGATGCATCGGTTGCCGGCTCAAACTTTGTGGCCAGGACGGCACGTTTTGCGGAGTCGGCGAGACCGTGGCCTAGATCGTTGATGACACTGAGAACCATGACCGAACCATTTGGTAAGACGCGGATTTTGAGGGTCATGGTGCCTTCAATATGAAATTGACGCGCTTCTGCGGTGTACTCGGGCTTGGGTTTGTAGATGACTTTGGGCTCGTTACGCTGGAGGGGCGCGACGACTGCGGAAGCCTTGGGCATGGGTGGCGGGGTGGCCTGTCCGAGGTTGACCTGACTGGCGACTGGACCGGTGCCAGTTCCTCCTGCGACTCCATGAGGAATGCCAGCGACTGCAGCCAGGCCTGTGCCATGGATGGAGCCTCCGGCACTGCCGTTGCCGAGATTGACCTTGGTTGCACTGGGACCATTGCCGCTGCCGGCGGCACCGTTGAGGCCGCGCCCCAGATTGACATCGGCGACTGCTGGGCCATGCAGGTTGGGTGCATTTGCGCTACCCAAGTTGACGGCGGTGGGATGCTGGTCGTTGTTGACCACGGAGGCTGGTTTGGCGGCGAGGTTGACCGCAACCGGGGCAGCCGCTGCGACGACCTTGACCGGGGCCGGAGGAGCGATGATGGGTTTGGGGGTGTCCATCTTAACTTCTGGCGGCTTGGGCAGATCGGGTGGCTTGATAACGACGAGTTTAGGCGCCATTACTTCGATCCTTGGGGGAGGGGGAGGAGGTAATTTGGGCGCTGGGGGTACGATCTTGGGCTTTATGGGCTCAAGCTTTGGAACAGGCTGGAAGGTGAGTTCGGTGAGCAGAATTCGTTTCTGGATCATCTTGGAGTTTGCAGCGCTAATAATGATAAGGACGAACAGAATGACTGCATTAGCGACTACGGAGACAAACATCGACGGCTTGCTCTAGTGGCCGGCATCGAGAACTCCAAAGTGTGCAAATTGCACGCTCTGGGGCTGGTCTCGTGTGTCTCCCTGAGATGGCAATGGCATAGTCGTTCGATCCTTCTATTGTTCACTCCGTGTAGGAGCGTAGGGCTAATCTTAAGTATGACGCAATCCGAGACGCTGAGGATACAAATTGCGCAACCAGTAAACCATCTATAAACAGGGTGTTATCTAAAACAAAGGGACAATTACCCGGTAGCGATCTGTCGTGAAGGTCATTTTAGTATTTCGGTTCACAATTTGGCGCGATGGCCGGGGCCGGGAACGTATCAAGTTAGATGCTGGACATACCTCATGCCATCCTTTCTTAACCCCGGATTTCCCGGAATCACTCTTTTTGACTTTAAGTTCTTATACTTTGGTTGTAGCAGTACAAAGATGCAGGGAGATGCGATGAGGATTCTGGTAACCGGCGGTGCAGGATATATCGGCGGGACGGTGACAAGGCTTCTGCTGGCCGGCGGCGATATGGTGACGATCTACGACAATCTTATTCATAGCAAGCGTATAGCGGTGGCGGCGGGAGCGGAGTTCGTCGAGGGGGATCTGGCAGACCGGGCATTATTGGAGAAGACGCTGCGGGCAGGTCAATTCGATGGAGTGATGCACTTTGCCGCGTTGATTGAAGCGGGCGAGAGCATGCAGAAGCCGGAGATCTACTT
Organism: uncultured Granulicella sp.; assembly: GCA_903932155.1. Classification (GTDB taxonomy): domain Bacteria; phylum Acidobacteriota; class Terriglobia; order Terriglobales; family Acidobacteriaceae; genus Edaphobacter. Next base: position 6,185 of record CAIZFH010000070.1, on the reverse strand, counting down.
CAGAAACAACACGGTAGGGACGCTGACGCTGCTGGAGGCGATGCTTGCAACGGGGCATGACCGGTTGGTGTTCAGCTCGACGGCGGCGTGCTACGGCGAGCCAGTAACTACGCCGATCCTGGAAGACGCGAAGCTGGAGCCTACCAACGCGTATGGCGAGAGCAAGCTGCTGGTGGAGCAGATGCTGAACTGGTTCAACCGGATTCACGGGCTGAGGTACGCGAGCCTTCGCTACTTCAACGTGGCGGGCGCGATGGAGGGGTATGGCGAGGCGCATGAGCCGGAGTCGCACCTGATCCCGCTTGTGCTGGATGTGGCACTGGGGCGGCGCAAGAGCATCAAGATTTTTGGCGAGGACTATCCGACGCGCGATGGGACTTGCATCCGCGACTACATCCATGTGCGGGACCTGGCGGACGCGCATCTTCTGGCGCTGGCGGCGTTAGGGAAGGAGAGTCGCGTGATCTACAACATTGGCAATGGGCAGGGATTTACGGTGCGCGAGGTGATCGAGTCGGTGCGGCGGGTGACGGGGAAGCCGATTACGGTGGAGGCGTGCGCGCGGCGGGAGGGCGATCCGGCGGTGCTGGTGGCGGGATCGGAGAAGATCAAACAGGAGCTTGGCTGGAGGCCGAAGTTCGCCGACCTGGACACGATTGTAGCCAGTGCGTGGGAGTGGCACCCAAAGCGGTATGCGTGAGGGAAGAGGCAGAGAGTTAGCGAGCTAGCGAGTCAGCGCGTCAGGGAGGTTACGGATGGGAAGGTGGCGTTCGGGCAAAGGGCGCTGGATGGCGGTTGCGGTGCTGGTTGTGCTGGTGGGGTTGTCGCCTGTGCAGTGGGCGCAGCAGGGCACGACTTCAAGGCAGGAGACGAAGGTGCCTACGCTGGTGGAGATTCTGCAGCGGCTACAGAAGAATCTGGACGAGTACGATTCAGGTGTTCCGAGTTTTTTCTGCGATGAGCACACCATATCGCAGGTGGAACCTGGCCTACGCAATCAGAATACCGTCACCGACTCCGTCTTCCGCCTGAAGCGCATCGTTAAACCCGACCATACAACGACTCTAGAGGAGTCGCGCGAGGTGAAGACGGTGAATGGCCAGCCAGCAACAACGAAGATGATCGATGGCCCGTCCATCGTCGACGGAGCGTTTGAGGGTGGACTCGCCGTCGTCTCCCTCAACCAGACAGCATGCATGAACTATACGTTGCAGCGGATCAATCGGAGGCGACCGAGCGAACCTTATATCGTCCGCTTTGCCACCGTGCTCACCCCTCAGAACACGGCCGAGTGTATTCTTCAGGAGAACAGCAAAGGCCGCGTCTACATCGATCCTGCGTCGATGCAGATTACGCGTCTGGAACTCACTACGCCGCATCACACCATCATTCCCGGGGAATCCTATACATCGCCCGTTGTCGGCGAACGGGTGCTCACGGTCGACTATGCGCTAGTCCTGCTCGGCGGCGAGACCTTTTGGATGCCCGCCACGATTACATCGCATTCCACCAGCGATCCCGGAACCTTCCATTCGACCTACTGGTCGTTCCGGGCCACCTATGGCAACTACCATAAGTTGGAGGTCACGTCGCGCATACTGCCGTGGAACGAGGTGCCAGCAAAATGATTCTACGCAAATCATGGCTGCTGATTTTTCTACTTATGTTACTGGCGGCAAGTTCTGTGATGCTGCGGGCTCAACAGGATACGACTCCCGAGCGGAAGACAGGGACGCCTACGCTAGTGGAGATACTACAGCGGCTGCAGGAGAATCTTGACCAGTATCAAGCGCTGGTGCCGAGCTTCTTCTGCGACGAGCATGTTGTGTCCACGATCATTCCCGACCCAAAGGGTGAGAGCACCGTGACGGATTCGACGTTTCGTCTGAAGCGCGTGCCTGATCTCACTGCAGAGGGTAAAACGAAGCTTGAGGAGTCGCACGAGGTGATGAGGGTGAATGGGCGGCCGGCGACAGGGGATACGGTGGGCGGCCCAGCCTATCTTCGTGGCGCATTCTCCAACGGCCTGACGATGGTCTCCGCAAGCAAGCAGGCCTGTATGCGCTATACGCTGAGACCGGCGCGGCAGAACAAGTCGAGCGAACCCATCGCGATTCAGTTTGCCAGCCTGCCGGAACGCAGACGTCCGGATGACTGCCAGATACAGGAAGACGTGAGCGGACGCGTACAGATCGACCCTGTGACCATGCAGGTGTTGCGTTTGGAGTTCACAGTCCCTCATCACCTGGTTGGTTCGACTCTGATCCATACCAGCACCGTTTATTCTGAGCTTGGGCTTGCAATGGAACCGATTATGGGGCGATGGAGTGTCACGGTGGAGTACGCGGCTGTTGCACTTGGCGGCAAGAGCTTCTGGCTGCCGACGAAGATATCCGACAATATCATTGGCAGTTCAATCAGGGAACGATGGACGTACGATGCCACCTACAGCAACTACCACAAGCTGGAAGTGACGTCGCGCATCCTGCCCAGCAGCGAGGCTCCCGCGCCCTGACCGGTTGTCTCTGATTCCTGCATATCGCGGGGATGGGAAGATGAGGGATGATGGAGGGAGCGAGGTGTTCTGCCGATGCTCGATAGCATGTTTCAAATGCCGTTGCCGTGGATGGAGAAGATTCTGCGGCCCGTGATTGTTTATCTCTTTCTTGTGCTGTTTCTGCGACTGTTTGGCAAGCGGGAGCTGGCACAGTTGAACCCATTCGACCTGGTGGTGTTGCTGAGTCTGTCGAACACGGTGCAGAACGCGATCATCGGGAACGACAACTCGGTGACAGGCGGAGTGATTGGCGCGTTCTCGTTGCTGGCTATCAACTGGATGCTGACGCGCGTGCTGTTCAAGATGCCCAAGGTGGACGCAGCACTGGAAGGCACCAAGACTGTGCTGATCCATCACGGCGTGGTGGATGCGGCGGCACTACAGAAGGAGACGATGAGCGAGAGGGAGCTGCTGTCGGTGATCCACAAGCAGGGCCTGAACGATTTTTCGGAGGTTGAGACCTGTGTTCTGGAGCCGAACGGAAGCTTTTATGTAGAGTCGATGAAGCCTACGCCCGAGGAGATGCACCTCGGCGCGCTGAAGGAAGCGGTGGAGGTGCTGACACGGGAGGTGCGGGAGATGCGGGTGCAACTGGCGAGCGGGCCTGCCCAGTAAGCGTCTAGATCGAAGTCCACCCTTTCCGCATAGATCACAGGATAATGGGGCATGCGGATGCGAACGCTCAATGTGCGAAGAGCGGGCAACGGTAACGCCATGAGCCAAGATAGCGGCTTTTTCGGCTTCGCACAGAACAGATACTGAGACTGCCTTTGGCATCAGCCACACGAGGCAAGGCTTCCTTGACATCCCGTGACATGGATGCCTGGGCGGCGTTACTGCTATTGCATTCTGCAATGCTCCGTATAAATAACGACACCTCCGCACATGTTACAAGCGATGTGTTGCTGCGCACTAACTCACACCGCCCTTGGTTCGCGGGTACTGGTGCGAATGCACTATCCGACAGTTACTGCAGTAGCTTCAATATGGCCTGTTCCGCCTGATTGGACTGCGACAGGGCCGCCATACCCGTCTGCTGGAGGACGTTGTACTGCGTCATCTTGGCAACCGTTGTTCCGATGTCAGCGTTCTGCACGCTGTTCTGGGCGCTGGTCAGGTTAGTGACCTCGGTGTTTTGCACGTTGGTATCCGCGGTCAACTGGTTTACGGAAGCGCCGATGGTTCCGCGGGCTGCCGAGACCGTGTTGATTGCGGCGGAGAGCGCGGTGAGCGCGGCGGCAGCAGCGCCGGTGGAGGTAAGGAGCGTTGTATTCAGGGCCAAGGTTGTGGACGAGAGCGCGCCGGTCGTGGTCGATGTTGTTGTGGTGCCACCGACTGTACCATCGCTGGTGAATGTGGTGACGGGAGAGGCGCTGAAGACGGCCGTTCCGTTGAAGTTGGTGGTCGAACCGATCTGAGTGATCTCAGTCAGGATCGACTGGTAGGCGGTGTTCGCAGCCGTGCTCTGCGCCGCCGTGAGCTGACCGTTGGAGGCTTCCGTTGCCAGCGATATTGCCTGGTTGAGCAGGGAGGTAACCTGGGAGAGGGCACCATCGGCGGTCTGCAGCAGGCCGACGCTGTTGGATGCGTTCTGACTGGACTGGGTGAGTGCAGCGATGTTGGCGCCCAAACCGGCAGCTACCGAGAGGCCCGCCGCGTCGTCCGCACCGGAGTTGATCTTCAAGCCGGTGGACAACTCAGTCAGGGTGTTCTGCAGCGATGCCTGTGTGGAAGAAAGTGCATTTTCCGCGTGCAACTGGGAAATACTATTCAGGACACTGATCATTGTTATTGCTCCTTGTATTGAATTCCGCCTGCACTTTAAGTTTTCTCCGTGTTGGGATTGATTCCATACTTGAAGCAGGTGGTTGCTGGTCAATATGAAGCAAGTGGCGTGCCAAACTTAGTCGTCAAAACTTACCTGTTCGTGGGACATAAACGCCAAAAAGATCATAGTTTGATTGGAATTGAATGAGAAAGAACGGTCGACGGTCTGCGAATCAGCAAATTTCTATCAGTTGCTCATGGACAGGCAATGCGCTTCGAGGAAAGCGGCACCAGCACCCAAGACTTCTAAATGGATGGCTACGATAGAAACATCTGTGAAGGACAGGCAAGAGCGAAGTACGGATTCTGGAGAGGTTCCGGCAAAGAAATCCATCGCGCGCGAAGTTTCCGACATCAGAGTTACTGCGAAGCTGTTGCAATGTTACGGTGGTACTACAACTACGGGGATAAGCGTGCAGACATCGGTTGGAACGAACATGGAGTCGCTACTGCGGGAGAATCGGATTTTCCCCCCAGCTGCGGAGTTTTCGGCGAAGGCCCACATCAAGAGCTTCGAAGAGTATGAAGCGATGTACCGGCGCAGCGTAGAGGATCCAGAGACATTCTGGGCTGAGGCGGCGAGCGAGCTGGAGTGGTTTGCGCCATGGAAGAAGGTTGTCGAAGGAGAGATGGGCTCGACAAAGTGGTTCGTTGGCGGCAAGTTGAATCTGAGCCACAACTGTGTGGATCGGCACGCGAAGGGAGCGCGGCGTGAGAAGACCGCGCTGCTGTGGGAGGGTGAGCCTGGCGAGGTTCGGCGTATCAGCTATGGCGAACTGCATGGGCTGGTGCAGCGATTCGCGAACGTGTTGAAGGGGCTTGGAGTGGAGCGCGGCGACCGGGTTGCCATCTACATGGGGATGGGGCCGGAGCTGGCGATTGCGATGCTGGCGTGCGCGCGGATCGGCGCGGTGCATTCGGTGATCTTCGGAGGGTTTGCGGCACAGGCGATTGTGGACCGGGTGAACGATTCGCAGTGCGTTCTGCTGCTGACGCAGGATGTGAGTTACCGGCGCGGCGCGGAGGTGGGGCTGAAGGCTATTGTGGATGAGGCGATTGAACGCTGCCCGACGGTGCGCAATGTGGTGGTGTACCAACGCGCAGCTGGAAATAAGATCAGCGCAGCGATGAAGGAAGGGCGCGACCTTTGGTGGCACGAGTTGATGGCCGAGGCGAGCGACGAGTGTGCGGCGGAGTGGATGGACGCCGAAGACCTGCTCTACATCTTGTATACGTCTGGCACGACTGGTAAGCCGAAGGGGCTGGTGCATACCTCGGGTGGATACGCTGTGCAGAGCTACCTGACCAGTAAGTACGTCTTCGACCTGCGCGACGACGACGTGTATTGGTGCACCGCGGACTGCGGGTGGGTTACCGGGCACTCGTATGTGGTGTATGGGCCTCTGCTATACGGGGCGACTGTACTGATGTACGAGGGCGCGCCAAACTATCCGGCGAACGACCGGTTCTGGAAGATCATCGACGATCATAAGGTGAGTGTGTTCTACACAGCGCCGACGGCGATCCGAGCCTTCATCAAGTGGGGCGATGAGTGGGTGAAAAAGCATTCTCTGGCGTCGCTGCGGCTGCTTGGTACGGTGGGCGAGCCGATCAATCCGGAGGCGTGGATGTGGTACTACCGCGAGATCGGCAAGGAGCGTTGCCCGATTGTGGACACATTCTGGCAGACGGAGACGGGGGCGATTATTATTGCACCGATTCCGGGGGGAGTGGCGACCAAGCCGGGATCGGCGACGCGGCCATTCTTCGGGATTGTGCCTGAGGTGGTAACAAAAGAGGG
>CAIZFH010000069.1 GCA_903932155.1 uncultured Granulicella sp. | reverse complement strand
TCACCCGTGCGCCACTATACTCAGGACCGAAGTCCCTTTCTCGTTCGACTTGCATGTGTTAGGCACGCCGCCAGCGTTGATTCTGAGCCAGGATCAAACTCTCGTTTAATCTTGGTTTGTCCGCCATCCACGACAGGGGTCGGGATGGATCAGACGCCATCGCTCGCTCGAAAGGAGCGATGGTTATAACTAGTGAGAATGACTAAACCAAATTCTGCATCATCTCACGACTGGCACGTTCAACTATGTTGTCAAAGATCCGAACTGCTTCCGCCTGAGCGGGCAGCTTTGGATCAAGGACGAACCCAACCGAAGTCAGGGCGTGTCCTCGAACTTGATGGCGCTATCTTGATCGTCTAAAGGCTACCTGGTGCCCGAAGGCCAACCCTCGATCTTGTTCCTTGCCCAAGCTAAATCCCACATTTTACTTGGGATCCTTGCTAGACGTATCCGCTAATTACCGGATTTCGAGGGTCACTCAGAAGCGGGTGACGTTTTGCGCGAACCTTTTAAGATTATCCAAATCCTGGGGGCATGTCAAGCCAAATCAAGATGATCTGTGTAAATCTTGGTTCTTTTGTCTCACCAAGCCTTCAATCGACTTGTGAAAGCGGCCCATATCCGATCTAAGTCAAGCTAAAACAGCGACTTATACTGGCTGGAACGATTCTCTCAGTTCGCATAGCACAAAAGTGAAAATAACCAAACGCCCGACATGCGGGCGCGGAGCACTCAGCTCCTGTATTTCCGTTCAGGCACACTTGATCCTGACGTAGATTCCATGCAGTGGCTTGGGTTTGCTGTCCGGTCTGCCCCTGTTGCCGGCATCAACCGCGATCAAACGCTTGGACTGCGCTCCGTCGTCCCTTAGCAGGCAGATCACGGTCACTCAAATATCCGGACCGAACCACCCAGTAGCTTGCAATTGCCAAACCATGCCAAGGTGCGAAGCAGTACTTCACTTGCCTATTAACAATAGCGCACTTCCTTGATCCGCGCAAGTCGGCGAATCGCGCCTTAAATTATACGCGTACGATCTGACCAAATAACAGCAGAGTAAATCCACGCCTACGCATGATGTGAGCATGCTTAGACCCCTGCAATGGACCCAAAGCGATACACTAACTTTGCACCCCACGCCGAGAGCGGAGACCGAATCTTGACCGACATTACCACCACCACTCCCGACGAGCAGTCCATCAACTCCGCCTCAACCCCCGCAACCACCGAGCTACAGCACGATGACCACGAGACCGCTCTCGAGTCTCTCGCATCCATCTGCACCGTGCTCGCTGTCGGCCTCTTCGTCATGACTTTTATCTTCCAGAACTTCGAGATTCCCTCGGCCTCCATGGAGAAGACGTTGCTCATTGGCGACCACGTTTTGGTGGACCGCATCTCACTCGCGCCACCATCGCTGTGGGCGAGTATTGTCCACTACCGCGATGTCCGCCGCGGCGACATCATCGTCTTCCTCAAGCCGCACCCGGAGACTCCCGACCTATATCTGGTCAAGCGCTGCATCGGCATTCCCGGCGACCGCATCCACCTGCGCGACGGTGTTGTCTACCTGAACGGAGTGGCCCAGAATGAGCCCAACGCTCAGATGCCGCGCGACGACGGCGATCCCAGCGACGCCTACATCCCATATCGCGACGACTTCCCCTCCGACCTCGAAGGCATCGAGCAGGCAGCCAGCCAGAACAACGCGTCCCTCTGGGCGCTCGACCTGCCCAATCACGTTGTGAATGGTGACCTCATCGTCCCGCCGGGCGTAGTCTTTGCCATGGGCGACAACCGCACGCAGTCGCTGGACGGACGCTTCTGGGGATTCGTTCCGCGCGAGAACATCGTCGGACGTCCACTCTTTGTCTACTGGTCGTTCCTAACTCCCGCAGACCAGATCAATAAGACCGAGCTGGGTGATCGCATCGGTTTCATGGCGCACATCGTTACCCACTTCTTCTCCGAGACCCGCTGGGGACGCACCTTCCACGTCATTCGCTAGAGCTTAGGCAGGAGTTTTTGCTGCTGCTATAAAATGATCGGGATCAGCGAAACACCAGCCCATTGCGCCAGGGAGCCCACAGGATGCGCAGAATTCTAATCGTCGCCAGCATTGTATTTATTCTCGGATTCATGACACGCTCCGTGCCAGCTCAATTCCTCGGTGCGCCCATGCATGACGACTTCCGCGACACGTCCATCCTGCGTCCGCCGGTCGGCAGCAAGGTCGCCATCTTCATCTTCGAGGATCTTGGGTGCCCTGCTTGCGCGCGCGCCCATCCAATCGAACTACAGGCCGCAGAGCAATATCACGTCCCGCTGGTGCGCCATGACTTCCCCCTGGTAAGTCATGTCTGGACCTTCGAGGGCGCAGTGTACGCGCGCTACCTGCAGGACAAGGTGAGCGCGAAGCTGGCCGACGACTTCCGCACCGATGTTTTCCACGATCAGGCGGCGATTGCCAGCAAGGACGATCTGCACCAGTACGCCCAGCGCTGGTTCCAGAAACATGGACAGAAAGTACCTATGGTCCTCGATCCCACCGGCGCGCTTAACGCCAAGGTCCAGGCCGATTTTGATCTGGGGAAGCGCCTCAACGTAACCCAGACGCCAACCCTGGTCGTCGTCACGCGGAATAATTACCAGATTGTCTGCGGCACGAAGACGCTGTTAGACCCCACGCAACTGGTTCCCATTCTGCGCGCGGCAATCGCGCAGACCAGAACATTACCAGCAGTCAAACACAAGTAATTCCGCAACACACACTCAGGGCAAACCACCGAGAGCAGGCAACAAATAATTGTTGCCCAGCGCAAGAACCCGTATCTGTCTGCTCTCTGTGGCCGTATCCTGCAATAGTCCATGCAAGAGTCGAATCCAAGCCACGATGTCTCCGCAGCCGAGTTCTCCTCCGCGGCAACCCGCCGCCTCGTCGCACTCTTTATCGCTGTGTTCGCGCTTCTGCTGCTGCTTCTACTGCCTCCCTATCTCAACGTCAGCCGCTTGCAGCGACGCGTGGCGCGCAACATCAGCGCCTCGCTGGGCCGCCCGGTTCACTTCGACCAGATCACTCTCGACCTGCTTCCCATTCCCGGCTTTACCCTGCAAAACTTTGTCGTCGACGAGAATCCCGAGTTCGGCTCAGAGCCCATCCTCCGCGCCAGCCAGGTTCACGCCAATATCCGTCTCCGCTCGCTCTGGAGTCGCCACGTTGAGTTCTCACGAATCTCGCTGACCGAGCCCAGCGTCAATCTGGTGCAGACCGCTAATGGCCAGTGGAACATCGGCGAGCTTCTGCTGCAGGCATCCCGCACGCCGTCAGTTGCGGCATCTGCTGCGCAGACCAGCGCCGGCCCCGAGCCCGAACTTCCCTACATCGAAGCCAGCGGCGCGCGCCTCAACTTCAAGCTCGACCAGGAGAAGACTCCTTTCTCGCTGACCGATGCTGACTTCGCTCTCTGGCTGCCTCAGCCGCACCAGTGGCGTCTCCGACTGGAAGCGCACCCAGTCCGCACCGACACCAGCCCAGCCGACACCGGAACTGTGCGCATCGAAGCCACCCTCGGTCCTGCCAGCCCCTCCGAGGACTCCCTGGCAAGCCTGCCTATCGAACTGCACGGCTCCTGGCAGGACGTCGAGCTAGGCGGCCTGAGCCGGCTACTGATCGCCGACGACGCAGGCCTGCGTGGAGAGCTCGCACTGAGCATCAACCTGCTTGGCACCCTCGGCCAAAACAACATCACAGCCGACATCCAGCTCAACAATGCGCGCCGAGCAGACTTCGTTCCTCCGCATCTGCTCTCGATCGAGGCCGGGTGTCAGGCCATAGCCCGCAACACCTTAACCTCCTTCACTAATATCGAGTGCCGATTGCCCCCATCCGCTTCTTCCAATCCCAAACTTCTCGTCCTTACCGCCAACCTACCAGATATACGCCAGCCCAGTTCCACCTTCGCCGCACTCACCATTCCAGCACTCCCCGCCGACACCTTCCTGGATTGGCTCGGTGTCACCACGCCCCACCCCCCCATCGGTCTCACCGGCCCCGGTACCCTTGCCGGAAACCTCTCCTGGGGAGCTAACCCACCCTCCGCGAGTACAAAAGGTTCAGGCTCGAACCCTGCCACACTTACTGGCGAACTCGAATTCTCCAACGAATCCCTGCAACTCCCTGCGCTTGGTTCCAAAGCCATCCCGCTGGGATCACTCCTGCTCCACTCCACACCTCCCGCAGACCACTCAACCAGGCATCGCGGCCCAACTCTACCCGCGCAATCCGCCAACTTTGACCTCGCCCCCATCTCGTTGCCCCTCGGAGGCAAGCAGCCGGCGATCCTGGAGGGCCACCTCGACTCTTCCGGCTACACTCTCCACCTCACAGGAACCGTTCTGTTCGACCGTCTGTTTGCCCTCGGCGACGCAATTCCCCAACTCGGAGATGGCCTCCGACAGCTCTTGCAACCCACCCCGCCTGCTCTCCACTCCTCTTCGTCACAGAAGCCAATCTCAGTGCCTACTGCCATTCCCATCCATATCGATCTCACCGCAGCCCGCGCATGGGGCGGCCCGCAAACCTGGAGCCAGACTTCGCCATCCCCAGCTCACATGCATTCACGCCTCAGCCAATAGTTCACAGCCCAAAGCTCGTTGTCGGGAGAGGGAAGCCTTGCGCCGGGCCTCCGCACACCTTAGCCTATGATCATGCGCAGACTGATTGCTTTTCTGTTCCTTGTATCTACCTGTATCTTTGCCCAATCGAACCAACGCCCTGTCCCAGCCAACTTCCTTATCCCTCAGCCGCCACCCTCCGCGCTATTGGCAGACTGGACAGCAAGCGCATCACGCGTGCTGCAAAGCATTCCTCTGCCGGACGCCACGCTGCGCGGTTGGAAGTATCCTTCGCCCAACCCCAACGCCCCAGTCATCCTGTTCTTCAATGGCAACGGCATGACCGTGGATCGCTCCGACTCGTTCTATCGTCAACTGGTGCATACCGGTGCCGAACTCTGTGTCTACGACTATCGCGGCATCGGCTTCTCCACAGGTACGCCCGACGTGATGACCTTCCGTCAGGATGCGCTGCGCCTCTACGACACGCTCACCGCAGCCAGCACAGGCCGTCCCGTCATTGTCTATGGATTCTCGCTGGGCACTGCCATGGCCACGTATATCGCCTCTCAGCGCAAGGTCGCTGGACTCATTCTGGCCGGCACCATCGCCAGCGCCGCCGAGGAGCTTCCCGTCTATACGCACGCGCAGGGTTTGCCCGCTGAGGCTGCTGCCGTGCTCATCCCAGCGCCCGACGCCATCGAGGCGTTCAATGAAGTTGGCAACATCTCACGCTCCACTGCTCCACTACTTATGCTGCATGGCGAGGCAGACATCCTTGTCCCCATCCGGCAGGGTCGCGAGGTCTTCGCTGCCAGCTCTTCCACCCAGAAGAGATTCGTCAGCCTTCCTGGGGTCGGCCACAACCAGACCGCCGGGAGTACACAGTCGCTGAGTGCCGTGGCCGAGTTCCTTGTGAGCATCAACGCAACCCGCTGACTTCGCCTACGGCGCACTCTTCGGGGCATGCGGCGTACGGGGAGGTGTGGCTGGAGCCAGAGTAAGTTTGGGCGGAGCGGGTGGCAGCGGAGGTAATGGGAGAACCGAACCCTTGTCGATGGAGACGTCGCCGTTGCTGGTGGTGACGTGGACCATTGGTCCGCCCGAGCCCACCGTTCCGCTGATGATCCTATGGCTTTCACTGCCTGTGGTTGGAAGTAAAAAGTCGGTATCGATATCTCCATTGTTGGTATCGGCCTGGACGGAGAAGCCAGCGTGTTCAGGCAGAACCAGCTTAATGGAGCCGTTGCGGTCTTCCAGATTGATAGTGCCAAGCGGGGGTGCGGCTGTCAGTTCGATGGTTCCGGAGCGATCGGTTATGGAAATGTCGCCGGCAATGCGGTCCATATTGATGTTGTGGTTGTTTGTATTCAGGATGAGAGGGCCGACTGCCTGCTCGATGGATATATCGGAGTGGGGACTGATATCGGCCTCTCCGTCCAGCCGGGCTAGTTGCAGTTCGGTACGGCTGGTGTGGTAGTGGATCGCTCCGTTGATGTGCTCCAGATGGGTTCCGAAGAACTCGCCGGAGAGTGTGACTGGTCCCGTGATATCGATCAACGTGACATCCTGCGCGCGCCCCTGGATATCAATGCCGGAGCCCATGCTGTGCGCTGTAAGCGATGAGCTTCCACTATTGATATGAGCGGTGGCTGCGCCCGTGATCGCGGAGAGGTCAACATCGCCGTGGTTCGCGATCGCACTGACAGCCGCCTTGACGGATGCGATGTGGATATCGCCGTGGTCGGCGGTGATACTGACAGGGGTGGATGGTGGCACCGATATGACAAGGTCGGCGCTGGCGCCATCCAGCGACGGCATAGTGACCGTCCACGCGGAGTTCCGGTATTTGTTGTCCGGGTTGAACTGCTTCGACTTCGTGTCGGCGTCTGTGTCCGAGTGGGCGTAGATCTGCTTGTGAATGGCGAGGTGCATCTGGTTGTCGTCGCTGGTGCCGTTGACGGTTACATCGCCGCGCGGATTCGCAATGGTGAGCGAGTCGCCCTGTGCAAAGGAGAGGTCGAGTGTCTCGTCGCTCTCATGCTTGTCGCCGAAGAGTTCATCGAAGGATTCGGGGTCAACATGCCAGCCGGGGAACAGCCTGCTGTGGCCGGTTGGCATACCATGGTTGCCGCTGCCGATGACACCTGCGATCCCCAGGATCAGCAGTAACAGAAAGACTCCTCCACCCAGTGTGCGCCGGTAAGGTGGCCGCTGACCATCGCGCAGCTGGTACTGATCGAACGTCCACTCGGCCAGTAGCAGCACGCCAGCCGCGACCAGCAGCATCGGCCACCAATGTCCGTACCACTCCCAGAACATCTGGCGGTCTAGCCGCCCACTCTCCATCAGCAGGAAGAGGACGCCGATGGCAATCAGCAGGATCGGCCCCAGCACGGAGCTGCGACGTAGACCCCGCATCTGGAAGCGGATCTGGTCGCGCTGCGCTCGGATCGCGTCCCGCTGAGTGCGCATCTGGGCGCGAAACTGGTCGCGTTGAAATCGCCGCTGATCGCGCGGATCGTAGCCGGGAGGAGGCGGTGGTGGAGGATAGCTCGCCATGATTTACCTTCCTTCCGAATCGTCGTGCAAGCTGTTGCCTGAGTCGCTGATGGTAGGATCGTGTGCAGGTTCGCTGGGTACAGCCTGGCTGTCGTGGACTGGCGACTCAGGCGTCGCGCTCCCCGTTGGGCCGGGGCTGGCGGCTCCTTTGCTGCCTGATTCATCGCCGGCAATACCATAGCCGCAATGAAAGCTGCGTTTGAACAGGAGCATCACGCCCCCTGCGATCAGAAAGAGCGGCCAACTGCGGCTCCAGGAGAGGATGCCGAGTACATCGAGCAGCCAGATCACGCCCACCAGGACGACCCAGAAAGCGCTGCGTACGGCGCGCGCGAAGCGCCACCGATAGAATTCCGTGCCGTCATTCTCCAGGCCAGGGCCGGTGACGATCATCTTGTGGACGAAGACCCAGACACCGACGGCGATCAGAAAGATCGGCCAGAACACAGGATGGTGAAAGATGCGGAAGAAGCCGGTGTCGCCAACCAGAAAGAGTACGCCGAGAAGTATCAGCCAGATCGCCCCGGAAGGGAACCGACGGTAGTAGGGCACCTTGACATCGCCGGTAGCAGGTATGGGAGGAACAGGCGTCGGCGAAGCAGGCGTGTAGCCGTAGTAATCGCCAGCCGTATCAGTCCATTGGCCTGCGGTGCGGAACGCCGGTGGGGCGTTTGGATTTGCACCGGCTGGGCCGGGCGCGCTGTTGTCGGGCGATGCGGCTGCGTTGGGATCCGGCGCGGTGGCATATGGACCGGGCGCGGGCCAGGCCTTGCCGAAGCCCAGCCGCTCCGAGAGGTCATTCAGTCCAAATGGATTGGGCAGCGGAGTCCCATCGCGTCTCGCGGTGGCCGTGTGGTGCGCTTCGATCACCATGTAGCAGATCCAGCCGGCTATAAACAGTCCGAATATACCGTTGACGTTGTCGGCCAGTGAAACCAGCACGGCAAAAACCATCAGGTGAACAATCCCTTTGGCGTACTGCCCGTTGTACATTGCACCAACGCCGGGAATGAACCCAAGCAGCGCGGCCAGGCCGGGGCTGGGTTCGCCCGCGGCAACCGGTGGCGCAACTGGGGGATAGCCGGACGCGCTGGTGTAGCTGTAGACAGGCGGCGGAGCAGTCGCCCCCACGCGCGCTGTCAGGCAGGGTTCGCAGTAGATGGAGTTTGCAACGTTGCGGACGCATTCGCTGCAGACCGGCTTGCCGCAGTTCTGGCAAAAGGCGGAGCGTTCTCGATCGGGATGGTTTGCGCAGTTCATGCCATCACCCTTTCTGTGTATGCGTAGATTTGGTTGTCGTAGCTCTTACCGCTGCGGCCGGAGCCGATGAGGCGGCGGCTAGGGTATATCTCTTCCCGGCGGCTGGTGCCGGGGTTGGTGGAAGGCTTCTTGCTCTCAGGCTGGTTGCGATCGGCTGGAGCAGCGTCTTTCTGGCCCCCCGAACCGGGCTGCGCAGAGGGAGATTGCACTGTAGGCTGGCCGGGATTGGTTGGCGCGCTCTGGCCGTTGGCAGGAACGTAGTTGTCGGAGGCACCCTCGAAATCATGCACCCTCGATTCCAGTTCGTAGACCACACGCAGCCCTTCGTAATAGCGCACCACGCGCGCGTTCGCATCCGTAAAGTTGCGCTTCAGCGCGCTTGGCCGCAGGTCGCTGGGACGCAGCGACAGAGGATGCACTCCGGTCAGGTTCATGGTCAGCGCGATGGAAAAGAAAGCCATCGCGGCTGTCATGGCAAAGCGCGGCTGCAACGCGATCTGCCCCAAGGAGCTAGTGCGCAGTGCAGCGGCCGCACGCACACGGAACGGAACCACGTTACCGTAACTCGCAGCTGCCGCACCGGGTGCAAAGCCCGGCATTACGGTAGCCACGCCGCTCAACCTCGGCAACCGGCCATGCATTGCGCCTAATAACCCCGCGTGCTCCATTTCGCCGGACACCATCCGGCCTGGGTATGAAGTTCCCTGTGCCCCACTGGTTGCCACCAGAATCTGCTCCAGCAGAGTCACCGGCGGCTCGGGCCGAGGCGTGCGCAGCATCTCCAGCCAGGCTGCCCCGCGCCGCGCGTCTGCCAGCATCTGGCTGCACAACCCGCACTCGGCCACATGCGCATCGAAGCGCTCCTGCTGGTCAGCGGCCAGCGCTCCATCCAGCGCGTCGGCCAGCATCGCTTCGCACTGTGCACACTGCACCGCGTCGCCCGCCTGGTTGCCGGTTGTCTTGTCCCCGAACTGCAAAACCTTCGGGCTGCCGAACTGTCTCTCGTCTGCCACTTATACCACCTGCCCTTCAATACGCTGCAACAGCCTCGCAAGTTCCCCACGTCCCCGGCTTATCCGGCTCTTCACTGTGCCTTCGGGGATGCGTAATACCTGCGCAATCTCCTTGTAATCCATATCTTCCAGGTCGCGCAGAATCACTGTCTCACGCAGCTCCGGCGACAATTGCGCCAGGGCCTGCTGGATACTCACCTTCAGCTCCATCCCCGACGCATGCGCCTCCGGAGAAGGATGCGGGTCGGCCAACTGGCTGGCCTGCGTCGCACCGTCGTCCTCGCCTGTATAGCTCGCGTCCAGCGAGTCGCTGGCCCGCTCCAGCCGCGTTCGCCGGAAGTGGTCCACCAGCAGGTTGCGCGCAAGGGTCGTGATCCATGTCTGAAAGCTGCCCCGCTCCACATCGAAGCTCGCCAGGTTGCGATAGAGCTTCAGGAAGACATCCTGCGTCAGGTCCTCTGCATCGGTCGCCGAACCGGTAAATCGATAGCAGAGGGCATAGATCCGCCTGTGCTGCGAGACGACGAGCTGCTGCCACGCCTGCGGATCGCCCGTCCTGCATTGGCGAACCAGCCTGCTGAGTGCCTCCTGCGCGGCTTCCTGTTCCGGCGTGCGCTGCAAGCTTGCCTCGTACCTTGGCCTATTTGAGTTCCGGTTCGTGCTCCGTCCGGGTCGCTGCGGAGTTGCTTCGGCCAATGGCAGAAGTGTACCGCCTCGAAGGCCCGCGTGCCGCTCCGCCCGTATTGGCCGGGGAAAGATTCCCGCGCTCGGAATTGCCATACGCAGAACGCCCATGCGCAGTTATACGCAGGGGCGAACGGGTTGGTTCCCGGTGTGATTGACGGCTATTTCATTGCACCAGCTCACATCCAGCAGTTGGCATTGGTTCTACATCGCCGGAATCACGCCGCACGCGATCCGGTTGCCTGCGTTGCCCGTGGGGTCGGTCTTCATGTCGTCGGCCTTCTCATGCACCATGATCGAGTGCCCCAGTACCGACGTCGGATCGCCCGGCGCGAGCGTCAGGTAGTCCACCTTGAAGGTGAACTCGCCGGTATGCTTCTCGCCGATGGTAAAGTTCTGCGGCATGTCGCCGGCGTGGTGGCCCATGGGATTCATCGCCCCGTGCTGCTTGGCGTCGGGATTGAAGTGGCCGCCCGCCGTAGTAAATGCGGGAGCATCGCACACCGGGTTCGCGTGGATATGGACCGCGTGCTCACCGACCGGCAGATTTTTCAGCTTCACCGTAATCGAGAGCTGCTTGCCATCCTTGCTCTCCTTGAAGGTGGCGTTGCCGGCGTCCTGCCCAGTTGATGTCTTGATGGGAACCGTAAGTGCTTTCAGGGTAGCCGGTTTGCTGGCGCTCTGGGCACGAACGATACCGGTGGGCACGGTGAACGCGAAAAGACAGAAAGCGGAGACGGAGACTGCAAGGGTAAGACGCATAAAACGCATGGAGGTTCCTCCTATGATCTTCGATGCAGCCAAGCGTCGTTCAGAAGCGAAAAATTTGGCGGGCGAGTGGGCTACTACGGTGTGACGGACAGATCCAACGCGTCGGGTAGTTCCATCTGCTCGTTCTCCGGCGCGTTCAGGTAGGGGCGGAAGCAGGCTCGGCAGCGTGCCTCGTACACTCCAGCCGCGCCTACCACCACCAGTTCGCGGCTCGCTCCCAGGCGCTGTGTATGGATGGCCGGCGCGCCGCACACAATACACACTGCGGAGAGCTTGGTCACCTCGTCGGAGATCGCCATCAGCGCTGGGATCGGGCCAAATGGATCGCCCGTGAAGGTAGTGTCCAGCCCTGCGATCAGGATTCGCTTGCCCATATGTACCAACTCGCCCACCAGATGCACAATCGACTCGTCGAAGAACTGCGCCTCGTCGATGCCGATCACCTCAACCTCTGGCAGTTGTTCATACAGCGCCTCGCGCAATCGCGCCACGTTGGCCACTGTCATTGCCTCATGGGTCTGCGCGCTGTGCGATGCGATCGCTGTGCGATGGTAGCGCAGGTCGATGTCAGGCTTGAAGCAAACCACCCGCTGGCGTGCGATGCGCGCGCGCTTCAGGCGGCGAATCAACTCTTCGCTCTTGCCGGAGAACATGGGTCCTGTGATGACTTCGATGCGGCCCACTTCACTGCGCCCCACTTCGTTGCGGCCTGTTACGGATGAATTCATAATGCGACTGCCTCTGAGGGATCAAGTACGAATCCAGGTTCTCAACCAGCACGTTTGCATGGGAGGTAGAAGTTCTAGCTGACCCCTCGAAACATCCTACGCGCAACCCTGCCGTGGATTTCTTAGACGTTTTGTACATGCTCTTCCTCACAAGCGGTCTCCCTCACTTGGCCGAGACTCCTTTGACTCGCGTCCTGGTTGTTGGTAGCGTTGAGGTTGGGTTGGAGTGCAATTCCATCAGGAATTCGGCTCCGGTCCCCATCGTTCAGTGGTTAGGACACCGCCCTTTCACGGCGGTAACACGGGTTCGAGTCCCGTTGGGGACACCAATCAATTCAGCTAGTTATAGAACGCAATTCACTTGGAGCGGTTCTTCAGCCACGGCTACAGCGCCCAGTTCCAGTTCATCCAGACGCCGCCACTTATAGATGGCGATCGACACGACCCAACTCAGCCCAAACAGCGCGATGATGCAGTAGCCGAGCACGCCAAAGTTGTTATTCAACCTGCGCACTGCGTCCCAGAACATCCCGCCCAGGCGGAAGTGTCCGGCCAGTAAACCCAGCGCCTCGACGCCTCCCACCGCCAGGGCCACAATCACCGATACAAACGTGATTGTCATGTTGTAGTAGAGCTTGCGAACCGGCTTGATGAAGGCCCATCCATAGGCCCCAAGCATCAGGATGTTGTCTGTCGTGTCGATCAGCGACATCCCCGCGGCAAACAGTACTGGGAAGACCAGGATCGAATAGATGGATAGTCCCTTCGATGCCTCGGCTGCCGAAATTCCCAGCAGTCCAATCTCGGTTGCCGTGTCGAAGCCCAGGCCAAACAACACGCCCAGCGGATACATGTGCCAGCTTCGCGTGATCATCCGGAACATGGGACGAAACAGCCTCGACAGGAATCCACGATCGGCCAGCAGCATGTCAAAGTCTTCGTCGACATACGGCGCCCCAGCGCGCACCCGCACAAAGGCGCGATAGATGGACCGCAGCACCACCAGGTTCACAAAGGCGATACCCAACAGAAAGATCGCCGATACCAGCGTGCCGATTACGCCGCCAATCTCCCGCACGCCGTCCATGCGGTGCTGCAGCGCCAGTGCCGCGGCTGCAATCGCCACCGATCCCACGATGACAACTGTGGAGTGGCCTAGCGAAAACATGAATCCCACAGCGACCGGCCGCTTGCCCTCCTGCATCAGCTTGCGGGTCACGTTGTCGATGGCGGCGATATGGTCAGCATCCACGGCGTGGCGCAAGCCGAAGCTGTAGGCAAGCAACGCCGTCCCCAACAGCAGCGGATAGTGCCGCGAGGTCAGGATCGCCCACGCCCACGCGCCCACGTTGAACACCAGCAGGATCCCGTAGATTCCCACTACCTTGCCGCGGACTCCGTGCGCTGCATCGTTAAATAAATCCTTGAATCTGGTTTGCATGACCTGACTTTCCAGCAAGCTCTCGCGTATGACTTCATACTTTCTGGCCGGGTTTCAACAGGAATCCAGAACCAGACAACGGTAACACTTATTTAGAATTCGTATGCGTGACCGGCGTCACGTCTTCGTAGGGTCAATCAGGTCATGGATGTACAGGGACACTACCGTTCCCGATCGCGCCTTTCGGGTGATAGCCGTTCATGCCTTCGCTAATGCGTATGCGGGTGAGGATGCGTATGCGCGACCTTCAGGCCCTTACCGGAGTTCGCCAGCACCAGCTTTCCAAGTTCCACACCGCGCAGCGCAAGCATCTGGTCCGCGATCCCCTGAAGCTCCTTGCTTCGCCCCTTCATGATGACCACCTCCAAACAGTAGTGGTGGTCCAGATGGACATGGGTCGTCGCCAGGATCATGGCTCCAGCGGTGTGCTGAAACGCAGTCAGTTTCTCGCCGAGATTCGGCATGTGGTGGTCGTATACGAGCGTCAATGTGCCGACCACCGGCTTATTGGAGTCCACAGTATCCGTCAGCAGCGCCTCGCGGATCAGGTCGCGGATTGCCTCGGAGCGGTTCTTGTAGCCGCGCTTGCCGATCAGCCGGTCGAAATCCTGCAACAGATCATCTTCCAGCGAAACGCCGGTCCTGCTCAGTTGTGACATTGGTCTCGATCCTCCCAACTGCTAGTCGCTGAACAGCGACTCATGCCCGTAGTCTATCGCCATCGCCCAACCCGCAATTCCCCTTGCAATCTCCCTGCACGGGGCAATTGTATGAATTATTAATCAATTAGTAACTCCCCCCCTCCCCCCTCCCCAGGGTATCCTGGGAGGAACTCTTCTGGAATCTTTGGCTTGCAAGGTGTTAGTGTCTGCATGATTAGCATTCTAAATGAGTTACTGCTAAATTAGACAAAACATGTCACTTACTGGCAATAAGGCCGTTTTCTAAAGAAGATACATAACACCGATCAGCACCGATAGAAGCACCGATCAAGACAAAAGAGGGATAAAGGCAAGAGCAAAGGCAAAGGCAATGACAACTACAGGGATTCTGCCCTTCGACTGCGATCAGGGCAGAATGACGAGCTAGAACAAGCAAAGACAAAATGCGGGGGTCCCTCTTCTGCGGCGGCACAGTGCGCCGCCTCCGGTCGGGATGACGACGGGTTGGGAGAGCGCATTTGCTGACTCTTTTTATTGCCGAGGGAAACAGAAGAAGCCCGACGCAGACGCCGGGCTTCTCTCTCTCATCTCTACTACCTTAATTATACGCCGTGGAGCGAAACTACTATGCCAAGTATTTTTTGGAGGGAAGTGATTGGTGCGGTGGTGGTTATGGGGTTTTCCAGAGATCGAGAGGGTTGACAACAAAAAGTGGGTAGTGAGTAGTGGATAGTGAGTAGTGGATAGTGAGTAGTGAAGGACAGACAAGGAGAACCCACCCTTTCGCAAAGAACAAAGGCGCGAAAGGATGGGGCACCCCGAATATGAGGGGAATTCGCAGAAAGATATTCGATGCATGCGATTGGCCTGTCTCTGTGCATAATTCAGGCGACAGCGTTACTCTTCCTACATGTTCATCCAAAGCTCTTTTGCGCGTCCCACGGCCCCCCTCGCTGCATGGAAACCACCAGCCTCCCATCCTTACCTTGCAACGGCTGTAACTCGTCGCATCATTGCCGTATTCATCGGGATATTCGCACTGATTCTTGCTTCGTCTGTAGCTACTGCACAGCCCCCGGCTGCACCCCTGGCCACCGATCCTACGCACTTTGGCCCCTACAACGGCAGCTTCCTCGCCGACGGCCTGGGCCTCCGTGTTCCTATCACGGATGTGCGCGACCCAATACTGCTAGCCGCCTCGCCCTGGTCGCTCTATTGCTGGATCAAATCCCCCGAACCTGTCAGCACGTTTGAACTCGTTGCAGGAGTAGGCACCCCCACCGCCAAGTACTCTCGCTATCTTGCGGTCGATGCCGGCAAGGTCATGCTATGGATGGGCGATGGCAACCAGCTCGCCGGCCCCGCGAACCTCACCCCCGGCGAGTGGCATCTGCTCGCAGCCTCGTTCGATGGCACTCTGCTGCGCCTCTATAGCGATGGCCATCCAGCCGCATCCGGTACACTAACCGTCGGCAGCATCAATGCGGTATTGCAGATGGCACCGCCTACAGGTCCGGGAGTTGCGCCGGGCCGGCACTTCGGCGGGCAAATCGCCGCATTCACGTTGCTGCGCCATGCGCTCTCCGATAGCGAGATGCAACAGCTCTACATCGCACACGCCGACTTCTCCACGATCATGTTTGAAGCGGGCTCGAAGCCCTGGCCGATCCAGACGCGGGGCCAAGCCGGATACCGTGCGCCGCAGGCGCCTGCCACGATGCCCGCTTCACGCGCGACCTTTTCCGCCCCCGTTGCACTCCAGCGTCCGCCTGTTGGCCCGTCGCTGACCCAGAGTGGCAACGGTGAGTGGACCCTTTCGGATGGCTGGACGATGCGTGAGGCCCCCAAGGTTGACTCCGACGGCGCGCACCTCAGCACCTCCGCCTACAACGCCTCTGGCTGGATGCGCGCCACTGTTCCCGGTACCGTGCTCACCACTATGATCGAGAACGGAATCTATCCCGATCCCGGCTACGGCCTGAACAACCTCGCCATTCCGGAGTTGCTTAACAAACAGGACTACTGGTACCGCAATGAGTTCACTGTGCCGGCATCGGCTCTGCCGGGCGGCCGCGCCGCTCACGCTGAACTGATATTTCAGGGAATCAACTATGTGGCCTCGGTGTGGCTGAACGGCAAGCTGCTGGGCACGGTAGAAGGAGCATTCCGTCGCGGCAGCTTCGACGTTACCTCCCTGCTGAGGCCTGGGCAGAAGAACGTTCTGGCCGTGCGCATCTCGCCGCCGCCGCACCCCGGCATTCCGCAGGAGCAGTCCATCCTGGGCGGGCCCGGCGAGAACGGCGGTGCCATGGTGCTCGACGGCCCCACCTTTGTCGCCACCGAGGGTTGGGACTGGATTCCCGGCGTGCGCGACCGCAACAGCGGTATCTGGCAGCCCGTCAGCCTGCGCGTCACGCGCGCGCTGAAGCTCGGCGACGCGCAGGTTGTGACCACGTTCAAGAACCACGATACATCGCGCGCTGCCGTTGAGATCGATGTGCCAGTCACCAACCTCTCCGCTGCACCGGTTAGCGCGACGATCATCGCCTCCATCGAAAAGATCAACATGCGCAAGAGCGTCACGCTCACCCCCGGCGAGAGCGTCGTCAAGCTCACGCCGGCGGAGTTCGCCCAACTCAATCTCGATCATCCGCGCCTATGGTGGCCCAACGGATACGGTAGCCCCGAGCTCTATACCGTAAAACTGGCCCTGCAATCCGGTGGCTCTGTCTCCGACACCAAAGACGTCCGCTTCGGCGTTCGCGAAATTAGCTACGAGCTGAGTCTGCTGGACAGCACCGGCCATCTGCGCCGCGTGCAGTTCACTCCCGCCAACGCGCGCGATGCTGAGGCCACAACTCCCATCGTCGACGTCAGCCACGATGGCATGTTGGAGATTCCCGCCCCGGCAGCCGAACTGGCCGCCATGCCCGAAGAGCGCCGCGCCAATGCAACTTCGCACGTCGCATCGCTTGCGCCCGGCGCGGAAAACTCGCCCGCAATCCAGCCACTGACTGACCTGCGCACCGAACCGTATCTCGTCCTCCGCGTCAACGGAGTGCGCATCGCCGCGCGCGGAGGCAACTGGGGTATGGACGACTATCGCAAGCGCGTCTCCCGCGAGCACCTCGAACCCTTCTTCCGCCTGAACCGCGATGCCGGCCTCAACATTATCCGCAACTGGGTGGGCCAGAGCACTGAAGAGAGCTTCTACGAACTGGCCGACGAGTACGGCATGATGGTGTGGAACGACTTCTGGGAGTCTACCGAGAACTACAACATCGAGGCCGAGGACCCGCAGCTCTTCCTGGCCAACGCCGCCGACACCATTCAGCGCTTCCGCAACCATCCCTCCATCGTGATGTGGTGCGGACGCAACGAGGGTGTGCCGCAGCCAATCATCAATCTCGGCCTTGACAAGCTGGCGCGCACGCTCGACGGCACGCGCTACTACTCGCCCAGCTCGAATGCCGTGAACCTGGCGGGCAGCGGGCCGTATCGCTATCAGGTGCCGGCGCAGTACTTCACCACACTCAACCGCGGCTTCTCGGTAGAGACCGGCACGCCCTCCATGTCCACGCTGGAGTCCTTTCAGAGCACCACGCCCAAAGCGGACCAGTGGCCCATCGACGATGTGTGGGCCTACCACGACTGGCACCAGAGCGGGAACGGCGACGTTGCCCCGTTCATGGCCGAGATTCAGGCGGAGTTCGGCGCGCCAACCGGCCTCGAAGACTTCGAGCGCAAGGCCCAGATGCTGAATTACGTCGACCATCGCGCTATGTTCGAGGGCATGGACGCCAACCTGTGGGCGCCCAACAGCGGCCGCCTGCTCTGGATGACCCAGCCCGCATGGCCCAGCACCATGTGGCAGATACTCAGCTCCGACTACGACACTCAGGCCTCGTTCTATGGCGTGAAGAAGGCCTGTGAGCCGCTGCACGTCCAGCTCAACCTGGCCAACTACCGCGTCGACATCGTCAACACCACGACAGCCGCGCACAACGGCCTCACCGTCAGCGCGAAGGTCTACTCGCTGGCCAATGCGCTGCTCTTCCAGGCAACGGAGCGCAAGGATGTTGACGCCGACTCCACCGCATCCGTTCTGCGTCTGGACCTGGAACAGTATCTGGCCAAGGGCATGGTGCTGGTCTCGCTGGAGTTGCACGATGCGCAGGGCGCGCTCGTCTCGCAGAACCTCTATTGGCTGGGCGCCAACGCATCCTCGTATCGTGAGCTGAACAATCTCGCACCTACGACTCTCAGGACCTCAGCCAAAGCGGTAACCTCTGGAGAAATGGTCAAGGTGACGGTTCAACTCACGAATCCCACCGCCGTAGTCAGCCTGGAAAATAAGCTCACCCTGCTAGGCTCCGACGACCTGGTAAGGATTCTTCCTGCCTACTACTCGGACAACTACATCTCGCTGCTTCCCGGCGAGTCGCGCACCATCGAAGTTGAATATCCTGCCAGCGCCGCGCGCGGTCCCGTCCTGTTCACCATTCGCGGGTGGAACGCCGCACCAGGCCCGAATGGAACCCGCCAGATCGTCACAGTAAAGTAAAGCCGGGTGCCCCCATCCACCGCTATATTAATTGCGATGGATGGGAGTTGAGCCCTAATGCGCGGCCAACCGCACCGTACTGTGCAGCGGTAGCTCCGCCGACGATCCTCCCACCTCAATCAGGAACTCGCCCGCCGGTCGCGACCATTTGTCGGTGTCGGCAGAATAGATGGAAAGATACAGTGGATCGAGCGCCACCGTCACCGTCTGGCTCACTCCTGTAGCCAGCGAGACGCGCTTAAATCCTGCCAGCTTGCGGAACGGCTCGCCCGCCGCACTGGGCAGCGTGACGTAGACCTCGGCGATCTCATCGCCCGCCTGCGCTCCCGTGTTGCGCAGCTCGAAGCTCACGCTCTTCCCATCCGCATCCACCTTCAGGTTCGAGTAGGCGAAGTGCGTGTACGACAGCCCAAATCCAAACGCGAACTGCGGCTTCAGGTTCTTCTCCTGGAACCAGCGATAGCCCACCGCCATGCCCTCCACGTTGTAGTCCACCGGGAACTCAACGGGCCGCGCGCGTGGTTGATTGCGGGTGACGGCGTCGGCATTGTTGCCCGTCCGCTCGGTCAGTCCGGTCACCTTGGGATGCGGCAGTTGGTCCTCCGAAGCGGCAAAGGTCACAGGCAGCTTGCCAGATGGATTCACGCGGCCAAACAAAATGTTCGCAATCGCCTCTCCTCCGCCGATCCCCGGATACCAGCTCTCAACGATCCCCTTCACATGCGGTGCCCACGGCATGTTCACCGGGCCGCCGTTCTCCAGCACCACGATGGTATTAGGATTGGCCGCCGCAACTGCCGCAACCAGATCGTCCTGCTTGTCGGGCAGGCTCAACGTCGCGGAGTCCTGGCCCTCCGTCATCCACTGGGTCACAAAGACGATGGCAACCTGCGCGGATGCCGCGGCCTTTGCCGCCGCTGCCAAATCGGTGCCCTCGTCGTAGATGATCTTCGTGTCGGACGCGGCCTGCTCACGGATATAACGCATCGGCGAGGAAGGGAAGTAGATGGACTTGCCCCACGGCGAGCTGCCTGGCCCAGGTGCAATCGCATTGCCACCCGGCGAATCCACCTGCGCCGACCCTCCGCCGGATAGAACGGCCACATCGGCATGGCCGCCTATGATGGCAATGCTCTTCGTCTTCGCGGCGGCAAGCGGCAGAATGCCGCCCGTATTCTGCAACAGCACCAGGCTCTCTTCCTCAATCTTCTGCGCGTCGTCGCGTCCGCGGAACGGATCGACCACGCTGCGCGGCAAAGGTGGCTGGTCGATCACGCCGTTGGCGAACATGCTGCGCACAATGCGATGCACCATATCGTCCAGGCGCGCCTGTGAAACTGTTCCGTCCTGCACGGCCTTCTTCAGCGGATCGCTGAAGAAGTTGTCGTCGCCCGGCTGGTCCATATCCAGCCCGGCCAGCGCGGCCTTCACCGTGCTATGCGTCCCGCCCCAGTCGGAGAGCACGAAGCCCTGGAATCCCCAGTCCTTCTTCAAAACCTGGTTCAGCGCGTAGTCGTTCTCGCACGAGTAGTCGCCGTTGATGTGGTTATAGGCGCACATCACGCCCGCCGGATGCGCTGCAGTGATGGCAATCTGGAAGGCCAGTAAGTCGGTCTCGCGTAGTGTGCGCTTATCCATCACGGCGTTCAGAATATTGCGCCCCGTCTCCTGGTCGTTCACCGCGTAGTGCTTGATGTCTCCCATGATGTGATTGGACTGCACGCCGCGCGCTACCTGGCCGACCATAATTCCGGCAAGGATGGGGTCCTCGCTTGCGTACTCAAAGTTGCGTCCATTGCGCGGCTCGCGGATTAGATCCATACCGCCGCCAATCGACATGTTGTAGCCCTGCGCGCGCAGCTCGCGGCCAATCACCGAGCCGTACAGAAATGCCGCGTCCGGGTCCCACGATGCGGCCATGCCAATCACCGAGGGAAGTAACGTGGCGTAGCGGCTCTCCGGAGCGGCCATGCGCACGCCCACCGCCGAGTCGGCAAGGTTGATGTCCGGCAGATGCAGTCGAGGAATGCCGGGAACAAAGCCCGCCCCTCCGTTGTGTCCCGTGGCAACCGGCGCGCCAGCGCGCAGCACTCCCCAGCCCGCACCATGCACCAGTTGGATCTTCTCGTCCAATGTCATCTCGTGGATCATCAAGTCGGCGCGCTTGTCCGCATCCAGCGACTTATCCATCCAGGGCTGCGGTGGCGCGGCCTGTGTGGTCGGCGGTGCACTAGCCTGCGCGTTGGCAGTATGAATTCCACAAAGGCCGAGCGACAGGCAACCCACACCCATCGCGACGATCAACACCGTGCGAGAGTTACTCATAAACGTCATACATTTCCTCGTAAACAGAACCAGAGTCCCTGCGTTGCGCGATCCGCATTCCAACCTTGAAATACATGGAAGTTAGCGAATCAAATACGGGAATAACTATAGCAAGCCGACATGCGGAACTGCCGCATCCTTGCATTCTGCCGCGATCAACTGGTGTGGGACAAGACGCTCTCATACGTTTCCAGCGTCATCTGTGCAATCGCAATCCACGATGCATCGCCGAAGTTCATTGCTCGCACATTGGCCTCCAACCGGTCGCGCAACGCCGAATCCTGGATCAACTCAATGAGTGCGCTGGCCAGTGCATCGGGGTCCCGCGGCGCAACCAGCAGAGCGTTCTCCCGGTCCGTCAACAACTCGCGAAAGACGGGCAGATCGCTGGCTACAATCGCTTTTCCCAGCGCCAGCCCGGTCGCTAGTGAGCCGCTGGTCGTAATCGCGCGGAAGGGATACACTACGACGTCCGCAGCGCGATACAGCGCCACTAACTCTTCGCTGGTAACGAAGTGGAAGTGCAGCTTCACCCGCATCAGGCCCAGCATCTCCACCTGCGCTCGAATCTCCTGCAACAGCTCCGGCGCTCCAGTCCCTGCAATCACCAGGCAAGTGTCGCTACATTTCGCCTCGACCTGCTGCCACGCGCTCAACAACACATCGATTCCCTTGTAGGGAAAGATTATCCCTTGCCACAACACATTCACGTTGCACGGTTCAAGCTCAAAGCTCCATAGCGTCTTATCGTTGACTGTTGCGGGAAGGTCATAGAAGAAAGGTCCATGCGCGATCACCGAAACTTTTTCACGAGGAACGGAAAACTCGTTTGCAAGCCTCTCCAGAACTGCATCTGAGTGACAGATGATTGCGTCCACGCCCCGGTATATTTCCTCGAATGTCGCCTTATACTTATCGCCCGTATCGTGCGGAACTAGGTCGTGCACCGTCAGCACAATCTTTGAGCCGCGCCACTGACAGAACTCCATAAACCAAAGGTCCATTGGGACCGGAGTCTTCAGCATGGGCAGGTATTGCACATGGACTATATCCGGCGGCGAGATAAAAAATCTTACCGTCAACGCGCACAAGTTCAATATGCCTTCTGTCAACTTCAGAATCCTGCGCGGCAGCCGCGGCAGCCGGACCTTTCCTACTACATCCAGTAGCCCCGGATCGACCCGGATATCGCGGCTTGTGAAGCAGCCCGGATCGAGGTAGTAAGTGATAGACCCCACCGTCAGGTCGATGGGAAGTTTCATCAGCGCCTTGGAGAGATACGCCGCGTAGTAGGGCAGTGTCGCCAACAGGTCCATCAGGAAGATCCTGGGACGCCGTTCGCCCGTACTCACTTGGCACTTCCTTTCATTGCAGCGGAAGGTTTGACTCCACCACTGGCCGGCCTCCGTACTGCAAGGGCCTCTTTGTAAACACTTAGATAATCCGCTGTCATCCGTGCCGAGGAGTATTCCTCTTCGATCAGTTCCCGTGCCGCAAGGCCCAGCCGTTTTCGTTTTTCTGGGTTGTGCAATAGCTCCATAATTCCCGCGGCGAGCGACCCAGTGTTCTGCGCCGGCACCAACAGCCCGGTGCGTCCATCCACAATTACCTTTGGCACGTCGCCCACCGCCGTCGCCACCAACGCCAGTCCGCTTGCCATGCCCTCCAGAAGCGCCATTGGCAATCCCTCCTGGCGTGACGACGACACCATTACATCGAGCGATGCGTATTGCGAAGCCATATCTTCCCGGCGGCCCAGCAGATTCACGCTATCACGGATCTTCAACGTATCAATCAAACCCTCCAGCTTCTCTCGGTCCGGTCCTTCGCCAATCACCTTGAACCGCGTCTCTGGAATCTCAACCAGAACTTCCGCCGCAGCCTCCAGGAAAAGATCGACCCCCTTCTCCCACGCCAACCGGCCAACCAGGCCAACAACCAGTGCATGGCCTGGTATTCTCCCTTCGCGACGCGCGGAAACCGCGCCGTCGAATGGGCTAAGATCAATTCCATTGCGCACTATGCGGATCTTTCCTTCGCGCACACCAGCCTTCAGCAGCCTCTGCTTCACCTCATCCGAAACCGCAACAACACGCGTGTACTTTCGCAATACATAACGATCCAGTCTCCCATAGATCGATACGAATAAATCCGTGTCATACCATGTGTGACAGGTCGAGACCAACGGCAAGCATATTCCGCGCAACGCGATGTAGGTATAAATGTCCGCCTTATATCCGTGGGCATGAACCACATCCGCTCCGGTTCGATTCACCAGCTCCCGAATGCTCGCAACTGCCGCGCGGTCCACCTGCCCTCTGCATGGAATCAGGTGCGAATCGATTCCTTCCCTCAAGGCAGTTTCATAAAGCTGTAGGTTCGGGTTTGGGGAATTGGAGAACACACCGAGCTCACAGCGATGCGGCCCATCTCGAAGAGTTCGCGCCAGGTTCAGGATCACCGCCTCCGCGCCGTACATGCCACCGCTGCTAATGATGTGCAGGACCTTCATTCCGCGCCTTCCCCGCCGCCATCGGTACCCGGCTCACTGCGATTCACCATCGCCCACAACTTAGCGTATAGCCGGTCTCCCAGCAGCCTCTGCGCCCTTGCTTTCATCTGGTATTGGCGGCCCAGTTTAGCCAACATGCCGCTATCCGCCTCAAACAGCTTTGCAAGCCACTCCGGCTGCACGCTTCCATGAATATTCACCCGGCCAATTGTTGCTCCGAGGGGAAGATATTCAGCGCGTGGGACGGAGGTATAAATCTGCGTATAGCCGGCTTCCGCACATGCATCCAGAACACGACGATTGAATCGGCCGCCGGGCAGAGACATCGTTGTAACGGAAGTCCCCAGCTTGTCCTGCAAAGTGCGTCGTGACTTACACAACTCAATCTGTAGCTCGTCGTCACTGCAGTGCGTCAGCAACTTGTGACTCCAACCATGCACGCCAATCGAATGTCCGGCCTCAAGCAGCGATCGCAGCTCCGCCCAGCCCATGTAGCCAAGTTTGTTGCCCGTCCATCCTGCTGTGATAAAAAACCGCGCTGTCATCCCATGTGTGTGCAGTAGGGGAGCGGCCAGGTCGATATTGGAAATATGCCCATCGTCAAAGGTGATCTCTGGCCATATACGGCAATTATCCGCTTTACGTATCTGCGCATAGATGTCCAAATGCCGCTCGAACGAACCGGTATCGAGCACGTAGGAATACCGGCTCTCAATAGGCCGCAGCTCATGGTAGAGAAGATAGAGCCTTCGCGAAGACTGCTCCGTCTGCTCCTTCAAGATGGATTCAACGCGCAAAAGCATCCTCCCGCACACCCATCTCTATTTCGCAGCCTCCACCAGCTCAAACAATTGCCGCGAGCGGGTGTAGATCCATGCAATCCTACGACCCTGGAATGCCACGGCTGGCGCAGGCGCAGCAACCACAATGCAGCCGTTCTTTCTGGCGTGGACTAATGCTCCTTCTAACTCGTTCGTCTCAAAGCATAGGTGATATGCCCCGCCTCCGCTTTTGGCCAGCGCGGACTGGATCGGAGAATCCTCGCTTAGCGGCGCAATCAGCTCAATCTCCGTCACATCCTTATCAGACTTGGCAAGAAAGATTACCTTGACCTTCTGCACAGGGTCCTCGAATGGCCCGGACACAACTCTGTACCCCAATAAGTCCGAGAGTAACTCGGTGGTTGGCCCCAGAGTCGGCACGGCAACGCCAACATGCAATAGTTTGAAATCCAACCCGCCGGGAAACTCTGGCGTCAAAGGGTAGCCCCCTTCTTCTTCAACTCCGACAGCAGCAGTGCCACGCTGGTAAGCTCAGGGATCCGCTGCGGATCGAACTGCACGCCATACTCCCCTTCCAGCGCGAGGATTGCCTGTAAGTGCCGGAAAGAATCCCAGCTATCAACCTGTTCCATACTTAATTCCGCAGTGACCTGCTCAGGCGAAATCTCAAAGATATCCGCCAGAAGTTCTCGCAGGGAAGGCGGCACTTGCTCAACGCTCATAGGATTCATTTCCTTCCATAGTGATCCACCTAGGATAGGTTGGGACCGATGCTGTCAGCTCAAGTTCATACAATACTGAATCAGAAGCAGCTTCTTCCGATGAAATAATCCGGGTAAAACCATGGTCGGTATAAAAATGCTCGCACGGTGCATTTTTACTAGTCGCAATAAATTCCCCTACCAGCCGTTTCGCGCCTGCTCGCAACGCATTTTCGCAAACATGCGCCAGCAGTGCGGTCTCAATTCCGCGACCAATCACTCGACACGATAATAGCAGTGAATCGAGGATGCAAGAATCCCCATGCATCCGAGCTAGTGCCAGCCCAACCACCCCCGCGTCGCCAAACCGGTCGCGCACTCGTACCACTACGGCTTGACCGCCCTTCTCTGCTGCAAACTGTTCAACTTCGGCAGCCGAGCGCCGCCGGGTTGTCAGGTTGAACTGGTTTGTCTTGACCAGCAACTGCACCGCCCGCGATAGCGGGGCCTGTAGCGCGCTTTGAAAGCTGCAAACAATTCCCAGCGATGCCAGAAACTCATCGCGACTACTCGCACTACTGGCCAACACAGCCCGCTGTGCCTGCGCCTTATATTCCTGCACACGAGTGACATCCTCGCCGGTTACCGAAGCAGCATCGAAGAAGCTCTGCTCCGACAGAATCTCAACCAGCTTCCACGGCTCCAGAGCGGGCGCTTCCACCACTGCGACCTCGGGAAGTTGCTGTCGAATCGCCTCGCATTCCTCGGGGCTGTCGTCGACAAAAACAAAGGAGTCCAAGCCGAGGGAGAGTTCCTTAGCCAACTCGCGAATCGAATCTGCTTTCTCATTCCAACTAATCTTGTGTGCAACAAAATTATCCAGGCCCAGTGCAAGGTCGGCTGCGCGAATGTGAAAAGCCTCACGAACGTCGGCCTCATTATTCTTGGAGACGATGGCCAGCAGAATCCCCCGCGAAGATATCTGCTTCAAATATTGTTGGTATGCAAGATAACAATTCCCCGGAAACGCGCTTTCTGTGGCAATCCCATTCGGCCCATCTTCTCCCAGTATGCCGCCCCACAGCGTGTTATCCAGGTCTGTGCAAAGCACTTTGCGTGGCGCGCGGAACAGCGTTGAAAATGAACGCACCAGCCCGCAAGAGTATTTCCGAAACATATCCGCCGACACAGCCAGTCGTGAAGCATAAAACATCCGCGCATCGCGCCATTGTGTCCGTCCATATCGAGCTGCAAGCCGGTCCACATCGAAGAAAACGCAGTCTGTAATAGTTCCGCACAGCGCAGCCAGCCCCATATTCAGCCGCTGCACGGCATGGGGCAGGCTATGTGGAAGAT
This sequence comes from uncultured Granulicella sp., assembly GCA_903932155.1. Taxonomy (GTDB): domain Bacteria; phylum Acidobacteriota; class Terriglobia; order Terriglobales; family Acidobacteriaceae; genus Edaphobacter. Next base: position 26,754 of record CAIZFH010000069.1, on the reverse strand, counting down.
TTGCCTCTCCCACATCGCCCAGAGATGAGGTGTCAGGAGCTACAACTCCCTGGAATAATATCCGCGCTGTGCTTCCTGCCCGATAATTCTTCAGCAATTGCGCTACCCGCGCCACACACTCTTCGACCTCTTTCTCTACCTCCGCGCCTATGCCGTCTGCGCATAAATCCGGCAGCCTTCCCGCAATATCCTCCAGGTCGAGAAGAATAAGCACTAAGTCGGGCTGGGACTTCGCAAGCGAGCTATTCATATTGAGTAGCTCGTCCGCATAGGAACCATAGCCGCCCACTGTCAGGTCGAGCACGTAATTCGCAAGCACCGCCTCCACCGACAAAGACGGCAGGATCGGCTCTACCGTTACCGAACGCACTACAAAGGTCTTCAGCCGTCGCGCTCCCAGTTGTTCCTGCAGCGCGTCGCCAACTGCCGCAAACGCCGTAGTGCAGAACATTACATCCGCTGGCTTGGACGAAGTTGCCAGCAGTCTGCGCGCAAGATTTACCACTCCTGACGCATCCAGACGAGCCACGGCATCCTGGATGCCGCGTCGCAGCTCCTTACGTTCCGCGTCACTCTGCATTACGACTCTCCGCTGTTGGCTGATCCTTATTGACAGGCGCACGCAGAATAATCCGCCCCGGAACACCCATAACCGTCGCGCCCGCCGGCACATTGCTGATCACCAACGTATTCGCGGCAATTTTTGCGCCATTGCCAATCTTGATTTTGCCCACCAGTGTCGCGCCCGTGCCGATATACACGTCGTCACCCAGAACAGGCGCGCCTTCGCGCCCCATGGCAGACGTGCCAATTGTCACCCTGTGCGCGACGTCGCAGTTCCGCCCCAGCACCGCCTGTGGGTTGATGTGAACTCCTCCGATGTGCCCGATATACAGCCCCGGCCCAATCGTAGCCTGCGCATCCAGGCACATCTCCATTACTACCTCGCACCATTTGTTCGCCGCATAACTCACCAGCTTCATCGGGATGCGCACCGGCGCCGACGGCCGCTCTGTATGCAGCCAGTTCGCCAATCGATAGCAGGCAATCGACCACACCGCCGGGTTCAGCCACAGCTCTCGCCCGTGGTAGCCTCTGGCCTTGTATCGCGCAATATCTGCGGCAAACGCACTCATGCCTTGTCCCTTGTCTACAGGCTAATCCCTGCTTAATCCCGCACGCCTGCTCTGCTACGACTATATCGGGAATTCCAACGCCTACAGACACCCGGCGCACGGTTTGTCACCCCCCACAGCGCACAATCCGCTCTCGACCAACCTGCCTGCATTTACAATCGATTAGTGTTTCCAGCCGTTGTCCGGATGTATATTGCCGGGTGTAAACAGAGCTCATCCATGCGACTCGCCAATCCCCAATTCGTCGACCGGACTTTTCGGCTCGCTGCACTTGTGATCGTGGCCGCCACACTTGCCGGTTGTCAGAGTGTAGCGGGCATCCGGCCCGTGTCGCAGGTTCGCGTCATCGACGTCTCGCCCGACGCGCCTGCGCTGGACATCTATCAAAGTTCCCCGCAGAACTCCTCGGCCGTCCTGTACAACATCGGGTTTGGCACGGTTAGCTCGTACATCCCAGTCCCCGCCGGCGCCAATTCCCATGCTGCCTACGTTGCTGGATCGCAACAGCAACTGGCCACGGCCCGCGGTAATTTCGCCATCGGTAGCCAGTACACCGTGCTGGCAGGGAACATTAGTGCAGGCCTGCAGATGACGGTACTCAAGGATCAGTCCTTCCCGGCGCCGGCGGGCCAGGTAGCGCTGCGCTTCCTTGATCAGGCCACCCGCATGGGCTCTGTCGATATATACCTTGTGCCCCCCGGCTCCGCGCTTAGCAGGGTTTCGCCCATCGATACCGGTCTCGGCTTCAGCAGCAACACGGGATATATCAACACGCCTAGTGGTACTTACTCCATCGTCGTTCTGGCCGCCGGTGCCGTTCCCTCGAGCGCTGTCGCGCCCATCTATACCGGCAACCAGGTGAGCTATCCAGGTGGGTCTGCGCACACCATTCTACTCATTGACCAGCAGCCTGCCACGCCTTCCGGCCTTCAGGTGATCACTGCCAACGATTACGACTCCGCTACAAATTAGACGATGCACCTAAAAAGGCATCTGCGAGCGGAGATGGGAAAGATTACTCGCCGGCGATAAGGATCACAAGCTGCCGTTCAATCGATCGGAGAAATTCATGACCCAAAGTAAAACAATCTCCGTCGCGATGTGTACCTATAACGGCGAAAAATATTTGCGCGAACAGTTGCAGAGCATTGCCTCGCAGACCCGGCTTCCGGATGAGCTTGTGATCTGTGATGACCGATCCGCCGATTCGACATTGGACATTATTCGGAATTTTACGGACTCGGCTCCGTTTCCCGTCAGATTGCATATCAATCCGGTAAACCTGGGTCGCGCTGCAAAAGGAATTACCAGAAATTTTGAGCAGGTCAGCAGCTTTTGTACAGGAGACCTCATTGCATTCTGCGATCAGGATGATGTGTGGTTGCAGCAGAAGCTTGCCCGCATGGCCCAGACAATGGAGGAGCAACCCAATTTGGGCGGGGTCTTTGTCGATGCACAGCTTATCAACGATCAGGGAGTTCTCAAGGGGGTACTGCTGTCAGAAACCACCGGAATGACTCGTCGCGAACATCAGAGATTAATGCGGGGACAGGTTCTTCCCGTGCTGCTCTCTATGACAAAAGTATATGGCTGCACTCTGATGGTGGATGCATCGCTCCTCATGAAACTACTGCCTGTCCCGCCCAATTGGTGGTTCGATGCCTGGGTGCCTTGCATGGTGGCTCTACACTCCGGACTGGCATTTATTCCCGAGCCACTTTTTAAGTACAGAATTCATGCTGCCCAAAGCGGAGTAGGTGCCTCTCTGCCTACGGTGACTGAAAGAGTGAGGCAATGGAAGCGCTCTGCAAAGGACTATTGGATAGATGCTGAACCGCAACTCTCAGATATTTATGCAAGACTTTCGGAAGAAAATAGCCCAAGTATGAAACCCCATCTGGAGTATATTCGCGGCCGAATGGACCTATTGCGCTTTCGTGCCGAGCTTCCGTCAAGTACTTTGTCACGGACCGCCAAGATACTATGGAAAGCGGGTTGTTATCAACGTTATTTTAATGGCTGGAAGAGTATGATCAAGGACCTAACGGCCTGAGATTTATTCGAACTGACGGGAGAGATTCTCAGTATGTTTTTTCGCGCTAAGCGGGCCTTGGGACGGGCATGGTTCGATTTCAACTGCCGCTCTTTGCTTCGTACTCCGCCCATTCATTCGAACGATGACTCGCTAACTCTTGTCTCGATGCTTTGCCATGGTGAAGTGGTGATGTATCTGCTGGCGATTAAGTCGTTCTGCGCACAACTTGGGCGATATCCAAAGGTCGTCATTCTTAATGACGGAACGCTCACGAACTCCGATTATGCTATCCTCCAGACCCACATACCAGGCGTGCGGATCGTACTCATCTCTGAGGTAGCACCGGATAGGTGCCCGAAAGGAAGCTGTTGGGAGCGGCTACTTTTGATTGGCGATCTGGTGAAAGACACCTATGTCGTACAACTTGATTCCGACACGCTCACACTGAAATCGATCGCTGAGGTTACACAGTGCATTGAAGCGAATCGCAGCTTCACTCTCCTGGGCGATGGCTCGTATCCAGATATCGAAACCATGCAGAGTGCATGCCTGAGATCGAAAACTAATATGGGAACCATGGTCCAGGCTGTTTGCGAGAGGTCGTTCGACCAATTGCCGGAGAGTACCACACTAAAGTACGTTCGGGGCAATGCAGGATTCACTGGATTTGCTAAAGGGTCTATCGTCCGCGAGAAAATTGTATGGTTTTCCGACCTAATGCGAATAATCGCAAATGATAAATGGGATGAGTGGGGAAGCGAACAGGTTACATCGAACCTATTGATTGCCAACTCACAGGATGCACATGTGCTGGAATTTCCCAAATATCTTTCATACTGGGCGCACGCCAATATCCCTTACCAGGATGCATCCTTTATTCACTTCATCGGGCCATATCGTTTCTCCAATGGATTCTATGTGAGCAGCGCAAGAAAAGTAATCGCGACCCTGTAAAACACTAACCATGAAGAATGCGAAAGAAACAGTACAACTCCACGCGCCAGCTGGACTGTGGCAGGGAGGCTTACTTCGCAGAGAGCAACTTCGTGTAAGTGCTTGTGATACGAGCCATCATAACGTCGGTGGTGAAGAGTTCTGCGACAAGCGCATTCCCGGCATCTCCCATTGCCATTGCCTCAGTTGGATTGGAAAGCAGACGAATAATGGCTGCTGAGAGAGCAGCAGGGTCTTCCGAGGGAACGATTAAACCACTAACCCCGTCTTTCACGGCTTCAGCGTTTCCACCTACATCGGTTGCAACGACCGGAAGGGATGCTGCCATGGCTTCGACAATTGCGTTGGAGAAACCTTCGCTGCGAGAGGGCATTACAAAGATGTCAGCCGCGCAGAGGTGTTGCTTCAGGTCGGTAATACCGCCGACAAAATGAAAGCGGTCAGAAAGATTGAGATCGCTGATCAGTGCTTGCAACTCCTCGAAGTAGTCGGATTCTAGTACATCGCCTGCGATACTGAATGACACACCGGGAAATAGTGGCGCAATCGTTGAAGCCGCCTTGATCAAAACGTCATACCCCTTCACCCGGCGTATATTACCAACGGATGTGACCAGCATTTCTCCTGAAACTTTAGTGGGCCGGGTGGTTGGAGTCCAATCGCTGAGGTTAAGACCGTTGTAGATAGTCTGCACTCTCACGGGAGCGATCCCATCCACATCGATGCAATGGCGACGGACTTGTTCCGAAACGGCAAATACTGCATCCGGCATACCGGCCATAATGCGATAGGCGAAACGGTGCTTGCTCGCCCGCAGGATGCCCATATCCCTGCGGCTCCATATTAACTTTGCCGAAGACATTGTCTTTGTCACAAATCCCGCCCACAGATCGGAGCTTTCGAAAAAAGTCTGGACTACTTGAATATTATGTTTATGGAGAAATGAGCGTAGGTCGAGTGCAGACAGAACTGCATTAAGATTGTAGGTGCATGGCAATGGCAGCAAGTAGATGGGACAAGGGGGTGACTTAAGGGCAGCGCTCTCAGGATGAGATGCGAATGTAAGGATGGATGCGCAATAACCATACTGGGGCAACAATTCTGCTATTTTCAGGACAACTCGCTCACCACCGCCGAGTATCTTGGGAAGCTGATCCAGCACAAGCAACACATGCGGTAATTCCGAGTTCTCCTCCAGTCTTCGATTGGGCACATCCAGTGATAAAGAAGTAATCCTGCTCATAGAGAAATATTCCAGTCAGCATGTTAGAGAACAAATTACAATGGGGGATAGAAAATACCTAACGATAGGCCATGAATGGGTTGATTGGTTTGGCGGCAACGATCTCAGCGGATTGCAGGATTAATTTTGTTTCCATAAGCTGGGTTGCTCGAATTGCAGCCCCAGTAAGTACCCATAAGAGCCCGGTGATTTCAAGATAGGTCCAACGGTCACCAAAAAAGTTTGCCACAATGCAGGCACAGGTTGCCAGTAGAAGACCCAGGCCAAGACCTTGATAGAGCGGGTCGGATGCGCGCTTGAATAGCCGGTAAGATGTGGCGACCAATTGTTGAAGTAGAGCAATAGCCAGAATGAGGCCTATTATGCCGGTTTCCACCATGACTTTGATGTACCAGTTATGTGTGTCTTTAAGATTGTCAACATGTTCTCCAAGCTGAAATGTAGCGAAACCAGATCCGACAATGGGACTGTGAAGAAACGATTCCTCCGCATTCTGCCATAGGTCAACGCGCTCCTGAGCCGAGGCTTCGAGCTGCCCATTGGAGTTCTTGGTCATTGTAACTCGTTCGCGGACGGGCGCAGGAACCACAGTTTGCCATGTCAGTAGAAAGGCGCCAAGTATAAGAAGGAGTTTACGATCTTTAAGAAGACCCAACACAAGGACGCTGCAGAGTACCGCAAGATAACCACCGCGGGAAAATGTATACATGGTTGCAAATAGTGTAGCTGCCACTAATCCGTAACATAATAGTTTGTGCTTGAACTTCTTATTGAACTCTGTAAATCCCCAAAAAAACATAGCAAACTGAGCTAGAAATGCGGCTGTCTGGTTGGAGCCGTAAGCCAGAGGGCCTCCTCCTCGTTTGTCCTCGTCGAATGTAGTCCAAGTTCTAGTCATGCTTTCCAGAATGCAGCTTCTATCGATGAACAAAAGGGATATACCGGTAATAAGAATGACGTTTCTAATTGCGTTACGGTCTTCAATGACTAAACCCGCGGCTACGAAGACCAGTGGGATCACCATGTAGTCTTTCCATGTAACGAAGTTAACGTCAGAGAGCCAGATTGGCGCAGGGGCATTTGCAAGTGCGACGCCTATCCACATGGAAAGATAGAGATAGACTGCAAAAACCAGCCAGATCACATATAGCCTAGATTTAGGAAGCCGCTTTCCGCGTATGAGTGCTCCCACGATAACAGACAACACCAGGATGGTCATCATGTTGGCGCCCAGAGGTTGGTCGATGAAGTGGTCCCGCAGCAGGCGGTATGGAAGGAATGGGAGCATATAGTAGAGCCCCCAAAGCGGTCTTCCACCTAACGAGACGAGGCACATGATCCAGAATCCCATGTAGGCGACCAGCGGGATGAAGTGTCCAATGCCTGTTCCAAACATGCAATCCCCGTAGGACTGCGACAAATACAAATAGACTCGTCGCAGCGTGAACTAGTGTACTAGGCCCAAACCCTGTTTCTTCCAGCAATGAAATTGTAAAACGCACACGCAGCCGCAGCATTTAGCATGACAAATGTATTAGCTATAGCGACCGGTCTGAACCTTTTCGCGGACGGTATTACCAAACCTAAGACGGCAGATGAATAGAATAATATCTGGAGCCATAAAATATCCCGATAGAATGTGCCAGATAATGTTGATGATGCAATAAGCATCAGGATCAGAAATAGCGGAACCATGAGTCGTACTAACTTATGACTGATATAGCGAAAAAGTAGAGGATTATCCGTGGAGAGAAGCCATGGGGCCAACTGCGGCAACTGGTAATTCCCTGTTAGGGTACGTACTTTACGCGAAAACTCCTTCCCTTCTTCTACGAAGAGCCTGTCGCGCGCGATTGCTGTAGGCTGAAACACGACTCGTTTACCCATACGGGCTATGTGCATAGGTAGAAAAACATCGTCCAGAATAGTCCCGGGAGGGATAATCGTGTAGAGTTCACGGCGCATTGCATAAAGTGCCCCAGTTACTCCGACAACAGAGCCCGATGCAGACTCAAGCTTACGCAGAATCTTTTCAATCTTCCAGTAGATGCCAAGGCTATTTCTGGGCTGAGAGTCGGAGTCGGTTTCAAGCATCAACTCTCCGCTTACGGCACCTACCTCCGGATCGGCGAAGCAGCAGACGAGTTCGGATACTGCGTCTGACTGGACCAGCTGCCGCGCATCCTGAAAAACCAGAATGTCCCCTGTGGCGTGCTTCACGGCCTCATTCAGAGCGCATGACTTACCATTCGACCGATCGAGCAGGACGGCTGTGATGGAGGAAGCATGTTGCCGCAGAATGTCGGCAGTTCGATCGGTCGATCCATCCGATGCAATGACGATTTGAAGCAGATCCTGCGGATAATCTAAATGTCGAATGTTCTCAAGTTTGGAAGGCAGGTTAGCTTCTTCATTGCGGACAGCAATAACAATAGAGACTGTGGGCAGGATTGGACTTTGGTGAATAGGGCGACTGTGCAGCTTGACTTGAAGCCATAACCATATGGCATAGCCTATATATGCGTAGACTATCAATGCAAGGCAAAGCCAGAAGAGCAGCTTCATGGCACGCTCCAGCCGAGCAAGCACACATTAGCTGCTGGCAGCAGCAAGCCGGACGCAGTGCCGTGGGTGGCCTGGATGGTAAATACTTCCTGATGGCTGGGCAAGTCAACGGAGTGAGCGATTGGTCTCAGGGCACAATCTCCTCATGCAGGCTTGCAGAATGTTCGGGATTGCCGAACGCGCTGTCTTCCATGATGATACGTCATCTTTCTCCGATAGAAGGAATCATCTTAACCCGGAAGTTGTAGCGAAACGCTGCTACTATCGCTTAGGCTTTCAGGGATTGCCTGAGCATTTCAAAGTCAGTAAGGTCGAGATGCTTCCGCAATGGTTTGATGTGGTAAAGGAGTTGAGGCTTGCAGTTGCGAGTAAGACATATCGCTCGAAACGTGCTGTTTAACTGGTTTGGCACAATTGCCAGTATGGCGGTCGCATTATTTCTTGCGCCATTTATACTGCATCGCCTGGGAGACATCGCGGTTGGCGTCTGGATGATGGCTGTCTCCGCTGTGGCATACTTTGGCCTTCTCGACCTGGGGATGCAAAGCTCTGTCCTGAGATTTGTCTCCAAGGGGCACACACAACAGGACCATCAGAGCTCTTCCGAGGCAATATCTGCCGCGCTTTGGGTGCGGATACAGATCAGCGTGCTGATCTTTGTGTTGAGCGCGGGACTAGCAGCGGTATTTCCGCACATATTCAAGGTTCCCACCGCATTGGCGAGCGATGCGAGGGAGGCCGTTTTACTGATCGGCGCGACGGCGGCGATCTCCATGTCGGTCGGAGTCGTTGGAGGGGTGCTTTCCGCGCTCAACAGGTATGATCTACAAAATTATGCTGCCCTGGTGCAGACAGCCGTACGTGTGATTGGTGTCGTGTATGTATTGCGTACTGGGCATGGAATTGTAGCCATCGCTGTCTGTGAGCTGATAGCAACCTTGGTCTACAACGCACTTCTGGTTTGGATTGCGCGCCGACTCTACCCCGAGCTCCGAATTCAAATCAATAAACCGAAGATAGAGACGTTGAAGCGAATCTGGACCTATAGTTCCTACGCATTTCTTACTACAGTAGCGATACGACTGGTCTATCAGACGGATAATCTTGTAGTCGGCGCGTTTGTCTCAGCCGCCGCGGTCACTCCCTATGGATATGCCAATGCATTGTGCCGCTATGCCGACCAGATAGTAGGTGCGATGGGAGCAACCTTCGTACCGGCGGCGAGTACCTATGAAGCAGCAGGTGACACAACCCGGCTGTTGGCCCTATACAAAAACGGCACGCGCGCCACGCTGGTGGTCTCGCTGCCAATCCTGATTACTCTGATCCTGCGCGGCCCCAGCTTTATTGGCCTTTGGATCGGGCCACAGTATTCACACAGATCGGGGACGGTCCTGGTTATTCTTTGCACAGCGCTTCTGTTTTCTTTTGCGAACCGTACCGGGGGGTCGATCGCATTCGGGATCGAAATGCATAAGAAGATCGCGATATGGGCGATTGGGGAAGGCGTTGCGAACCTTGCGCTCAGCATTATCCTGGTTCATTGGTATGGGATTTACGGAGTGGCGATTGGGACCCTGATACCCAGCCTGGTTGTGCATGTCGTGCTGTGGCCAAGTTACGTCTCCAAATTAGTGGGGCTGAGTTACACGGATGTAGTAGGGAAAGTGTGGGCACCGGTGTACTTGTCCTCGATTCCATTCGCCATTGCCACATACGCCGTCAATGTCCGCTTCCCGGCGCATAATCTCGCTGTCTTTTTCCTCCAGGTGATCGCTGTATTACCAATCTTCTTTATTACGATTGCAGTGGTATTCCGGGATTATGTACGCAATCAGATATTCCCTAAGATACGGGCTTATTTCTTAGCGGAGGCAAAGCCATGAGCGGTAATGCAGGAGCCAATCATGCGCTTACAATTGCGCATTTCATGCCATGGAGCGGTATGGGCGGGGTCGAGATTGCAACCCTTCGCATGGTGGAAGCGACAGCCCAGCAGTTTCGGCATGTCGCATTCTGTCTGCCCGATGCGTTAGCTTTGCGGGAGGCGTTTGAGAAGCTTGGAATTAAAACGGTGACCTACAACTTGCCGGAGCCAAGCCTGCGCCATGGGGGGAGATTCTTTAAAGAATCGAAGGTTGTAGCAGGTCAGATTCGACAGGTTGGTGCGGATATTGTCCACTTTCAGGACGTAAAAGCGGCCTATCACAATAGTCTTGCCGCCATCCTTGCGCGCTCTCGGATTGTGTGTCAAATCCGTAGCGCCAATCCGCATCTCGATCTGCGACAGAAGCTTTGTCTTTGGCCAGTTCATCAATTCATCTTCGTATCTAAAGAATCGCGGCAGAGTTTTGCTATGTCGCTGCCTGCCAGCAAGACGCGCGTGATCTATGACGCGGTCGAGGTCCCAAACGTGGATACCACGGAGAGCAGCGCATCCGTCCGACGTGAATTTGGGCTTCCGGATGGATCCGTTCTGGTTGGGATGATTGCGCGCGTTGCTCCTGTGAAGGACTACTTCACGTTGGCTGATGCAGCAGTCGAGATTCTTGGCAAACATCCGAATACTCGCTTTCTCATAGTGGGGGACAACTCCCTGGAGGAACTGAACCGCAATCACTACGCCGAGGTCGTCAAAAAACTGAACGAATTGGGTATTGCCGACCGATTTATTTTTACTGGACATCGCACGGACGTGACTCGCCTGATTGCCGCCATGGATATCTGCGTTCTCTGCACTCATCGCGAGGGTTTCCCGTTGAGCATTCTGGAGGCCATGGCAATGGGCAAACCGGTTGTGGCGACCTCGGTTGGCGGAATTCCAGAGATTATTACACCCGGCATTAACGGCTATTTGCATCATCACGGCAACAGCAAAGAACTCGCCGATGCATTGATCCGCTTGATCGACAATCCGGAAGAAGCGAGCCGCATGGGAGCGTCGGCCCGCGAGAATGTGCTGCAGAACTTCTCGCGCCAGCGGTTTGCCGATGAGATTGCGAAGACTTATCTGGATGTAATACGCGGATAAGAAGTGCTGCACCGGAACTCCGAACCATGAACCTCGTCTTTTGAACCTCATTTCTGGAACCATGCACCCCAAACATTTTGCCGGTCACGTGAGGGGAAGCTGTTCGCGACTGCGCGTGCGCGAGCTAGTAGTGATGATGAGGGCTGCGGCGAGGATGAGCGTGCCTCCTGTGCGGGCGCTGGGGCCGAGGCTCTCGCGCAGCAGAAAGACGCCGAGCAGCGAACCGATGAGAGGTTCCATATTGAGCAGAACTCCGGCCTGCGATGCGGCGACCTGGGTGAGTCCCCAGTTCCAGAGCAGGGTGGTGGAGGCGGTGCAGAGCAGTCCGCTGGCGGCGAGAGCGAGCCAGACCTTGGGGGTGATGGCAGAGAGGTGCGGCGGGCCAAAGGGCTGGTTATAGATCAGTGGGACGCAGACGAGGAGCATCGCCGTGCCGCAGGCGATGCCGTAGGCCGTGACAGTGATGGGACTGTGGTGCTGCATCAGGCGCTTGTTGATGAGAATCCAGGCTAGCGCGACGACCAGGGAGAGGACGACGAGCAGATCACCAGCGAGGGTAGGGCCGGATGGGTCGAGGGCTTGCCGAGCAGCTGTGCCGTGAGCGCTGAGGGCGATGAGCGCGGCACCGAAGGTGGAGAGGGCGAGGGCGAACCAGCCGATGCGGTCCATGCGCTCGTGGGCGAATAGGGTTGCGCCGACGGCAAGAATGACCGGCATGGTGCCCACCATCAGCGACGCATGGGAGACGGTGGTAAGGGCGAGGCCGGAGAACTGGATGAGGAACTGGAGCGGTATTCCCAGGAAAGAGGCGAGCAGTAACAGTCCCCAGTCTGCGCGGGTAAAGCGTGGCCGATGGAGCAGGAGCAGCGGGATGAGGGCGAGAGTGGCAAAGAGGAATCGGTAGAGGACCATGGCGCCGACGTTCATTTCGGTGAGGGCGATCTTGCCGAAGAAGAAGCCGCAGCCCCACAGCGAGCTGGCCAGGGCGCAGGCAGCGAAGCCGAGTGTGCGGGATTTAATCAAAGGAGGCATAGAGGATGAGTAGAACGGACAGCAGGGTGCGTGGAGCCATCTCGATAAAGGCCATCCGGGACTTCTGTTGAGCGAATGTGATGATCAGACTAATTTAAGTTCGCGAAGGGTTGCACCGACCGCGCTGAGGTTTTCCGGCCCCATGGCTGAGTAGGCCGTGGAGAGGACCAGGCCGCTGCCGCCGGCCCGGAAGATGGCTTCAACGCAATCGCGGACGCTCTCCGGAGTGCTGTTATGCTCCTGAATATTGATCCCCAGCCCCGGAGTAATCCGTGTGCTGGAGCCGACGACCCCATCCACGGCACGTTTTGTCTCTTCGTACACATAATCGCTGGAGAACCGTGGATTGGCCGCGCGCGGAGCCGCCGCAGCCGCCTGTCCCGCCGGTTGAGCTTGCGCGCCAGGCGCGGGACGGCCCGTCAGCTCTGCATACGATTTTTCCTTCAACCCCAGCACGCTGTATTCAAAGTCCAGCATCTGCTGATGGCTCAGGTCTCCGAACATATTCTGCGTCACGCTGTCCACAAACGAGGCCATGCGCTCGCCCGCCGGATTGTCGTATGTGGCTGGCTTGAGGAAATCGGCATACTCCGTGAAGGTGCGGTAATCCTGCTCGGCGCGGTAGAACGGGCTGAAGGAGATGTTCTGCCAGATGTGGTATCCCACCGGAATCCCCGGCTTGCCCGCCTTCGCCGTGCTGGAAACCAGCCGCTGCGTCTCGCGCATGCTCTCGGACCAGAACTCCTCCCAGATCAGCAGCTCCGGATTCTTCAGCAGCAGCCGCCAGAACTCCACAAAATATCCGTCCACCGGACGCTTGCCCGCGCGTCCGTTTCGCACAAATGGCTCCAGCGCCAGATACGCCTTCTTCACCCGATCCATATTGATGCCCTGCTTGGCCGCCTTGGCCGCGCAATATTCGCAGAAGCAGGAAGTTTGACCCGGATCGCTGTGCCCAGGATCGCCGCCATGATGCCACGCACCGAGCGCATTGCCCAACGGCCCCTGTCGTTCGGTTCCCCGCTGTATCCCATCCACGTCGTAGGAACGGACGAAATCGTTGACTTGTGCGACTAGGAGATTGCGGAAATAGGGGTTGTTCAGGCACGGGCCTCCCGGATGTTTTGAAGTTCGCCGCCCGTACAAATCCACTTCATACAGCTCGTCAAATCCCTTGATCGCCGGCCGCGCCCGATTGTCCTCCTCCATCCACGGAATAATCTTCATCCCGCGTTTCTTCGTCTCTTCGCGGATCTTCTGAAACTGGTCGGGAAGGTTGAAGTCGGCCGCGCCCAGGGCTTGAGGCTGCATTTTGATGTCGCGATAGTACTGCGGATGGGCGGTGGCAAAGTTTCCCAGCGGGTTGCTCGCCCGGTCCATTCCTGCCCACGAGGCCTCGAATGGAACGCAGTGCATCATGAGCGTGTTAACGCTGGAGCGGGTCTGCACATCGTCGAGGAACTTGACCAGGTTGTTCTGCAGCGAATTCACTTCAACCTGAATTCCGATCAGGGTCTTCGGCAGCGTGGGCTGGGTATCAGGGGCTGCGGCGCGGGCGCTCATCGTCTGCAGGCCGAGGCCAGTCGTAATGGCGGTGGTTGCCAGAGAGGCGGTTTTCACAAAGTCTCTGCGAGTGATGGATCCTTCAGAATTCATGCCACGGATGCTATCACAATGACTAGAATGTCGACCCAGTCTCCAACCCCACCCATGCCGCGATGAGGCTGCGTCATGGATGGGGCACCCGATTCTAGAGGGAAGGACTACCAGACGCGGCAACTGTTGACGGGGACCATGGGTGCTCCCTGTTTGCAGCCGAAGGCGGGAGCAAAGCCGGGTTGATTGACCACAACTCCGTTGACACGGAAGCGGTCGGGGGAGTGGGGGTCTTGCAGCACTTGTTCGCGGACCTGCTCGGGGCGCGTGTTCTGGCACCAGTTCTGCGCAAAACCGATGTAGAAGCGCTGCGGGCCAGTGAAGCCGTTGACCTTGGCGTTGACATCGATGTGGTTGTCCTTGGCGCGCTGCAGGTAGGCCATGAAGGCGAGCATAAGGCCACCGTTGTCTGCGGTGTTCTCACCCAGGGTGAGCTTACCGTTGACATGCACGTCATCCACAGCGGTAAAGGAGTTGTATTCGTTGACTTCACAATCGGTGCGGGTGGTGAAGTTCTTGAGGTCGGCTGCGGTCCACCAGTCGTCGAGGTTGCCCTTGGCGTCGAACTTGCGGCCCTCGTCGTCGAAGCCGTGGGTGAGTTCGTGGCCGATAACGGCACCGGCGTGGCCGTAGTTGACTGCGTCATCCTGGGTGCGGTCGAAAAAGGGCGGTTGCAGGATCCCGGCTGGGAAGTTGATGTCGTTCATGCTGTCATCGTAGTAGGCGTTGACGGTGGGTGGCGTCATGCCCCACTCCTGGTGGTCAACGGGCTTGCCGATTTTATTGAGTTGGCGGTCGTTCTCGAAGGCGTCGGCGCGCATCTGGTTGCCCAGGGCGTCGTTGGGCGCGATGGTGAGTTTGGAATAATCGCGCCACTTGTCGGGATAGCCGATTTTGTCGGCCACGGCGGAGAGCTTTTCGTGGGCGCGCGCCTTGGTGGTGGGCGACATCCAGTCGATCTGGTCGATGTCCTGGCCCATAGCGGTCTCGATGTCACGCACCATCTGCAACATCTTGGCTTTGCTGTCGCCGGCGAAGTACTGGCTGACGTAGACCTTGCCCAGGGCCTCGCCGATGGCGGTGTTTACTGCGTTGGAGCAACGCTTCCAGCGGGCGCGCTGTTCCGGCTGGCCATTGAGGATGCGCCCATAGAAATCGAAGTTTTCATCATCGAAAGCGTGGGGCAGGTCGTGCGCCTCCGTGGTAAGGAGCTGGTAGCGGAGATAGGCCTGGATGGTTGCCGTTCCAGCTGAATTGAACTGGTTCTTCAATTCAGGCCAGAAATCGGGCGTGGAGTTATTGATCTCTGTGACACGCGGAGAGTGGATAGCGTCTTCAAAGTCTGTGAAGCTGGGGCCGGAGACGGCCATGAAGGTGGCAATGGGCTGCAGGTGATAGGTTTTTTCCGGCTCGCGCAGGTCGACGACGCCGAGCGATGCCTTGGCCAGGGCGGTCTCCAGGGTCATGATGTTGGCGGCGTCGATCTTGGCCTGCGCGGGCGTGCTGCCGGCCAGTGCGAGCATCTTGGCGACGTGGGCCAGGTATTGTGTGCGGATCTGGACGTCCTTGTCACCGGTGCGCAGGTAGTAGTCCTTCTCCGGCAGTCCCAGGCCGCCCTGCTGGACAAAGGCGATCTGCTTGGTTGCATCCTTGAAGTCCTGCTGTTCGCCGTATCCGAAGAAGGCGTTGACGCCTATGCGCTGCAACTCGCCAAGGAGGGCGGCGAATTGCGCGCGGTTGGCTGGGTTGACGGCGGCGATCTTGTCCAGCAACGGCTGGATGGGCTTGAGGCCTGCGGTATCGATGGCGGAGGTGTCCATGCAGGCCTTGAAGTAGTCGCCGATCTTCTGCTCGTCTGGGGAACGCGATGCGCCGCCAGCCTGCGCCTTCTGCAGAATGTCGTTCAACTCCTGGGTGTTGACGTTGTAGAGGACAACGAAGGGATTGACGTCTGGCATATCGGCGGGAATGGGGTGGTTGGTGTTGAAGTTGCCGCAGGCGTACTTATACATGTCGGTGCAGGGATCGGCCGAGAGGTCCATGGAGGAGAGGTCGAGGCCGGGCAGGGTCTTCTCGTTAGCGGACGCGGCGGCAGCGGGTGCAGGTTTCTGCTGGGCAAGCGCACAGGGAGCGAGAACGAGGCAGGCAAGGGCTGCGATTGCGCTGAGCCAAAGGGCGCGACGGATGGCGGTGCGCTGCGTGGCGAGGGGGTTGGATGTAGTGCTCATGCGTGGATTCTCCGTGCGTAGATAATTTGTGGGGCTGGCGGCTAGGGTGCCAAAGAGGCAACCAGAGGCAGTAACCAAGCAGCAATGCGACTCAGTCTTCTATTATCGCTCTAAGTGCGATCTTATATCGCCATGAGGGGCTGCGGACTGGACGATGAAGAGTGCGGTCATACGCGTGACGGTGATGCTGGCGGCATGGGCGATGCTGGCGCCGGGCGTGGCGCGGGCGCGCGATCCAGAACAGGTGGCACGCATCCCGCTGGGCCCGATGGGCTATCAGTCGCTTCTGCCGGAGTTCCTGCTGGCGGGCAGCTCGATGCTGACCGTTCACTTCGTCGATCAAGACCATCTGTTGATCACGTTCGGCCTGCGCCAGTTGATGGAACGCCTGCCGAACGATCCACCGGACGACGATGACCGGATGGTTGGGGCGGCCCTGGTACAGATTCCGTCCGGCAAGGTACTGGCGCACACCCAGTGGCGTATGCACGATCGCGGGCAGTACCTGTGGGAGCTGGGACAAGGACGGTTTCTGCTGCGGGAGCGTGAACAGCTGATGGTGCTTGCACCGATGCAGGATATGGGCGTGGGCGATGCGTTTCGCGAGCATCCACTGATGCGCTTCGACCGGGTCCTTGTGGCATTGCAGGTATCGTCAGATAAGGACCTGTTGACCGTGCAGACGACCAATCGCACTTCCAACACACCAGGCGTGGCGAACGGCGTGACCCTGGTCGATCCTGCGCATCCGGACCCTGCTCCTGTGCAGCTAAATTTCTTCCGGTTGAGCAGTACGGGCGCGGGCGCGGACAATCTGGCGGTTGCATCGGCGGGAGCGATTCGCGCGCGCATGGTGGTGGAGCTGCCGATGACCACGGCGGGATTTCTGGATGAGATCGAAGGCGGCAAGGACCGCTGGCTATTCAATTTCAACGAACACACGGGCAAGGTGGATGAGCTGGCGGAGTGGGATACGACATGCTTTCCGCAATCCACCTTTGTCGGGCCCAGTGAGTTTGTAGCCATTGGGTGCAGGGGCAGTGTGGAGAAACAGTCGCTGGCGGGCTTCAACCTGAAGGGCGAGGAGATGTGGCAGCAGAACTTTATGGACACGCAGACTGCGCTGACGTATTCCTTCGCGCCGGCGGCAGGACGATTTGCGCTGGGGAGGATTGTGGTGAACATCCCGTTCGATCCGGGGGGGACGCTGACGGAGAGCATGGTGAGCCAGCAGGAGGTCCGCGTAATGCAAAGCTACAACGGCAAGGTGCTGTACCGGATTGACTGCACGCCGGTGGAGCGGGCGGGGCAGAACTTTGCGCTGTCTGCCGACGGGCTGCGCCTGGCCGTGGTGCGCGAGACGCTGGTGCATCATGCGGCCACCAAGGACTACGACGAGTACACCGAACGCGAGGCCGCGGTGGAGGTGTATGCGCTGCCTCCGCTGACAGTGCAGGACAAGGCAGCGGTGAAACAGTCGGAGGCGATGGCTCCCAAGGACGCTGGCGCGCGAATTGATCTGTCGCTGGGGCGGGTGTCGACACCGCTGACGACGGATACTGCCAGTACGACGTTTTCGTCCAGTGCGCCGACTGCGCCGAGTAGTGCGGCGACTGCGGGTATCGCGGCAAGTACGGGGAGTGCCACGGGAGCAGATTCTTCCGCGCAGACTGCGGCAACAATGGGAGAGCAGGGCGCGCCGGTTACGACGGGAGCGGTGGTTCTGGGCGATCCGGAGCCGGGGACGGGCCGCACGCGACCTACGCTGTATGGACCGGATGAGACGCCTGGCGGAAGTTCGTCCAAATGAGCAGACGCAAAAAGGCCAGCCACTGGATCGGGGCTGGCTTTGCGATGCCAGAGATTTCTAGGCTGCTTTGGTGGGAACGACGGCAGCCTTGACGCGCGCGTTGAGGCGGGCCTTGTAGCGGCTGGCTGTGTTCTTGTGCAACACGCCCTTCTGGACGCTCTTGTCCAGGATGGAGACTGTCTCGCTATAGGTAGCGGCGAGGGTCTTCTTGTTGCCTTCGTCGATGGCCTCGCGCAGGGTGCGCAGGCTGCTGCGCAGTTTGCTCTTATTGGAGCGGTTGGCTGCGGTCTTGGTTTCGGTTTGACGAGCGCGCTTCAGCGAGGAGACATGATTTGCCATAAACTCTGAACTCTTTTCTGGGTCCGTGCGATCGGGTGAAGGCGATCGACGCCTGGTTATTAGGATGCAGGCGGAGGCAGACACACCACATCCCTGCAACTATCTAGTCTACGGAAGGCGGGTGGCGGGGTCAACCCGCATTGCACCTCAGTTTTCCGTGGGGGTCTCTTCGATGTGGTCGAGGATGAGCATGGGTACTGTGAGCTTCTGCAGTTCCATCTTAAGGCCAAGCTGTTTGGAGATGGCGTCAGGCAGGGAGATGGCGCCGGTGGGTGCAGCTGGCTCCGAGGCTTCAGCAGAGCCTGGGTCAGGCTTGGTAACGACCTTGCCATCCAGGGTCACCAGGCCGCGGGCGATGCGGGAACCACTCCAGTTGAGGGTGAGGTCGTAGGAGCCTTCGATGTGGGTGGAGTCGAGGACGGGCGACTTGATGTAGTCGAGCGCGAATGGTTCGAGCTCGTGGGCGAACTGCGTCATAGTGACGTTGGTGCAGACCATCAGGTAGTTGCGGATGGGTTCAGTCGCGCGCGGATCTTTCTCGCCGACCGGGACACTTTCATTGCAGGTGGTGCGGGAGTTGGGATCCGCTGTCTTCTTCAGCTTTGGGGTACCTGAGGCGGAGAGAACGTAGGCATCGGTTGGGCGGTCTTCGAAGTGCGTCTTCATCCCGAAGCGCTCTATGAGCAGGGAGCGGAGCATGAGCTTGATGTCGTCAAAGCTGACGTTGGGCATGCCGTTGGGACCCTTGGGATAGTCGTCCTGCGGGATCTTGCCGACGACGTCCCAGAGGTTCTTGGAAAGAAACGGCGGAATATCGGCGATGCCTGCGCCGCTGATGTCGTAGGCTTCGCCGATGAGGGCCTGTAGGCTGGCACCGCTGATGTTGACTTGACCGGAGCGGTTGAACATGATCTGCATGGCGCGTGGGCCGGTCGGAGCTGTCGGCTTGACTGTCGCAACATCGAAGGAGGGCGGGGCGGGTGGCGGCAGCAGTTCGGCGATCTTGGGCGAGTTTGGCGTGGGAGTCTGGTTGACCTTGTCCACGATAAGGACGGGCTGGGGAGACTGGCCGATGGTGAGCTTGAGTCCGAGCTGCTTGTCCAGATCGTGTTCCAGATCGAAGCCATTGCGTGAGGGAAGCAAGGTGTAGGTGACGTCGAAGTCCCACGCGCCCTTGAGGCCGGTCTGGTCGATGATTGGCAGGCCTCCTGGGCCGAAGCGAGGGAGGTTTTTGATGTATTGCTCCATGGTCATGTTGCGGCAGGTGAAGGTGTAGCTGGTGGGTGGAGGAGTGTCGGGTGTGGGAGGGGCTGCAGGAGGATGAAACTGACACTGGGGGTCAGCGGTGGTATCCGCTACAGGCTTCATCTTCGGTGTAGCCCTGTCAGCCGCCGTGAGGATCTGGGCGGGCATGGGCCGGGTGTCATTATGGACGACCAGCTTGAAGCGGTCGGCGAGTAGGGCGCGGAGCATGAGCAGGGAGGCGTCACGCGGGGTGGAGGGAGGCTGCTTGGCGGTGACCTCGTAGCGATCGAAGTCCAGCCAGGTGGGGCCGCCGAAGATATGGTCCTGGTCGAGGGAGTAGGCGAAGGAGATCATGTCCAGCAGGGTGGCCTGGCGCACAAGGTAGCGATCAGTCCCCTGGGTGGTGGTGCGGGCGTAGGTGGAATAAAAGCTGTAGGGACTGGGATGGATATCCGCGATCTCGAAGGCGGGTGCGGCGGCGGCCTTCCCCGCAGGCGGGGTGACGGCAGATGGAGCGGCGGATTGCGCGAGGAGTGGGCTACAGAGAAGGGTGAGGGCCAGAATCGCGAATGCTTGCTTCATCGTCGGGACCACCTTGGACTGCAAGTTTAAAGTCTTGGACGTAGGGGCCCGGGCGACGCTCCATCTTCCTATGATTATTTTTACGCGTTGTTGTGTTGGCGCGCTAGTTCTCGGTGGGCTTCTGCTCGACGTGGTCGATGACGAGGGTGTCTACGGTGGCTAGGAAGCGGATTAAATGGGGTGTATCGCGGGTGATTCCGGGTGCATCTAAAATTGACTTGACTAGGGTGGGATCGCGTTCTAGTCTGTGCGCAACTTCGGCAAATTATTGGCAACCCTCGCCAATCCGATCGCAAGCCCGCTGACGATTCGCCGTGCTGTCCAGAGCTTGCGCCCAAACACTCATTCATCTCAGGAACTCTCTCCCATCCCTGCATTCATGTTTTGCATCTCAACTCCCAACCGAACGCCAGACATTGCACATCCTGACGGAGGTCAGAAAACTACTTGATAAAAAATCGCTCGAGATCACGCCTGGCATTGAGCCCCTGTACGGGACCCGCGACGAGAACCTTCGGTTGATGGAGGATGGTCTTCAGGTGACGATCGATCTGCGTTCCGACGCGATCGAGATTGGTGGCTCGCCGGAGAACGTGGAGCAGGTAACGCGCATCTTTGCCGACTTCGAGGCGCTGCGCAAATCGGGTGTGACGCTGCAGAACGGCGAACTGAAGGGAATGCTGAAGCTGGTGATCGCGGACCCGGCGGTGACGCTGAAGTCGCTGGTGGACTCTGGCAAACAGCGGTCGGCGGGCGTGAAGCGGATGGTGCAGCCGCGTTCGCCCAACCAACGCAAATACGTCGAGGCTATCGAGCAAGCAGACATGATCTTCGGACTGGGGCCGGCGGGTACGGGAAAGACGTATCTCGCTGTCGCAATGGCCGTTTCAGCACTGATGGCGAAAAAAGTGAGCCGGATCATCCTGGTGCGGCCTGCGGTGGAAGCGGGCGAGCGGCTGGGATTCCTGCCGGGCAGCTTGCAGGAGAAGGTCGATCCGTATCTGCGGCCGCTGTACGACGCGCTGTACGACCTGCTGGATCAGGCAAAGGTGGACAACCTGCTGGAGCGGAATGTGATTGAGGTGGCGCCGCTGGCGTTCATGCGCGGGCGTACGCTGTCGGACGCGTTCATCATTATGGACGAGGCGCAGAACACCACCATGGAGCAGATGAAGATGTTTGTGACCCGCATGGGGAATGGCTCGAAGGCGGTGATTACAGGCGACCTGACGCAGATCGATCTGCCCAATCCGAAGAAGTCGGGGCTGTTCGAGGCGCTGCATGTGCTGGAGGGGGTGGAGGGGATCCGCTTCTGCCACTTCGAAGAGGTCGACGTTGTACGCCATCATCTGGTGCAGCGGATTGTGCGCGCATACGATAGCTATGGCCGCGCGCAGCAGATTCCCCTGGAGCTGGGTGACGCGGAGCAGGGGACAGGGAGCGCGGAGCAGGGAACCATCAACACGAAACTGCAATAGGGCCATGCAAGATGCATCTGGGCCATGAATGAGAGCTGTGCCGATGCACTGGTACTTGTATCTGCTGGAGTTTTTGAGTGGCGCGTTTCTGGCCAACGGCGTTCCACATTTTGTGCAGGGGATCAGCGGCAATCCCTTCCAGTCGCCGTTTGCAAAGCCGCCGGGAGTGGGCGAGTCGTCGCCATTGAGCAATGTGCTGTGGGGATTTGGAAATCTTATGGCCGGAGCTCTTCTTCTGCACTTCTTCTGGCTGTGGGGCGATGCTGTCGCCGCCGGGTGGATCGCGGTGGGGCTGGGAGCGCTGTTGATGTCGATCCAGGCCGCCAAGCACTTCGGTAAGGTGCGGTCGGGCAGGCTCTAGTAGCATCAAATAACAGATGATTACCCTGGAACCTCCGCGAAGGTTGGCTGACGAGGCGCATCCCTGGCAGGAGTTGGGGCTGTCGAAGACCGGGCTTGCGCGGTTTCTGAATCGCGCGCGGGCAGCGGTGGGACTCGCCGGCGAGGTCCATGTGCTGCTGGCTGGCGATGCTACGCTGCGCCGGTTGAACCGGACTTATCGTGGGAAGAACAAGGCGACCGATGTGCTGTCGTTTCCGGCGTCAGACGCGGGGGATGGGAACGGCGTGGGGGTTGCGGGGGACCTGGCGATCTCGCTGGAGACGGCGGCGCGTCAGGCGGCACGCTTCGGCCACTCGCTGCGCGACGAAGTGAGGGTGCTGTTGCTGCATGGAGTACTGCACCTGGCGGGTTTCGATCATGAGAAGGATGCGGGCAAGATGGCCGTGCGCGAGGCAGAACTGCGACAGGAGTTGGGGCTGGAGACGAACTTGATCGCTAGGGTTGCTGCTCCGTTAGTCAAAGGGGTGCGCGCATGAGCGCGGCGTATGGGCTAACACTGGCGGCGCTGCTGGCGGTGCTGGCGCTGGCTGCGTATGTGGACCGCGTCTACAGCGAGATGGGCAAGTTCCTGGCGCGCGAGTATCAGGACAATATCGATGCATGGACGGAACAGGTAGAGCCGAAGCTGCGGTTGGGTCGCGAGAGCCTTGCGCTGTCAGCGTCTGTGCTGCGTCAGCTTTCGCTGGCGGCAATTGCGCTGCTGATGGGGCTGCGGTTATATGGGTCGGTGGTATATGGGGGGACCTCGCTGTGGAGCGAGGTTGGGATCACGCTCATCGAGTTGGTGATGCTGATCCTGATCTTCGATCGCCTGGTTCCGCAGGTACTATTTGCCCGGACGCGCGGGCTATGGATCGCGCGCATACGGATTCTGCTGGAGGCGCTCTTCTATTTGATCCTGCCGGTGACTCTGTTGCTTGGACTGTTGCTGTCGATTGTGGCGCTGGCCGAACCGGAGGATGCAGAGGAAAAGGAGCATCCGTCGGAGGCGATGGATGCGCTACTGGAGGCGGGCGAGGAAGAAGGCATTCTGGAGGAGAGTGATCTGGAGCTGGTGCGCTCGGCGGTGGAGTTCGGCGACAAGGTGGTGCGCGAAGTGATGACGCCGCGTCCCTCCATCTTCGCCGTGCCGGAAGGGTTGAGCCTTGCCGGGCTGCTGGCGAAGTTGAAGGAGAATGCCTTCTCGCGGGTGCCAGTGTTTTCCGGAACGCTCGACCACGTGACGGGGATTGTGTTTGCGCGCGACCTGCTGCATGTACTGGACGCGGACCTGTCCAGCCGTACGGTGGCGCAGTTGCAGCGGCCGACGGAGTTTGTGCCAGAGACCAAGAAAGTGGCCGAGCTGCTGCGCGAGATGCAGCAGGAGAAGCAGCACATGCGGATGGTGATCGACGAGTACGGCGGCGTGGCGGGCCTGGTGACGATTGAGGACCTACTGGAGGCGATCGTAGGATCGATTGCCGATGAGCACGATGAGGCTGAGGCGGTCGACGAGCCGGTGCGCGAGGCGGACGGCAGCTTCGTGGTCCCGGGCAGCTTCGATGTATCGCGGCTGCGCGAACTGTTTGCGGAGCCGGAAGTGGACGAGACGGAGGACGCAAAGATTGAAGAGCATGATTCGGAGGACGGGGTGCGTGACCCCTTGCGCGAGGCGCGAGGCAATATCTATCTGCCGCAGCACTATGAGGCGACCACGCTGGGTGGGTTGGTGTCGGAGATTGCAGGGCATATTCCTCTACCGGGTGAGGTGGTCGAAGGCAAGCTGCTGCGCTTCGAGGTGATCGCTTCAACCGACCGCAAAGTGGAGCGGGTGCGGGTGGGGCTACGCGGAGATATACTTGACGAATCGACCTAATTTGAAAGGAGAACCATGCCAAGGCCCGGTCTCCAGCTCTACGTCTCTCACCCTCTCAGGATTCTTGCGCTCATACTGATTGCATCGCTATCGACAGCACAGGCCGACGCACGCAATCCCAACCTCTCCAAGTATCCTTTGCGCGTGCATGTGCTGGTTGCCGGCGAGGCGCTAAGGCAGGACAGGATGAGCCCCGCAGGGTCGGCCGCGTGCGACTCCATCGACGACATGCTTAGTGCGAGTGATGACTCCGGTGGCCTGGTCTCGTTTCTCGGACTCGCTGGCGATCCATGCTCTTTTAATACCGGGCCGATGGCGGGACGCTTGCTATATGTTCAGAGCGAGGAGTCTTACTCGGGCGAGGGACGCGGCGACCTGGTATCTCCACCCAACGGGACTTTGGGCATCAGCTTCCAATATAAAGACTGCTACAGGGTACGAGCTCAGCCCGGTTTCCAGTCGCTACCGGCGCGATGGAAGAAGCCTGGGCAGACGCTGGAGGTCTTGATTCCCGCCGACCGCATCCCTGTTGCTGGCCGTCCTTTGCCGCCGGCGAAGTGCTCCTTCACCGTCACCCAGCACGAGTTTGTCTATCTCCTGATTCCTCCCGGCAGGCTGATAGAGGTATCGCCGGATGTTTACTGGGCTAAGCCGGCCCTGCGGGTCTTCCTCAGCGGTGCGACACAAACCGTGCAACGGCGAGCCCAGGCGGTACCAGTCTCGGCACTCCCCACACAGTAGAACTGGATCATGACGCGAAGCGCTCATCCTATAAGACGTGGCGGGGCGATAATGGGGGATGGCATTTCGCTCCGGATTCGTTTCGATTATTGGCCGGCCCAACGCGGGCAAATCCACGCTGCTGAACGCCCTGCTGGGGCAGAAGTTGGCTATTGTGACCCACAAGCCGCAGACCACGCGGACTCGTATCCACGGCGTGCTTGAGGTTCCGCTCAAGAAGAAGACAACAGGCAAAGTGGGACATCCGGCGGCGCAAGTGGTGCTGGTGGATACGCCCGGCATCCATAAGCCGGAGACGCAACTGGACCGGCGCATGATGCAGGAGGTGCAGGACGCTCTGGAGTCGCGCGACGCGGTGCTGTTTATCGTGGATGTGACACATCGGCTGGCGAAGGCGGAAGTCGTTGGAGAAAAAGTAAAGGCTACGGGCCGCATGGCAATGAGCGCGGCGGAGGACGACTTCGCGCTGTCGCTGGTGAAGCGGCTGGACTGCCCCGTGGTGCTGGTGCTGAACAAGATTGACGCGGTGCGCAAGGAGGAGCTGCTTCCACTGATCGCGCACTGGAGCGCGCAGCACAAGTTTGCCGAGGTGGTGCCGATCTCAGCGCGCAAGAAAGAGGGCCTGCCGCTGCTGCTGGAGAAGATCGTCGCGGTGTTGCCTGAGGGCCAGCGCTACTTCCCCCGCGACCAGGTGACGGACCAGCCGGAGCGGTTTCTGGTGGCCGAGTTGATCCGCGAGAAGATATTGATGCTGACCGGCGAAGAGGTTCCCTACGCAACGGCGGTTGTGATCGAACGGTTCGAAGAGCCCGCCTCGACGAAGAAGATGAAGGATGGGCGGCTGCCGCTGACGAAGATTGCGGCGGCGATTTACTGTGAGCGGACGGGGCAAAAGGCGATCCTGATCGGCAAGCAGGGCACGATGCTGAAGGCCATCGGCACGGCGGCGCGCAAGGAGATCGAGAGCCTGCTGGGGACGCGTGTCTTCCTGGAACTCTTTGTGAAGGTACAGGCAGAGTGGCGGTCCAGCCGCGGCTTTGTGGAGGAGCTGGACTGGCGGCGGCAACTGGAGCAGATAGCGGCCAAACAGCAGCGGGAAGAGTAGAGGACACAGTTAAAAATAATTATGACAAGGGAACTTGACATGACGCGCCGATATATGTAAAGTTAGCTTGTCATAAAGGAAAGGAAGCCATTCATGGGCTGTATGACCAAGAATCCTGCTGTGCGGCGATTTTATTCACGGACCCTGGCCGCATCGTCTGCCTACATTGTGCTGATCGTCTCGATTGCTTTGTACTTCTACAAATTTCGCCCGCATGGGCTATTGGCTTATGTGTTGGCCGTTCTGCCCGCGGTCGCTATCCTGGGAAACATCATTGCAATAGGACTTTACCTGATCGAGGACAAGGACGAGGTGCAGCGCAGCCTGATGGTAGAGCTGCTGCTGTGGGGCCTGGGCGGAGTGCTTGTGTTCACCTCGGCGTGGGGATTGCTGGAGACCTTTATGCACATGCCGCACTTCAACCCCACCTATACCTACACAGTCTTCTGGCTCTTCATTGGCGTTGGTGTGCCGTTTCTACAGCGTAGATACAGGTAAAGGAAAGGAAGTAAATTATGAATTGTCTGCAAAAGAATCCGGCCACTCGCCATTACCTTTACCGCTTTGTGTCCACAATGACCGCGTATGTTGTGTTCCTCCTCTTCGCGGAGTGGGCCATCCACAGCTTTCATCCCACCGGCTCGCTGCTATACGCGCTGGCTGCTTTGCCTGCGATTCCAATCATAGGAATCATCGTCGTGGTCGGGCTGTACCTAGCCGAGGAGAAGGACGAGTTTCAGCGCAACCTGCTGATCCAGTCGATGCTGTGGGGACTGGGCGGCATCCTCTCGCTGACTTCGGTGTGGGGATTTCTCCAGTTGTACGCACACGTTCATCCCTTCCAGCCGTTCATGGCGTTTCCTCTGTTCTGGTGCTTTCAGGGGATTGAGACGGGCGTGCTGCGCTGGAGCTACCGATGAAGGAAAGGACGCCAGATATGATTTCTCCGCAGAGTTGTTCACCGCAGTGGTTGCAGAAAACACCCGCCGCACGCCGGTACGCTATCCGTCTCAGTTGGGCAATGTTTTTCTTTGCAGCGTTTAATTTAGCGTTCGCTTATTTGTCCTTTCACGGCTTCCATCCGAGAGGAATATTCGCATACCTCTTTGCGGTCCCGCCGGCGATTGCGATCGTTGCAACCCTGGTTAGAGGTGGAATGTATCTGAGCGAAGAGACAGATGAGTTTCAGCGGCATCTGTTCGTCCAGTCGATTCTGTGGGGCGTTGGCGGGATCATGGTGCTTACATCGGTCTGGGGATGGCTACAGCTTTTTACCCATATCATTCATTTCTTCACCATCTGGACGTTCCCCTTCTT
>CAIZFH010000068.1 GCA_903932155.1 uncultured Granulicella sp. | reverse complement strand
TGCAAAGCTGGGATCGACCGTAACATTTGCAGTGCAGGACCGGCAGATTGCGGCGACCGTGGTGGCGCTGACCAAGGCCAATGGGCAACACGTATTTTCTCGCGCGGAGTACACCATGCCGAAGGCGGCTCTGGACGGGCTTCCCGTAGTGTGGAGCGGCGGCGTGCATGTGCAGCCGGAACGCGTGGGTGAGCTGCAGCGCGTTTTGTATGCGGCGTATCCCACGGTGACGGTGATCAACGTGGCCCAGGCGCTGGAGACGGTGCGTGCTGTTGTGATCCAGATTACCTATGTGATCCAGTTCCTGGCGGCGTTCTCCATCTTCGCGGGTGTGGTGATCCTTGCATCGTCGATTGCGGGAACCAAATATCGGCGCATACGCGAGGTGGTGGTGCTGAAGACGCTGGGCGCGACGCGAGGGCGGATTGCGACGATCTTCTCTATTGAGTTTGCCGTGCTGGGGCTTGTGGCGGGTGTGGTGGGCATTGGATTTGCCAACCTGATTACACGCACACTGCTGCACCAGATGAACGTGGCGTATAAGGCGCAGTTGCTGCTGAACTTCAGCGCGCTGGCGGGAGTAGCGGCACTGACCGTGGCAACGGGATGGATCGCGAGCCATCGGATTCTACAGCAAAAGCCGCTGGAGGTGCTGCGTGAGGAGTAAGACGGTTCTCATTACAATTTATTCAATAGTCAAAGAGCGAGGTTGTGCAATGTCGGTTGCGCGGATGCTACGGTTGCTCCCCATAGTGGCGGGAGTTTGTATGTTGGCGGCGATTCAGCACGGTATTTGGGCACAGCAGTCGGCAACTTCGCCTGTGTCTGCGCAACAATTTCCTACGCAGTTGACGGATACCCCTGTAGCACCGCCCAACACGGAAGCGATGCGTCTGGCGGGAATTGCGAAAGATAACTCGCGCCAGTTTGGCTCCTCTCCGGACGATCCGGGACCGTTGGCCAAGGGCCTGTCGCCGGCCATTACGCCAGCATCGGTGGGTGCGGCGATGCGCAAGGTGGCAGACTGGCAGTTGGCCCAGTCGCAGCAGTACTTCACGGTGGTCGACCCGTCGCGCAACCTGGACGGGCGGATATGGACCTGGAGCGTTCTATACGCGGGGTACATGGCCGCGGCGGATTCGCTGAACGAGCCGAAGTACCGCGACGCAATGGAACAGGTGGGTACGAGTTACAAATGGGGACTGCGATCGACGCAGAATCCTAGCGGAGACGACCAGAGCATCGCGCAGATGTATCTGGAACTGTATTTAAAGGACAAGAAGCCGGAACAGATAGCGACGATCCAGGCTGCACTGAACGGGATTCTTGCCGCTCCGCGCGGTGAGATGGGGCCGCAGCACAGAATCACCTGGTGGTGGTGCGATGCCTTGTTTATGTCTCCCCCAGTGTGGGCCCGGATGTATGCGGCGACCGGCGACAGAAAGTACATCACGTATCTCGATGAGGAGTGGGCCAAGACCTCGCAGTTGCTGTACGACCCACAGGCGCATCTGTACTCGCGCGACGCGACGTACATCGCGAAGACAGAGAAGAACGGGCAGAAGATGTTCTGGTCACGCGGCGAAGGTTGGGTAATGGGCGGATTGGCGAGGACCTTGGAGTATCTGCCGAAGGACGATCCAGCACGCGCGAAGTACGAGACGCAGTTGAAGGATATGGCCGCGGCGCTGGCCAAAATCCAGGGGCCGGATGGTTTGTGGCGCTCCGGACTGATGGACCCGGCGGCGTACGATCAGCCTGAGCTGTCAGGGTCGGGATTAATAGCCTTCGGCATGACATGGGGCATCAACAACGGCCTTCTGGACCGTAAGACCTACGGGCCAGTGGTGACGAAGGCGTGGGACGGAATGCTGACCCACATATACGCGGACGGGCGGCTGGGAGACATTCAGCAGACCGGTGCGGAGCCGACAGCGTTCAAGGCTTCTGCGAGTTACAACTATGGCGTTGGCGGATTCCTGATGGCAGGCAGCGAGATTCTCAAGATGGCGAAGGCTGGGAGCAAAGGGAAGTAGCTGCTCTCTTGGCGCTTGGACATCTGTTTGCAGCGCTCAGGCGCACGGGAGTTAACTTTCGATGGACGGTTCGGGTATGATCCTCCTGCCGAATGCATGGATTGTTTTGTGTATGCGGCTTTCATCAATCATTGGGTTCAAAGAGCGAGGTACGGAGATGGCAGTTGGGCGGAAGCTGGGGTTGTTTGCTATTACGGCGGGTGCATGTCTTTTCGTAACGGTTCAGCAAGGTGCATGGGCTCAGGCGGTAGCAACACCTCCGGCAGTCCCGTCAGCAAATCCTTCTGCCGCGTCGCAAACGAACGGCGCTCCGGCAGCCGCGCCCAACCCAGCAGCCAGAGGGAATGGAGCTGTGACGGGTGGGGTTACACGAAAGTTTGGCAGCGCGCCGGATGATCCTGGGCCGCTGGCCAAAGGGCTATCGCCGAAGTTGAAGCCGAAGGCGATCTCCGCTGCGATGCACAAAGTGGCGGACTGGCAGCTTGCCCAATCGCAACAATACTTCGCGGCATTCGACCGCTCGAAGCAGTTGGATGGCGAGATCTGGACATGGGGGGCGCTTTACAGCGGACTGATGGCGATGTCGGAATCGCTGGGCGATCCCAAGTATGCGAACGTGATGCGGGATACAGGCAAGGCTTACAACTGGGAGCTGAGCAAGACGGAGGGGGACGCGAACCAGCAGAGCATGGCGCAGACTTTCCTGGAGTTGTACCTGATGGATAAGAAGCCCGAGGAGTTGGCGCCGACGCAGAAACGGTATGATGCAATCCTGGCGGCGCCTCGGGTGGAGGTGGGATCGACGCGAAGGATCGAGTGGTGGTGGTGCGATGCGCTGTTCATGGGGCCGCCCTCGTGGGCGCGGCTGTATGCGGCAACAGGTGACAAGAAGTACATTACCTATCTGGACGAGGAATGGGCCAAGACCTCGCAGGAGCTTTGGGATACGCAGGACCATCTGTACGCGCGCGATACGACCTTCATTACCGCGAAAGAAAAGAACGGGCAAAAGGTCTTCTGGTCGCGTGGCGAAGGATGGGTGATGGCGGGTCTAGCGCGGACCTTGCAGTATTTGCCCAAGGACGATCCCGCGCGTGCGATGTACGAGACGCAACTGAAAGAGATGGCCGCCGCGGTGGCTAAGATCCAGGGCTCGGATGGTCTTTGGCGCTCCGGAATGCTTGACCCAGCTTCTTACGACCAGCCGGAGATATCCGGCTCGGCGCTGATGACGTACGCCATTGCGTGGGGCATTAACACCGGCCTGCTCGACCGCAAAACGTACACTCCGGTCGTGAAGAAGTCTTGGGCGGGAATATTGCAGCACATTTATGCGGATGGGCGACTGGGCGACATCCAACAGACCGGATCGGGACCGGCCCAAATCAAACCGGGGTATAGCTGGAACTACGGAGTGGGCGGCTATCTGCTGGCCGGCAGTGAAATCTATAAGATGGCGGGAGGCAAGCCGGCAAAGAAATAGCCGCCCCGCTTCTGCGCACGAGTTTCAGAGAGCGAGAAACTTTGCAACCCGCGGGAGGATAATTTGGCTGCAAAGACGCATATTCGAAGAGTGCGACTTAAAGCAAACATGTGCTTGGTGCTGCTCGTGCTTGCAGTTGGCATGGATGCTTGCCACGGACATACAAGAACCACGCTGACTCTCTCGGTAGCGGCAAGCCTGACGTCGACGATTGGAGAGATTGAGGCGATATATCAGCAGACCCATGCCAGCGTCGATTTTCGCAACAACTTTGGCGGATCGGGCACGCTGAAACAGGAGATCGAGCAAGGCGCACCGGTGGATGTTTTTCTATCTGCGGCGGCCGGGCCTATGGACGAGTTGCAGGCTAAGGGTCTGATTGAGACGGCGACAAGGCGCGATCTTTTGCGCAATGAACTGGTGTTGATTGCTCCCCGCGACTCCAGACTACAGGGGTTTGAAGGATTGACCGGCAAAGAGGTACGGCAGATCGCGCTGGGCGATCCTGGCAGCGTTCCCGCCGGGCAGTACGGCAAGCAGGCGCTGACGGCGTTGACGCTGTACGACCAGGTGAAGGGAAAGATTGTGCTGGCCAAAGATGTGCGCCAGGTGCTGACCTATGTGGAGACGGGCAATGCCGACGCGGGCCTGGTATATGCGACGGATGTACAGGGCGACGCGAGGGTGCGCATTGTTGCGACTGCGCCGGATGCGACGCATGATCCGATTGTCTATCCTGTGGCTGTGGTGGGGGCAGGGCGCGAGAGTGGGGCGGCACAGCAGTTTGTGGAGTATCTAAGGAGTCCCGCAGCGGCGGCGATCTTTATCAAACATGGATTTACCATGGCTGCATGGTAAGTTTGCCGATCGACGTGTCGCCGCTGATCATCTCCATTGCGACGACCTGCGCGGCAACCGTTGCTACTTTTTTCCTCGGGCTTTTCGCGGCGTGGTGGATGGTTGGGGAGCAGGTACAGGTCGGCAAGCCAGTGTGGGGCTTGTGGGGATGGGGACTGCGCACACTGGGTTTGAAAGGATGGATTGACGGGATACTGACACTTCCGTTGGTTCTTCCGCCGACGGTGGTGGGGTTCATCCTGCTGCTGATCTTCGGGCGGCGCAGTCTGCTGGGACAAGCACTGGAGAAGGTTGGGATCACGATTGTCTTTTCCTGGCCGGCGACGGTGATTGCCGCCACAGTGGTCGCGTTTCCTTTGATGTATCGCACGGCGCTGGGCGCGTTTGAACAGGTGAATCCGACGCTGCTACAGGCTGCGCGTACGTTGGGGGCCTCGGAGTGGAGGGTTTTTCGGCGGGTGCTCTTTCCGCTGGCGGCGCCGGGGGTGGTAGCGGGAACTGTGCTGGCGTTTGCGCGCGCGTTGGGAGAGTTTGGCGCAACTCTGATGCTGGCGGGAAATATTCCCGGGCGCACGCAGACGATGCCAATCGCAATTTTTTCCGCTGTAGAGGATGGCGACATGCGGCTGGCCGTGGTGTGGGTCGTGCTGATTGTGGCGATCTCGCTGGGGATGATCCGTCTGCTGAATCGGCAGGGAAGTGCGCTGCGAAAGCGGGTGCAGGGGGAGACTGCTCTGTCTGTACAACTCGATGCAGACACGCTTCCCATGGTGCCTCGCGAGGCGCAGGTGCGGGACGGGGAGAGCTCGCTTTCGTCCGCATTGGAAATTGACCTGGAGAAACGGCTGGAGCGGTTTACTCTGCGAGTGCGACTATGCGCGGGGCGCGGCGCGGTGGGGATACTCGGTGCTTCCGGCGCGGGAAAGTCGATGACGCTGCGTCTGATTGCAGGTGTAGCAGAGCCGGATGCCGGGCGCATTGCCTTGAATGGACGCGTTCTTTTCGATAGCACTTCGGGCAAGAATGTACGCTGCGCGAGCCGCAGGATCGGGATTGTGTTTCAGGACTACGCACTGTTTCCCCATATGACTGTGGCGGAGAATGTGGGGTTTGGGCTGAGTGAGCTAACGGAACTGGAGCGACGGCAAGTGGTGGCGCGGCATCTGCAGCGGATGCATATTACGGAGTTGGCGGAGCGCACTCCGGGAGAGATCTCGGGCGGACAGAGGCAGCGCGTGGCGATTGCGCGCTGCATGGCGATGGAGCCGGATGCGCTGCTGCTGGATGAACCCTTCGCGGCACTGGATCCACACCTGCGACGCCAGACTGAGGAACAGCTTCGCGATACGTTGGCCGTGTACCAGGGCGCGGTGCTGTTTGTGACCCACGACATGGAGGAGGCGTTCCGGTTTTGCAGTGAGCTGGTGGTGCTGGACGCCGGACAGGTGATAGCCAGTGGCCCGAGGCAGGAACTGTTTGAACGGCCACGCACAGTGGCAGCGGCGCGATTGACAGGGTGCAAGAATATTGTGGCGGCGCGAAGGATTGGTGTAGACCGGATCGCTGTGGATGCGTGGGAGTGCGAGTTACGGACCGCCAGTCCGGTTCCCGATGGGCTGACTCATGTTGGTGTGCGTTCGCATCAGATTGCGATAGTGACAGACGTAGCAAGCGAGAACACATTCCCCGGATGGCTCGCAGGCAGCAGCGAAGCGCCGCACGAAATGACGCTTTATCTACGTCTCCATGCGCCTGCACAGGGGAGTGAGCCTGCCCATATGCAGGTTGACCTACCCAAAGATTTAGGCCGTAAATTGTTGGATAGTCCTCAGCCGTGGCTGGTCCGGCTGGCCCCTTCGCGGCTGCTTCTACTGGAAGGCTAAGTGCTTGTCGCGCAGGGGATTGAGAACACTACAGTTGATTCTCCGGGATTATTCTGCAAAGATAACCTTAACCCGGCTGAAATATTCCTGTTTTTATCTTGTTGGCATTCGCCAAACGCAATTGCTCTCTTACTGGCGGTATCATCAAACCGCTGCATACGGGGCAGATGCAACCTATTGCCCATAAAAGCTCTGCAGGAACCGGAAGGTAGGGGCATGTGTTGATCGAATCCGAGTCCAGCATGCGCCATGAAGCGATTGAGCCGGCCTCCGTGCGTACGCACGCGGCGCTGATGGGCATCTACGAGATATCGAAGGTGCTGACGCGGCCTGCGCGCCTGGAGACGGCACTCTCTGGCGTGGTGAACCTGTTGCACAGCTTTCTGGACATGAGTGGCGGATTGATCGCCCTGCTCGACGAAGAAGACCGGACCACGGCGGTGGTGGGTGCTGGATGGAACGAGGCACAGGCCAGAGACCACTTTGAACGGCTTCCCGAGCAGGCTGTGGGCCAGATAGTGGTCTCAGGAATGCCGCTGGTGGTTCGCGATGTGGCGCAGAGCCCGCTGTTCGCGCAATGGGGCGAGTTGAAGGTAGAGGGCGCTGCGGAGGTGCGCTCGTTTGTCGGGGTCCCGATCAAGGGGGAGAACCGCACGATCGGCACGCTGACGATTGAACGCGTAGGCAGCCGGTCATCTCCCAGCACTTTAGACGAAGATGTTCGCTACCTGACCATGATTGCCAACCTCGTAGGACAGACTGTGGCGCTGCAGAGCATGGTGGAGCGGGACCGTGAGCGTCTGATGGAAGAACGCAACCGGCTGGAGCAGGAGCTGGAACAGAAGAACGCGGCCAAGCACGAAGGGATCTCGTGGATCATTGGCAAGAGTCCCGCGATTCTGGAGGTCATGGAGAAGGTGCAGCTGGTGGCGCGATGCAATCTTCCGGTGCTGTTGTGCGGTGAGTCGGGAACCGGCAAGGAGCTGTTTGCGCGCGCGATCCATGAGTACTCTCCGCGCAAGGAGCAGCCGTATATTCGCCTGAATTGCGCGGCTCTGTCTGAATCGGTGCTGGAGTCGGAACTGTTTGGGCATGATCGTGGTGCGTTTACCGGGGCCATCGGTATGCGCAAAGGGCGATTCGAAATGGCGGATGGCGGGACGCTGTTTCTGGATGAGATTGGCGAGATTTCGACCACCTTTCAGGCCAAGCTGCTACGCGTGCTGCAAGAGGGGGAGTTCGAGCGCGTGGGTGGTAGCCGCACCATCAAGGTAGATGTGCGCCTGGTAACGGCAACCAACCGTAACCTGGAGGCAGCCGTTATCTCTGGGGACTTCCGCTCAGATCTTTACTATCGCATCAGTGTTGTGCCGATCTTTCTTCCGCCGCTGCGCGAGAGGCTGGAAGATGTGCCGCTGCTTGCGCGGGAGTTTCTGAAGCGCTTCAACAAGGAGCATGGAGTAACTTTGAGCATCTCGCCACACGCTATGGATGTGCTAACTGCATACAATTTCCCTGGCAACGTTCGCGAGTTGGAGAGCTGTGTGCGGCGTACAGCGGCGCTAACCAAGACACCGATGCTACAGGCTGAGGACTTTGACTTAAGCAACGAGAGAAATGCGAAGTCACTGGACAGGTCGATGTCTGGCAAGCGAACACCAGGCGGAGGAGCTAAGTCCTTTCCTGTTCAGCCGCTGGATGATGGGGAGCAGGCTGCGGCCCAGACCGGTATAGCTGAGCATGAGGAAGGACCTTCCGGAGTGATCGTAGGCGATGGCGAATTTAGCGAGAAAGAGCGGCTGGTGGATGCCATGGAACGAGCAGGATGGGTGCAGGCCAAGGCGGCCCGTCTGCTTAGTCTGACACCGCGCCAGATGGGTTACGCGATACGCAAGCATGGCATTGAGATCAAGCGGTTCTAACATGTTGCGGTTGCGTCATGCATTCCACCTCTACCCGAGCCAATCCGGACTGCGTGCCGTGCCGTCGAAGCGTGTAGTCGTCTTGAAGAGTTCATACTGTCCGCTCAGCGAGGCATCGTGCGTGCGAGCAAGCAGGGCGGCAATCTCCTCCTGCATCATTGGCTTGAAGGTCTTGATCGCTGTGAACGCCTGGTCCAGAATCTGCGTGGAGTCGATTCCCGCGATCAGTACGGAGATTGGCTGAGAGAGCACATAGTGCAACGCTTCGATTGCGCTAACCGTTTTGCTCTGGAGAAGCATACCACCGCCACCACCCAGAGTCTTCATGGCAAGCACGCCCACACCCTGAGCCTGGGCCACCGGCATTACTTGCTTCGCGAATGAGCGAAATTGAGCGTCGAACACATTGATGGGCATCTGCACGGTATCGAAGTGGAAGCCGTGTTGCTGTGCAATCTCGAACATGCGCAGGTGAACGGCAGGATCTTTATGACCGGTGAACCCGATATAGCGGATCTTTCCCGCCTGCTTGGCTGCCAGGGCCGCCTCCAGCGCACCGCCTGCGGAAAAAACGCGGTCCGGGTCTTCCATGCGAATGATCTCGTGAAACTGGACCAGATCGATCATGTCTACCTGGAGCCTGCTCAGTGACTGGTCCAATTGCTGCTGATAGGCCTTCTTGGTGCGGCCGTCGATCTTGGTCATCAACAGGACCTTATTGCGATAGCCATCTTTCAGCGCGTCGCCCATGCGCGATTCGCTTGCGCCATTGTTATAGTCCCAGCTATTGTCCAGGAAATTGATTCCACGATCGATGGCGGTGCGGATCAGGCGGACACTATCCGCAGAATTGGATTGCACGCCGATGTGGTAGCCTCCCAGTCCGATGGCGGAGACCTTCTCGCCGGTGCGGCCCAGCATGCGGTACTGCATCTCCGCAGTGGCAGCTGAAGCCTGTGCCTGCCCTAGCATGTTGGATGTTGCCGCGGAAGCTACTCCTGCTACTGCAGCCGCCTTCAGAAACTCTCTACGTTGCATAGATTCTCCCGCGAAAATGATGTTGCGATCATGAGACTATTGCTGCGCATGGCGCGCAGTATCAATTCCGAATGCAGGCGGACTCCGAATACGAAGCCCCAGGCGCGGTCCCTTTGAATTCCTATGGATGCTGAAAGTCGAAGAAGTGATGCAAAACCAGAGGTCGCAGCATGAACAACAAACCCCCTCTCACAGTATGAGTTGTAATGGTGTGAGTGGAAGAATGGTCGGGGCGAGAGGATTCGAACCTCCGACCCCCTGGTCCCGAACCAGGTGCGCTACCAGACTGCGCTACGCCCCGAACGTGTTGCCAAGTGGATGCCGGTGTGAGGGATGCGATCCGTGGGCCGAGAGGCGCATTGGATCGCAATGCCAGCTTATGCAGTTTAGCAGATTGCCATGCTAGGATGCGGCAATGGTTATATGTCTAGGATTTGTGTGGATGCTCATCGGCTATAGCAAAGCCTTTCTCTACGCAATCCCCGCCATCGTGGTACTGGTTCTCTGGTTCCGCAAGTCAAACTGAGACACTACCGGGCTGCTGCGATGCGGTGGGTGCCGGCATTGCGGCTGGGAGTGAGGCCGGATACAATAGTCTAATGATGAATTCACGCCTAAAGCGTGCGTATTGCTGCCGAACGACCACGTGCGACCGCTGTCGACGCTAGCGGATTCATCTCTTTCAACTCCCCCTGCCAATACAACATTTGATTCTTAGCGATTGTGAGCCGCATCTGTATCTTTAGAGCGCCGATCCGGACGCTGTGGAGTACCCATCCTCAATGACAACACTGGCACAGACCGAAGACGAGGCGCAGCAAATTCATGCGGCGCGGCTGAACCACCTGCAGACGCTGGAGGCGGAGAGCATCTCCATCCTGCGCGAGGCGGTGGCGGAGTTTGCCCGGCCGGTGATGTTGTACTCCATAGGCAAGGACTCGTCGGTAATGCTGCGCCTGGCGCAGAAGGCGTTCTATCCGGGGAAGATTCCGTTTCCTCTGCTGCATGTGGATACCAGCTACAAATTCCCTGAGATGATTAAATTTCGCGATGAGTACACGCGCGAGATTGGCGCGAAGCTGATTGTGCATCGCAATGAGGAGGCGATAGCGGCAGGCGCCAGCCCTTATAAGCTGGGCACGCAGAACTGCTGCGGACTGCTGAAGACGCGCAGCCTGCTGGATGCGCTGCAGGAGGGCGGATTCGACGCGGCGTTTGGCGGGGCGCGGCGTGATGAGGAGAAGAGCCGGGCCAAGGAGCGTGTCTACTCCTTCCGCGACGGCGCAGGGCAGTGGGACCCGAAGAGCCAGCGTCCAGAGTTGTGGAGCTTATACAATTCGCGACTACGCAAAGGTGAGAGCATCCGAGTCTTTCCGCTTTCGAACTGGACGGAGCTGGATGTGTGGCTGTACCTGTACGCGGAGAAGATTCCGATTGTGCCGCTGTATTTTGCGAAAGAACGGCCGATCGTCGTGCGCGGCGGTGCATTGACCTTTGTTCATGAGGGGATGAAGCTGTTTCCTGGCGAGAAGGTGGAGCAGATGAAGGTGCGGATGCGCTCACTGGGATGCGCGCCGTGCACCGGCGCGATGCGCAGCGAGGCAGACACGCTGCCCAGCATCATCGAAGAGCTGATTACGTTTCGCCGCAGCGAGCGCGAAAACCGCGCCATCGACCACGATGAAGAAGGCTCGATGGAAGTGAAGAAGCGGGAGGGATACTTCTAATGAGCGCACAGATTGTTGCATCGGTGGAAGAGGTTGGACAGGGTGCAGGAACTGTGCCGGCGCGGACATTCGAGGAGTTCCTGGAATCCCATATGGGCCAGGAGATGCTGCGCTTTACCACGGCGGGAAGCGTGGACGACGGCAAGTCGACTCTGATTGGACGGCTGTTGCATGACACCAAGAGCGTGTACGAAGACCAGCTTGCGGCGGTGAAGAAGAGCCGTGTAAACCGCGCAGCCAACGGGCATGTGGACTTCT
The DNA here is from genome assembly GCA_903932155.1 of uncultured Granulicella sp. Classification (GTDB taxonomy): domain Bacteria; phylum Acidobacteriota; class Terriglobia; order Terriglobales; family Acidobacteriaceae; genus Edaphobacter. Next base: position 5,809 of record CAIZFH010000068.1, on the reverse strand, counting down.
CGCTGCTGACCGATGGGTTGAAGGCGGAGCGAGAGCAGGGGATCACGATCGACGTGGCGTATCGCTACTTCTCGACGGCGCGGCGCAAGTTCATCATCGCGGACACGCCGGGACACGAACAATACACGCGCAACATGGCGACCGGCGCGTCGACCGCGGATGTGGCGATTATTTTGATCGATGCAAACGCGTTCGCAAAGGCTGGCGTACTGCTTCCGCAATCGCGCAGGCATACGTATATTGCGTCGCTGCTGGGGATTCCGCATGTGGTGGCGGCGGTGAACAAAATGGACCTGGTGGGCTACTCGCAGCAGAGCTTCGAGGCAATCCGGCGAGAGTTCGATGCACTGTGCGCGCAGCTTGGGTTGGCGGACGAAGTGACAATTCCAGTGAGCGCACTGGAAGGCGACAACGTGGTTGCGGCCAGCATACACATGCCATGGTACAAGGGACCGACGCTGCTGGAGTATCTCGAAACGGTGCCGCTGGCATTGGCCGAAACAACAGGACCGATGCGTTTTCCGGTGCAGCTAGTACTGCGGCCCGACGCTAACTTTCGCGGTTTCTCAGGGCAGGTGGCGCGGGGTACGCTGCGCGCGGGCGACCGCGTGATGGCATTGCCCTCGCGACGCGAGTCTACGGTTCGGCGCATCGTGACGTATGACGGAGACCTTGCCGCGGCCTCGTATCCGCAGAGCGTCACGGTGGAGCTGGAAGACGAGATCGACCTGAGTCGCGGCGAGATGTTGGTGGAGGCCGATGCTGAGGAGGCGCTGCCCGATGTGAGCAACCGCTTTCGCGCCATGGTGGTGTGGATGCACGAAGAGCCACTGGCGGTGGGAAGGACTTACTTTGCTAAGCATACGACCCGAACGGTGCGTGCCACGGTCAGGAAGATTGACTATCGCGTGGACGTGAACTCGCTCGACCATCTCCCGTCGGATACGATTGCTATGAACGAGATTGCGGAGGTAGAGTTCGAGACCAACTTACCGCTCTTTTTCGATAGCTATCAAGACTGCCGCTGGACGGGTTCGCTGATTCTCATCGACACACTCAATAATGCGACCGTCGGCGCGGCGATGATCGTGGAAGCCGTTACAGATCAGGCCTCGGCAGCCGCCGTAGCCAACCGGTACGTCGGTTACACACAACCCACAGACCTGGCTGCGCTCGACCCAGGAGTCCTGGCCGGTCAGCTTCGCAGCATCGTGGCCGATGTGTTACCCGCGCTCGAAGCGCTTTCGGTGGAGGCCGCGGGTCAAGCGCCCGCGCCTGGCAAGTGGAGCGTGCAGCAGACCTTCGGCCACCTCTGCGACTCAGCGATGAATAACCAGCAGCGGATCGTGCGACTCCAGTTGCAGCCCGAACTCGATCTCCCGGGCTACGATCAGGAGGGCTGGGTCCGCGCACAGCACTACGAGTTGCTGCCCTGGCACAATGTGCTGGCGCTCTGGCGCATTCTCAACGGACATCTGGCCCACACTGTCGAATATGTCGATCGCGCAACGCTTGTCCATGTCTGGCACTACCAGGGCCAGTCCCTTAGTCTCGGCTTCATCATCGAGGACTACATCGCCCACCTGGAGCACCATTTGCGCGCGCTCCACCTTCGCGCCTGACCCGACCGGAAGCCTATGACCGCGATCACATCCATCCACGAATCCCCCGAATCCGCTGCCGATCACGAACTCCTGACCGCTGAAGCGCTGGTGGAGCAAGTAGTTCGCGAGGCCGCTGGTGCGCCGATCTGCATCACCAGCAGCTTCCAGACGGAAGACATGGTGGTTTTGCATATGCTGCGTAAGCATCTGCCGGACGTGCCGGTGATTTTTCTGGAGACGGGTTACCACTTCAAGGAGCTACTGGTGTATCGAGATCGGATGACTGCGGAGTGGGGGCTAAACCTTATCAACGCGCTGCCTCTAACGACGCTGGCGGAGCACGAGGCGCAGTTCGGATTGCTGCATATCGTGCAGCCGACGCAATGCTGCCAGATTCGCAAGGTTGAGCCGCTGATGCGCCACCTGGAGCCGTACGATTGGTGGTTCACAGGTCTGCGGCGCGAACAGTCGCCTACGCGCGCTGCACTGAAAAAAGTGGAAGACCACAAGACTCCCACCGGCAAGCGCATGAAGAAGGTGAGCGTGCTGGCGGATTGGAAGATGGCGCAGGTGGATGCTTACGCCGAGGCCCATGCGATTCCGAAGCTGGAACTGTATGCGCGCGGATACACCAGCATCGGATGCGAGCCGTGCACGGCGATTCCAGACGATCCGGAGAACCCGCGTGCGGGACGCTGGGGCGGCAAAAAGCTGGAGTGCGGCATTCATACTTTTTCCGAGAAGGTATAAACTCCTCTCGCGGGCGGAAGCTAGGGCTGAGCTGCGATGGTAGACCAAAGGCGGATTGTCCGGTTGTGGAACGCGGGCGGCGCGCAGGCGCTTGTGACGCTGGTGCGCGTGGAGGGTTCGTCGTACCGCAGGCCGGGTGCGCATCTGCTGATTGGTGCGGCGGGCGAGTGCGCGGGGAGCATCAGCGGCGGCTGCCTGGAGGCGGAGGTGGTGCGCCGTGCGCTGTGGATGGTGCGCGCGGGCGCTGTTGTGGAACGCTATTCCACGCTATTTGACGACACGACGGAAATCCCCTTTGGGCTTGGCTGCGGCGGAGTTGTGGACCTGTTGCTGGAACCAGTGGATACGCCGGAGTGCCACGCGTTGTTGTCCGCAATGGAGGCCTCGCTGAGCGGGATTGAGGCGCGTGTGGCGACCTGGCTTCCTGTGAGTGGTCGTCCTCTGCGTCGCGCAGTCATTGCTGCGGATGGTACCGTGATGTTTCGCAGCGACGGACTGAGTACAAGTGATGTCGATGCGTTTGCAACTCGTGTTACATCTGCTGTCGAATGCGGCTCCGGGGTCTACATTGAAACGCTCACTGCACCGCAGAGGCTTTTTGTGCTGGGTGCAGGCGAGGACGCGAAGCCGATGGTGACGATGGCCTCGATGCTCGGCTGGAACGTGACAGTGGCCGATGGACGATCGCAGTTAGCGCGGTCGGAGCGTTTTCCGGAGGCAGAGCGCGTGCTGGCGATTACGTCCGCTGCCGAGCTGCAAGTCACGGCAAAGGACGCGGTGGTGGTGATGACACACAGCTATGAACAGGACCGCGCATTTCTTACAGAATTACTCGCAGGGACCGGGGGGTATGTCGGGCTGCTGGGTGCGACGCACCGCAGCAGTCTGCTCATCGGCGAAGCAGCGGCATTGCTCGGGCGCAGCGTGGCGGAATGCTGCGAGCGGGTGTGGGCTCCGGTGGGAATGGATCTGGGCGGCGATGGCGCGGAGGCAATTGCGCTGGCAGTTATCGCCGAAGTGCAGGCGTGGCGGCAGGGAAAGCTGGGCTCGTCGCGCAAGCTGTCGGCGGAGGATGTTGCGCGGCAGATTGAGTTAGGCGGGGCGTCGCGTTATCTTCAGACGCAGTGTGCAATGGGCGCGGCAGAGCGATGACGGCGGCTGTAGTGATGGCGGCGGGCGCTTCTGCACGGCTTGGCGAGCCGAAGCAGTTGGTGCGACTCGCGGGTGAGACGCTACTGGAGCAAGCTGTGAGGACGGCACGCGAGGCGGGATGTACCCCGGTTGTGGTGGTACTGGGTGCTGAGGCAGATAAGATTCGTGCCCAATGCAATCTGAACGATGCTGTAATCGTGATCAACGATGAGTGGAGCGAGGGGATGGCGAGTTCGATAAGGCTCGGCGTGCGTACGCTTGGCTCGATTGCGAACGAAACCGATGGCGTGGTGCTGATGGCCTGCGACCAGCCTGCGGTGACGGCGGAGCATCTGCGTGCGTTGATGAAATCGGGTGAGGCAACCGCCTCAGCCTATGCGGGACGGCGCGGCGTTCCGGCGTACCTGCCAGCCAGCGCATTCGCGGATCTTATGAAGTTGCGTGGCGATGCCGGGGCACGCACTCTGCTGCGCAATGCTACAGCAGTGGAGCTGGCGGGCGGCGAGCTGGACGTGGATACAGCGGAAGACCTAGCCGAGGCGGAGCGCAGGTTCCACTGATTCACTGCACTGCTCTGGTTACAGCCTTACAAGCGGCAGATAAGGAGTTCGCGCTGGAAGATCATCTCGGCGGGCAGGTGATCATGGAGCGCGATGAAGAGCTCTTCATGGTCCATAACCTCTCGCTTCCATGCGTCGGTATCGACTTGGATCAACTGGTCGAAGGTGACGCGCAGCTCGGCCTCAGGTTTGTCCATTCCCGTCCAGTGCATGTCTTCGAAGTAGGGAACCCAGCCGATGGGCGTCTCCTTACCCTGCGCTCGTCCATGAACGCGGTCGACGATCCACTTCAGCACGCGCATGTTCTCGCTGTATCCGGGCCACAGAAAGCGTCCGTCTGCGTCCTTGCGGAACCAGTTGACCTGGAAGATGCGCGGCGTGGCGGAGATGAGCCGCTTCATCTTGATCCAGTGGCGGAAGTAGTCCCCCATGTGGTAGCCGCAGAAGGGGAGCATGGCCATGGGATCGCGGCGAACCTTGCCCACCGGCGCACCTGCGGCGGCGGTGGTTTCAGAACCCATGGTCGCTCCGGTGTAGACACCGGCTGACCAGTTGAAGGCCTGATACACGAGCGGGATGGTGGAGGGGCGACGGCCACCAAAGATGAAGGCAGAGATGGGAACGCCCTGTGGGTTCTCCCAGTCGGGATCGATGGTAGGACACTGGCTGGCGGGTGTGGTGAAGCGGCCGTTGGGATGCGCGGCGGGGGTGGTGCTGGCCGGGGTCCAGGGATTGCCGCGCCAGTCAATCAGGTGCTCGGGCGTGGTATCGGTCATGCCCTCCCACCAGATGCCGCCGTCGGGCTTGCCGTTGGCGCCCACGGTCAGTGCGACGTTGGTAAAGATGGAGTTGCGATTCAACGTCGCCATGGCGTTGGGGTTGGTCTTCAGCGAGGTTCCGGGAGCAACGCCGAAGAATCCTGCCTCGGGATTGATGGCGCGCAACTGGCCTGTGGCATCGGGCTTGATCCATGCTATGTCGTCGCCTACGGTCCATACCTTCCATCCCTCGAATCCAGCGGGCGGAATCAGCATCGCGAGGTTGGTCTTGCCGCAGGCGGAGGGAAAGGCAGCGGCCAGATAGGTCTTCTCGGTGTGGCCACTGGCGTCAGGCGGTGTCTCAATGCCAACGATGAGCATGTGTTCGGCCATCCAGCCCTGGTCGCGCGCAATGTTGGATGCGATGCGCAGGGCGAAGCACTTCTTGCCCAGCAGGGCGTTGCCGCCGTAGCCCGAGCCGTAGGACCATATCTCGCGAGTCTCGGGGTAGTGAACGATGTACTTGGTGTCGTTACAGGGCCATGGAACGTCCTTCTGCCCCGGCCCCAGCGGTGCGCCAACGGTGTGCATGCAGGGAGTGATGCGATGGATCTCCTTATCGATCTCCGCCAGCACAGGCAGCCCGATGCGCGACATGATGCGCATATTGACGACGACGTAGGCGGAGTCGGTCAGTTCTACGCCGATCTGCGAGATGGGCGAACCGACCGGGCCCATCGAAAAGGGAAGCACATACATAGTGCGTCCACGCATGGAGCCGCTGAATAGCTGCTTCATCCGTTTGCGCATGACGAAGGGGTCTTCCCAGTTATTGGTCGGCCCTGCGTTGTCCTTGGAGAGGGAACAGATGAAGGTGCGGTCCTCCACGCGGGCGACATCGGTGGGTACCGAGCGGGCGTAAAAACAGCCGGGCCACTTCTTGTCGTCCAGCGGGAAGAAGGTTCCGGCCTCTACCAGCTTGTCG
>CAIZFH010000067.1 GCA_903932155.1 uncultured Granulicella sp. | reverse complement strand
GGGGGGATACCCCTACGATAAAGTCTTTGAAATCTTGAAATTACGAGAACTTAGTTGTAATATATCCCTTCTAAAGCACTTACGGCTATGTATTAGAAAACAAAGGACACGGCGAATGGGCCGGAAGATTGTTTCTTCTACTCTATTTAAAGGATAGCAGGTTGGGCATAACTACTATGCCAACTATTTTTAAGTTTTATGTGATTTAGATGGAGTTAGTTAGGGGGAATTTGAAGGTGCGAGCCCCTTGACAAGAACAGTTGTGAGTTGTGAGTGGTGAGTTAAGAACGGGCAACGGCAAGGGCTCCCAGGGGTTAAAACCCCGATTTGATGGAGGGGTTGAATGCCCAGGCTGAAGAGGGTGCTGAAATAGTCTATGCAGCGCATAAGAGCGGACCTCTGGGGCTAAAGAGGGTGCTGAAAAAGTCCAAATGTCGATCTAAACCTGCCCTCAGCGGCTAAAGCCGCGTTGCAAACAGAGCATCTTACGGCACGGCTGAAGCCGTGCCCTTAAGCAAAACGGAATTTTCCAGCATCCTCTGAAGCCTGGGCCTATCCCACGGACAAAGGCAAAGACAACGACGGAGATTCTGGCCTTCGACTTCGCTCATGGCAGAATGACGAGTTTTGGGGGCTACGACAGAATGAGGAACATAGGAGCAAGGGCAACCCACCCTTTCGCATAGGCTCGAAAGGATGGGGCACCCGGTTAGGGAAGCTGATCAGGATTGGTGGCGGCGGGCCGGCAGAGGCGTAGAAAGACGGCTATGGAGGTAAGAACGAATGCCATACTGCAAGCCAGTTCGATCCACCAGATGGCGGCGGCATAGGCGGGGATCAGCATTTTGAGCGGATTGAGGACGACCGGAGCGAAGCAGGCGACGAGCAGCAGACGATCGAGGCGGTCGCGCGTTTCGGCGAACAGGCAGAGGGAGAGCGCCGCCATGGCGAGGTAGGTGGCGAGGTCGATGACGCGGCCCATGGAGCCGCTGAGTGGGGGCACGATGAGGAAATGGCTCGGCAACCAGAGTCTTTGCGCGATGTGATACAGGCGCAGGCAGAGCGACCAGGCCGCGGCCATTACCAGTAGTGCGGCAAAGGCGCGACTACGCACGAATCGATTGGGGCCCGCATCGGGTTGCATGATTGCAGTCATAATCTGCCGTGGATGCAAGAAAGTCTATACCTTTGTGGGCGAGGTTCGGGGGATGAAAATGGGCCGTGCATTGATATTTTATGTTGATTGGCGTATCTTAGAAGAGCGAACTAGTTTGTTCCGCTGTTCGGTAAGTAGCCGTGTGCGCACCGGCGAACCGACCCTAACCAGTTAGCTGGTTGGGAATCCGGGAAATGGCGGAAGAGATGAGTGGGCGAAAGCCCACTTTTTGTTGCTCCCAAGACGATTTGGCGATAATCGGGCTCAACTTTTACAAAATGCTGGATGAAAAGGGTTTATGGCATTAGAGATGGACGAGATTCGGCGGCTGGCGGAGCGGGTAGCCGCATCTCATCATCTGGAGGTAGTGGAGCTGGAGTTTGGCGGCGGCGGTAAGAGCCGTGCTTTGCGCGTGTTTGTGGAGAAGGATGCGGCGGAGCGGATGAGGTTGAAGACGCGCGCCGAAGCAGGCGAGGCTGAAGATCTGCCGAGAGGCGTTCCGGTGGAGTTGCTGAGCGGCGTGACGCATGAGGATTGCGCGGCGTTTGCCACGGATTTTGGCACTCTGCTGGATGTGGAGGATGTGGTACCGGGCGCGGAGTACACGCTGGAGGTTTCTTCGCCGGGGCTGGAACGCAGGCTGACACGCGCGGAGGATTACACGCGGTTTGCCGGGAGTTTGATTAAGGTGAAGACGTTTACGCCGGTCCATGAGAACCGGTTGTGGACGGGTCGCTTGACGGGATTTGCGGACGGCGTGTTGACCGTGGATACGGCGGCGGTGAAGCAGAAGAAAGGTTCGAGGTCCAAGGTTCGAGGTTCGAGGGAGCAGGCTGCGGACAGTTTGGTTGAGATTGAGTTGAAGAATGTGGAGAAGGCGAATTTAGTTATTGAGATTTGAGAACAGGTGCCAGTTGCCAGGCACCTGGTGCCAGGAAGTACGGGTTGGTTTGAGAGTTGGGCAGGGCGAAATGCGGGGGTCTCTCCGCTGCGCACAGGTCGAGATGACGGCATCATGGGCTTTTAGTTGAAGACGAGTTTGAAGGTGAGTGAAGATGGCGAGTGTTCTATATCAGTCGATCGAGACGTTGAGCAAAGACAAGGGCATCGAGCCCGCGATTGTGGTGGGCGCGGTGGAGGATGCGATCGCGCTGGCGACACGCAAGTTCTATAAGACGCAGGAGAACATGCGGGCGGAGATGGACAAGGAGACGGGCGAGATTCGTGCTTACGTCTTCAAGACAGTGGTGGAGGGGCCGGAGCAGTTAGAGGACGAGATCAACCAGTTGACGCTGGAGGCGGCGCGCGCGCTGGCACCGGAGGTTGAGGTGGGCGGGGAGCTTCGCTTCTACAAGGACACCACACCGCTGGGCCGAATTGCGGCGCAGATGGCGAAGCAGGTGATCTTTCAGAAGGTGCGCGAGGCGGAACGGGACACCGTGTTCCTGGAGTACAACCACCGCGCGGGCGAGGTACTGAATGCGACGGTGAAGCGGCTGGAGCCGATGGATGTGATCTTCGACCTGGGCAAGGCAGAGGCGCGGATGCCGAAGCGCGAGCAGAGCCGGCTGGAGCAGTTTGCGGTGGGCGAGCGGGTGCGGGTGGTGCTGTTGCGCGTGGACCGCGCTGCCAAAGGGCCACAGGTGATTGTGAGCCGCGCGGCACCCGGACTAGTGCAGAACCTGTTTCAGAGCGAGGTTCCGGAGATTTATGACGGGACAGTGTCGATCAAGGCGATTGCGCGGGAGGCTGGCGAGCGGACGAAGATCGCCGTGGTGAGCCGCGACAAGGACGTAGACCCTGTGGGCGCGTGCGTGGGCATGAAGGGGATGCGCGTGCAGTCGATCATCCGCGAACTGCGTGGCGAGAAGATCGACATCATTGAATTCTCCGAGGAGATAACGACGTTTGCGGAGAAGGCGTTGCAGCCGGCGAAGGTGAGCCGGGTGTCGATTACGGACCTGGCGGAGAAGCAGATTGAAGTGATTGTCGACGATACGCAGCTATCACTAGCCATCGGCAAGAAGGGGCAGAACGTGCGGCTAGCGGCGAAGCTGCTGGGCTGGAAGATCGACATCAAGAGCGAGGAAGAGAAGCGCCAGGAAGTGGAACAGCAGATGCAGTCTCTGGGCACGGGGCCGAGCACCCCGATCGAACAGATTCCGGAGCTGGGCGATGCGATTCAGGAGAAGCTGATTGCTGCCGGGATAACCACGGTGGAGGAGCTGGCGGACATGACGCCGGAACAACTGGAGGAGATTCCCGGGATTGGGGAGAAGACCCTGGAGAAGATTTCGGTTGCGGTGCGGCACTACTTTGGCCAGTACGAAGAGGGTGAGGAGCGGCCTGTGGCTGCGGAAGAACCCACCCATCGCGATAAGACTGCGATGGATGGGGCACCCGCTGAGGAGGTCACTGAGCAGCCGCTGGACACGATTGCGGATGCGGAGGAAGCTGCATCGGAGAGCGATGCGGACAGCGACGCGGATGCACGGGAAGAGAAGATTGAGCTTGAGAACGACGCCGTGGACAGCCTGGTGAACGAGAGCCAGGAGGTGAGCGACGAGGGAGTTTCGACGGATGAGCAGGAACGTGGCTAGCAATACTGGCTGCGCGCTGAGACGAGTTGCCTGGGTTGCAATCGGCGGTTTCGAGGATTGCGATTTCAGGGATAATAATGGAGTTGGACGCGATTCAACCTTCGATGAGGCTGATATGAACAGTTAAAGGCCGCAGGGGAACTGAAAAGGGACGGATGAGCAAAGTTCGAATCAACGATCTTGCACGGGAGCTGGAAGTCAAGAGCAGATCCATACTGGATGCTCTGACGGCTGTTGGCGTCACGGAGACGAAGACGCACTCCAGTTCGATCGAGGCCGATGAGGCCGAAAAGGTGCGGAACTACTTCAGCGGGAAACGCAGCAGCGCGCCGAGCAAGCCAGTGGTGGAGGCCAAGCCGACCTTCAATCTGGCGCACATATCGAAACCTGGTGATGCGGCTCGATTGATATTGGAGCGCAAGCTTGCCGCGGAGGAAGCGCGCAAGGGGCCTCGCCGTCCGGCGGCTGTTGCGCCTGCAGCACCACCAGCGGTAGTTGCCAAGGCAGCGCCTGAAGTTAAGCCTGCGCCTGCGAGTGCACCGGTGGCAGCGGCTCCCGCGCCACGGCGGATAGTGCCACAGCCGAGGCAACCGGGCCATGTTGTAACCGTGGCAGCACCGCCGCCGGCGATTGCGAGCAAGCCTCCAGTGGGACCGGTGATAGCGCGTCCGCCGGTGGTGGTTTCTCCGCCAGCTTCCACGCATGTGGCCACGGCACAAACAGCGGCGAGCACACCGCCATCGTCCGCGCCGCAGGCACACCCAGTAGTGGAACGTCCACCTGTGGCGGCACCTGTAGCTGTTCCAGCAGTGAAGAGCGTGAAGCCTGAGGTTGCGCCGGTTGCGGTTGCGCCTGCGGCAGCACCTGTCAGCGCTGCGCCTGCTGGTGCAGCAGCTTCGGCGGAGTCGCGCGATGCTTCTGCGACGGCGGCTGCCTCGGTTGAACCCACACCCTCTGCGGTTGCCAGCGAACCCGTTGCGGCAGCGGCAGAAACGCCGGTCGCGGCTGTTGTTGCCGAGCCACCTGCACGGCGCGTTGTGATGCCACAGACTGGGCCACGACCGATCTATACTGCACCTGAAGGGGCTGCGCGCGGGATTCAGCGTGGGCGTCCGATCTTTGAGCGTCCGCGGCCACAGACACCGGGCGCACCGGGATCGCAACCTTCATCGACGATGGCACCGGGCGCACGGCGGCCGATGCACCCGACGCGCACGTTCCCCACGGGGACAGGCGCGCCTGGACGTCCGGGCTTTACTCCGGGCGGGGCACGACCTGCGTTTGGAGCGAGGCCGGGCGGACTGGGTGTTGCGCCGGGGCCGGGCGAGTCGCCGACAGGAATGCGACCGGCGGCACGGCCTGGACAGAGGCGTGGAGGACAGCGCTACGAGAAGTCCAAGGAAGGCCCGATGAAGGGCTTCCAGCCGCCGCCGCGCTACGGCGGATCGCAGATATCGCAAGAGCCTCTGCCGATCACCAAGACGATTACGGTGACCGAGGGAATCAGCGTGAAGGACCTGGCCGAGAAACTGGATGTGCGCGGCAAGGACCTGATTGCAACGCTGCTGATGAAGGGCGTGTTCGTCACCGTGAACCAGTCGCTGGACGGCGAGTTGGTGAAGGAGGTGGCGCGTCAGTTTGGCGCGGACGCTACCGTGATCAGCGTGGAAGAGCAGTTGGAGAACGAAGCCATCGAGGGCTTCCTGGAAGACACGACGGGGATGGTGGAGATAACACGCTCGCCTGTGGTGACCGTGATGGGCCATGTGGACCACGGCAAGACTTCGCTGCTGGACGCGATCCGTTCCACGGACGTTGCGGCGGGCGAGGCTGGGGGAATCACGCAGCATATTGGCGCGTACAAGGTAAAGATAAGCAAGGCGGATTCGCCGGCGTTTGGACGCGAGATTGTGTTTCTGGATACGCCGGGCCACGAGGCGTTTACCCGGATGCGCGCGCGCGGGGCCAAGATCACCGACATCGTTGTGGTGGTGGTGGCGGCCGACGATGGCGTGATGCCGCAGACGCTGGAGGCGATTGCGCACGCGAAGGCGGCGAATGTACCGATCATTGTGGCGGTGAACAAGATCGACAAGCCTGAGGCGAATCCCGACCGCGTGAAGCAGCAGCTTGCAGACCGCGGACTACAGCCCGAGGCGTGGGGCGGATCGACGGTGTTTGTCGATGTGTCGGCCAAGAAGCGTATCAACCTGGACCTGTTGCTGGAGATGATCTGCCTGGTGGCCGATCTGGCCAACTTGAAGGCGACGCCGGACCGTCCGGCGGTGGGTACGGTGATCGAAGCGAAGCTGGATCGAGGACGCGGCGCGGTTGCGTCGGTGCTGATCCAGAACGGTACGCTGCACACCGGAGACAGTTACATTGTGGGTAATACGTTCGGCAAGATCCGCGCGCTGTTCGACGATCGCGGACGGCCGATCACGGAAGCTGGTCCCGCGACGCCGGTGGAGATTCTGGGACTGGAAGGAATGCCGGACGCGGGCGACACGTTCCTGGTGATGGCGGACCGCGACAAGGCGAAGGGCATTGCTCAGTACCGCAAGATGAAGGAACGCGAGGCGCAGTTGGCGAAGAGTTCGCGCGTGTCGCTGGAAGGACTGGCGGAACAGATCAAGCACGCCGGGATGAAGGACCTGAACCTGATTGTGAAGGGCGACGTTCAGGGATCGGTGGAAGTGATTGCCGAGGACCTGCAGCGCATGTCCACGGAGAAGGTGCGGGTACGCGTGCTGCACTCCGGCGTGGGCGCGATTACGGAATCGGACGTGCTGCTGGCGTCTGCGTCGAACGCGGTGATCATCGGATTCAACGTGCGGCCCGACCGCAAATCGACCGAGGTGGCCGAGCGCGAGAACGTGGAGATCCGGCTGCACTCGATCATCTACGAGCTGCGCGACGAGATCGAGAAGGCCATGTACGGACTGCTGGACCCGGTGTTCAAGGAGAACTACGCGGGCAAGGCCGAGGTGATGAACGTCTTCAAGATCACGAAGGTGGGCCAGATTGCGGGATGCCGCGTGACCGATGGCGTGATAACACGGACGGCGCAGGTGCGCGTGATGCGCGAAGGCGAAGAGGTTTGGCGCGGCAAGATCGGATCGCTGAAGCGCTTCAAGGACGACGCGAGCGAGGTGCGCCAGGGCGTGGAGTGCGGCATCGACCTGAACGGCTTCAAGGACATCCGCGTGGGCGACATCATTGAGTCGTTCACGACGGAGAAACTGGCCGACGAGCTGGGACAGAACTCGATTGTGGCTCGCAAGGCTGAGAAGGCCGCGAAGGAAGCAGCGGCGGCAGCGGAAGCGGAGGCCGCGGCGGAAGCTGAGGCTGCGGCGGAGACCAACGCGTAGGTACTAGGTGCCAGGTGCCAGGCGCCAGGAGTGAAAGCGAAGAGGGGCTGGGAGTGATCCCGGCCTCTCTTTTATTTTGCAACTGCGGTATGCAGTGACGCGGGTCACTTGCGATGCGGCTCTCTCTCTCCATTCTGTTAATGGGCTCCCACGGATTTCCGAATGCACAGTTGAGCCTTGATTTGCACGCACAATGAGGAATCGGAGTGTCCTTGTCCAACAGGCAGTTGCAGGGTCGAGATGGAAGCGGTTTACGGTTTGCGCGGCGTATGCTGCTGGGCCTGGTAACTCTGGCGGTGGCGGCGTTTGCGTTGCCTGCGAGTGGGCAGAACTACTTTCGCGATTTTCACAATCAGAATGCCGAAGTGAAGGCGTTGCAGCCGACGTGGATTACGCCGCTGGTAATGCCGACTCCGCTACTTGGGCAGTTTGTGCGCGAGGAGTTTGTCCGACAGAGAGTGGCGGGCGGCGATTCGGTGTGGAACATCGGGAACAGCAAGGGGCTGAGCCTGGTGTTCTTGAAGCGGGTTGAAACAGATTTATCGATGCCGAATTATGTGGTGCATGGCGCGGCGGCGGGCACGGATGGGCTGGGGGATTTCTGCGTGACGGCGCGTGTGCGGATCGCCTCCGGGAACAAGGATGCCGGGAATTACAGTATTGCAACGGTACTCAGCCAGACATGGACGACAGGCCAGGCGAAGAACGGCGCGGTGGCGTGGACGCGCGGCATCACAATGGTGGGGGGGAAGGCGTTTGGGCGGTTCGCGGCGCTGGGTTCCGTGGGTACGACTATCCCGGCGGATGCGGGGCTGGCGACGATGGGACGGCCGGTGGCTGTGAATACAACCTTCGAGATGCATGCGATGCCGAGGCTGTGGGCGCAGGTGGAGTCGAACTCGACGTTTTATGAGGGCGGGACACACGATGGGATGAAGCAGAACTTCATGACCCCCGAAGTGTTTCTGGTCCCGATGAGACCGTGGAGTGCGAAGAGCAAGAGCTATGTTCTGCTGGGAGTGGGAATGCAATTTGCCACGACCCATTACCATACGACGGACCACAATTTAATTGTGGATACGAAGATTTATTTTTAGGGCACTTCGTGCCGTTCTGGACGCGCCTGCGCGCGTGAAACAAAAAAAATACGAGAGGCTGGGAGGGATTCCAGCCTCTCTAATTGTGCGCGAGCACCTGATGCATCATTTATGCATATTGCATCAAATTGAAAAATGGTGCATAATAATTCTATGAGAACCAGTATCACGCTTGATGACGATGTCTATGAATTGGCCTCGATGTATGCGGCTGGGCGTGGGATCACGCTTGGCGCGGCGGTAGGTGAGTTGGTGCGGAAGACGAGCGGGGCACCGGGTTCGACGTCTGGCTCATCGAGGATCAAGACCTTACCCAACGGACTTCGTGTCATTGCTTCGCGCGGCAGGGTGATTACATCGGAGATGGTGAAGGCTACCCAAGAGGACGAGATTGCCTAAGGTCAAATATCTTGCCGATGTGAACATCCTCATCGCCTTGCTGGATGAAGACCATATTCATCACAAACTTGTTGTGAAGTGGTTTGATGCCACGGATGAAGACGAGTTTGGCGTATGCGCGATCACGGAAGCGGGCTTCCTGCGGGTGACGACCAATCCGAAGGCCGGCTGGAATACGATTGAGACTGCGTTGGATTCCCTGGCAAGCCTGAACAACCATTCCGGCTACCGGTTCTGGTCGATTTCGCAGGGATGGTCGACGCTTGCCGCGCCCTTTATGGAGAGGGTGTTCGGGCACCAACAGATCACGGATGCATACCTGCTGGGGCTTGCGGTGAAACAAGGCGGAGTGCTGGTAACGATGGACAAGGGAATCCGGTATATGGCGGGACCGAAGTACAGCAAGCATGTGCTGATTCTGGAGTGAGGCAGGGTTCGGATGTGAGGAGAGGCTGGGAGGGATTCCAGCCTCTCTTTTGTTTCGCGACCACTATATTGCAGGATCACTTTGCGTTCAGAACGCCCTTCATTGTGACCGGGTCGACGGGGACGGACACATGCTCGTGAGCAATGAGCCAGTGGCCATTGACCTTCTTGTATCCATCGGTGACCCTGACGGTGAGGTTCGTCTTCTTGCCTTTCTTGTCGGTGACGAATCCGGATTGAATGCTGTGACTGAAGGCGACGTTGCCTCCTACCGTAATATCGAGGCCGGAGACGCTGAAGTCTGACGGGCCGGGATTCATGGCGAAGAAGGTCTCCCAGTCCTTGCGATAGGCGTCGGCGCCGGCGTATTGCAGCGGAGTGATCATGTCGAAGGCGATCATGGTTTGGTCGGGGACGTAGTACGCCATGATGGCGTTCACATCCTTTGCCTTGAATGCCGCCGCGAAGCCGTCCTCGATGGCCTTGATGTCGGTCTGGTCCTGCGCGCTGGTGTCGGGCGGGGTTACAGGTGCGGAGTTGTTGCAGCCGGCACATGCCGCCAGCAACACTATCAGGAGAATCGGTCTGACTTTCATTGTGCGTTCCTCACTTTCATTCTCTTTTCGAAATGGATGGAAGCATGGCCCAGTTACGGCAGAAGACATGGGGCTGTGAGCCTCGGTGGCCTTCTGCTGCAAACTTCAATGTGGGGTGTCCGCTATGCCCGGCGGGTGCAACGAAGGTTATCACAGATGAATGATGGCTGCGAAGAGGCGGGGGACAGGTGCAAGGCGCTAGGCGCCAGGTACGAGGTTTAAGGTGCGAGGTTCGAGGTTCGAGGAATTGGATGCGAGGAGATGCAGGGAGCGATCCGGGCCCCTCTTTGTTCGCTACAGGTGCAGCCTCAGGTATGCCACACTAATATTGAATATGAGGTCGTGTCGCGATGAAAGAGCTACAACCTAGAGACTGGGGTGAAGTCGGTAAGGGCAATCCTCACCTTCCAAGAAACTGGGATTGCAGCGTATGCAACCAAGTGTTCTGGCCTGCCGCAGCAAAAGGAAGCAGGTTCAAGTCCTATCTAAACCACCACGAAATGAATCCGCCTGCCGATGTGATTGCAAGCTTTGAAGCACACGACTGTAGCATCCTTTTGGGCCAAAAAGCCGCCAAACGTGAGCGCCCGAGGAAGAACCGCAATGCCGTTACCAAGATCCGACAATCTTGAATTTCAGCTTGCCGTTTGGAGCCTCAATGGTGATGTAGTTACCGTTACGGCTGGCAGTGTATTCACCTAGATCGCGCGTAGTGCTAATGTATTGTTCGCCTACTAACCCGGAGGTTGTGGAATCGGGTTTCATCTTTTCCGGTGCAATCGGATCAATCTTCGCGCAATGGCCGTCTTCGGCTTTGCAAAACAAATCCGCATGATCTCCGTTGGGGAGAATGATTTTTGCGGTAGCCACAATGCTGGCACTATTCTTATTTGTCGACAAGACTCCGCTTGTTTCGACAACTTGAACTTTGATTTTGTCTGCCCCGTGCGCGATGCCAGTCGCATAAGCGAGTAGCAGAATTGCCACGATACTTTTCATGTCGAACCCCATGGGAAGCCATTGCAGCCTTTGTATCAGATAACTGATCTTCGCCACAATCAATCGGGCAAGTATTACCTCGTCTGGAAGCAGTTTGATGCTCTTGCAATATTCTCAAGTTCAACGGGTGCGGTATTCTGCGAAGAGATGTTTGTGACCTTCAAGATAGTGTTTGTGTATGTGACGCTGGGAGCCCTGGCGGGAATCATTGGGATTCCCTACTCGATGATGGCGGGCAATATAGAGCTGCTGTATCGCGTGGTGGTGCGGGGCATTATTCCGCTGGGGCTGCGCGCGGGCGGGATCAGGGTGGAGGTGAGCGGCCTGGAGAATCTGCCGTCGGGGGTGAGCTGCATCCTGCTGGCGAACCATGTGTCGAACCTGGACCCGCCGGTGCTGCTGCCGGTGCTGCCGGGGCGGTGCTCCGTGCTGCTGAAGAAGGGACTGATGCGGATTCCGCTGCTGGGGACGGCGATGCGGATGGCCAACTTTGTTCCTGTGGGGCGGGGCCATCAGCGCGATGCGGCGCGGGAGAGCGTTGCGGCGGCGGAGGCGGCGCTGCGGAGTGGGCTGCATGTGCTGTTCTTTGCCGAGGGGACGCGGTCGGAGGATGGGCGGCTGGCGGGATTCAAGCGCGGGCCGTTCTATATGGCGATGGAGACGGGTGCGCCGATTGTGCCCATCGCCATCAGTGGCACGCAGACGCTGATGCGCAAGCACAGCGCGGTGATTCGATCGGGAGTGGCGAAGGTGCAGGTGCTACGGGCGATGGATCCGGGGCAGTTTGAGAGCCGCGAGGAATTGATGCTGGCTGTTCGAGAAAAGATGATCAAGGCTTTACCGGAGGACATGCGACCTGTGTAGGCTGCGGTTGTAAGACGGTCGAGCTTCGCTCGATAACCCACCCTTTCGCGATGAGGCTGCGAAAGGATGGGGCACCCGGTTGTCGGCGAGGACGCGTGAGAGCCTACTACTTGCCGACCATCAGGATGGTGAACGAGCCCGGTACGGTGGTACCCTGCGGGCCACGTCCGCCGGCGGGCGGCGTGCCAGCTGCGGCGGGCGCAGGGGCTGGTGCAGGGCCGCGCTCCTGCGCCATGGTGAAAAGGTGGCCGGTCTTGCTGTCGAATGTGATGGTGCGGGCGCCGTTCATGGTCTGCAGGTTCTGCTCAACGACGAAGCTGGTGGGACTGTTCTCTTTGACGATGGTCATGGTGCCGTTGCCGCCCGTGCTGAATGCCTCCATGGTTGCGGGGTTGAATACGGCCCCGTCGGAGCCACCGGCAAGTGGAAGGGTGGTGAGGATCTTGCCATCCTTCGCGCTCATGATGACCATGGTGGGCTGCGGGCGGCTGCATGCGGCAAACACTATTTCGTTTTTGGTATCGATTGCGAGGCCGTTGCATCCGCCTTTGTCCACGAAGGTGTAGCGCCCGATTGCCTTCATGGTTTTAACGTCGACCGCGGTGACGCTGCCGACCGCGTCCTGCATGACGACATACAGCATACCCTTACCGTCGCCGACGCCCTGCTCCGGCGTGCCGCCCAGGTCAACGGTACCCAGCACGGTGCCGTCCTTGGCGTCGATGACGGTGGCGTCCTTGGTGGGATGGCTGAAGACATAGACACGCTCGTTGAAGGGGTCGAAGTAGATGCCGTCTGGCCGTGATGCTGTGCCAACGTCGATGCTCTTGATCAACGCCTGCGTGGTGGTGTCGAACATGGAAACCTTGGGATGATCGCTGGTGAATCCGTGATTCACCTTAGAATCGACCGCGGTGCCATTACCGCCGATGCCGGAGATCTCGCCGAGAGGCTTCAGCGTGTCGAGGTCGAAGATGGTAAGGCGTTCAGGAATGGCGGGAACTTCTGGCGTGGTATCGGTGGCCGGCACTGCGCGCGTGGCGCCGCGAGGAATATAGAGGCGGCGACCGTCCGCGTTGGCGTAGATGTAGTCCCAGCCACCCTCGCCGCCGACCCGCGCGGTCTTGAGGACTTTGTATGGGCCATCCTGCGGAGCAGGGGCCTGAGCGAGGGCGAGTGGCGCGGATGCCACGAGAACGGCTGCGATAAGAACGAGAGCTGAACGCATAGGGGTATCTCCAGGGAGAAGTATAGTCAACGGAGTCTTAAGGTGAGGTGAAGACCGCGAATGAAGGCGGGCGGTGCTACTTGACGATGGCGTTGAAGCCGTCGGCGAGGACGCGCTGCTGCATGGCTACGGCCTCCTGGCGGTTGGCGAAGGGGCCGATCTGGACGTGCAGGAGCTTGTCCTGCGGCTCGTGGCGGACGCTGACGCTGTAACCTTTTTTCTGCAGCGATGAGGTGAGAATGTCGGCGACATCCTGGCTGGAGACGGCGGCGATCTGCACCATGATGGTGCCGGCGGGAGCGGCTGCCGGTTGCAGGTTGTTGGTTGGGGGCTTGTTGGTTGCAGCGGGCGCGGGCTGAGGCGGCTTGTCGCCAACGATCATGCCGTCGGCTGCGGTTGCGGCGTTCTTCTGCGTGGTGGGCGGCGGCGTGGGCGTGGGCGTGGCGGGTGCTGGCTCCGGTTGTGCGGCGGGCGGCGTGGTGGAGTTGTCGGCCATGGGCTGCGCGGCTGGCATCGTATCCGGCTGGTTTGCAAGGCTGCCGGCAGCGGGCTTGGGGGCGCCGTTGCTGGAGGCATCTGAGTTGGCGGCTGCGGTGTCGACGTTGGCGGACTGAGCGGACTTGCGGCCCATGGTGTAGCCGAAGCCGAAGAAGCAGGCGCAGACCAGCGCGAGCGCGAAGAAGATTCCGAGGATGGCCGGCGCGCCGAGCGATATCTCACGCTCAGGGCCACCCCCGGGACCGTTGCGATCCGGGTCGCGGGTGTAGCCGCGGCTGGGCGGACTGTCTTCGTCGTCGTCGAAGAGACGCTGTGTCAACCTCTACTCCTTCGGTCCCGCATCGGGTGCCGTGGGAGGCGCGAGGGCGGGTGTGCCAATGGTCTTATTGAATATGTTAATCAACTCCATGGGCAGTGGGAAGACGATGGTAGTGTTCTTCTCGACACCAATCTCGGTAAGGGTTTGCAGGTAGCGCAGTTGCAGGGTCATAGGCTGGGTGGCCATCAGCGCGGCGGCATCGACCAGCTTGGCGGCGGCGTTGAACTCGCCCTCGGCATGGATGATCTTGGCGCGGCGTTCGCGTTCGGCCTCGGCCTGCTTTGCCATGGCGCGCAGCATGTTCTCCGGCATGTCGACCTGCTTGACTTCGACGGCGACGACCTTGAGTCCGTAGGGCGAGGTGTGGCCGTCGATTATGGTCTGGATGCGCTGATTGAGCTGGTCGCGGTGGGCAAGGAGCTGGTCGAGGTCGACTTCGCCGAGGACGGAGCGCAACGTGGTCTGGGCGAACTGCGAGGTCTGATAGATGTAGTTGGAGACCTCGATGACGGCCTTGACAGGATCGACGACGCGGAGGGTGATGACGGCGTTGACCTTGAGGGTGACGTTGTCGCGGGTGATGATGTCCTGCGAGGGGACTTCCATGGCCTCCTGGCGGAGGGAGATGCGGACGATCTGCTGGATGGGGCGGAAGACGAAGATGAGGCCGGGCCCGAAGGGGTCGCGACGGACGCGGCCGAGGGTGAAGATGACGCCGCGCTCATACTCCTTGAGGATCTTGATGGAGTTGAGGATGTAAAGCAGGACGATGGCGATGGCTATGAGATACGGCATGGAATCGGGCATGGGGCAGACAGCTTTCCGGCTGGCGGAGTTTGTGCAGCCGAAGTGATTGTAAATCGAGCGAGGGGTGGTAGGGGTGAATTGTTGGAGGGATGGGGGTTAGGGGTGGAGGGGATTGGGATGCCCGGCGTTCACTTCAAACTTGTAGATTTAGGTGAACCGGACTTCTGAGGAACCTTCGCTTCACTGTAGGTAGTTGTATGTAACAGGCGGTATTGACCATCGCTAAATCGATATTGTTTAGTCCAGTTTGCTCTTCCCTTGTCGTCAGTGCCGCGCGACATAGCAAGGATGTCGTAGTAGTCGCCTTTACCCACATACACAAACTTGAAGGCTACTTCAGCGTAATACAGCCTGTGCTGACCGGATTTGTCGTTGGGGTCGAATGCTCCCGAATCATCCTGCTCATCGAAAAGCTTCCATACTTCATTGACATTCGAACCGAGCGGAACCAGCAGATATTTCACAGACTCGTGATATCCCTGCCCGGAAAATTCCGACTCTAGAATTACGCCATGTTGCTCCGGCCCAATCGCGACCAACTGAGATGTTGCCGCACCACCCCACTCGCCAAACCATCCGACTGCTGCGTTTGCGCTCTCCAATTCCCACCGCATTCCACGCCATGCAAAAACCGCGACCCCGATAGCCGGAGCACACGAATGGCATTCGAAATCGTGCGGGTTGCCAAACGGTATGGTGCTCGCAATCAGGTATGTCTTCTCTGTCCCGTGCTCCACCACCTGCGTCGAAAGCTCAACCGTAACCACGACCTTTGCATATTCCTCGGAGCAAGGCCATCCCTCATGCTGTTCTTGTTGTTGGCCCTTCGTGCAAATCCAGCGCGCAGTTTTTGTTGAGGGGTCGTAGTCTCGGTAGAGCTGCTTCAAGGCTTCGTCTCGCGAGAGCGGTGTTTGTGATCGCACCGACGTGGTAAGAATCAAACATGTAAGGCATAGGATAAGAACCCGAATCACAGCATACCTCTCACTTCGCCCAAAATTATACGGTAGGCGTCTCTTCCGGGTATTGATCCTTTCGCAGTCACATTGCGGAAGGCGGGGCATACGTGTTAAGTAAGAGCAACGGCCCGGGGCTGAAGCCCCCTGCTAATCCGGAAAGGCAAGCACCCCACCCATGCGCGATGAGGCTGCGCGTGAATGGTTATCGTATTGATGGAAGGTGCTTGAAATCGTTTTCGAGGCTTCTGCCGCCATAGAAGATACCTGCTATCAGCACGGTCTGTTGAGCGATGCGAAAGGCAATTGTGACCCTGCGACGAAAGCCAGTGGTGCGAAGGCCTGGCAGCAAATCATCCCGCTGCGTACCCTGGTAGGGAGCATCGGCTAAGCCGTCGCATTTGGCTACGATGGCTCTTACATAACTCTTTGCGTTGGCTGGAGAGCCCGCGTCAGAAATGTAACGCTCGAGATTGGCGAGGTCGGACTTGGCACGCCGGGAGTAGACGACTTGAAAGGCCATTCGTTGGGCTACTGACGGCTACGGCGTGATGCGTCGAGATCTGCGAGAAGCTCCGAGGATGTGAGGGTCGTGGAAGGGTTGGCCTCGGCTGCCAGACAGACAGGAACAATCTCTTCGCGGAGCCAGCGTTCTATGCCCTGCTCATGGTCTTCCAAGAGCGCGAGACTGTCGTTGATGACGTCGCTCTCGTCGGCATATTCGCCAGAAGCGACTTTGCGACGCACCAACTCAGCCATCCCAGCAGGAAGTGTAACGACGAGTTGTCGACCAGTTGGCATGGTTACCTACGAAAGGATTGCTTGGGATATGGTATCAGTTTCGGTTGTATACCAAGCGGAATTACTCCGCGGACTGGCCTTTGCGGGGGCGGCGGTTGGATTGCAGGATTTGCTTCCTCATGCGGAGGGATTTGGGGGTGACCTCGACGAGCTCGTCCTCGGCGATGAACTCAATGGACTGCTCCAGCGTGAGGTTGCGGAAGGGAACGAGGCGGACGGCTTCGTCGGAGCCGGAGGCGCGCATGTTGGACATTTTCTTTTCGCGCACGCAGTTGACGTCGAGGTCGTTGTCGCGCGAGTGCTCGCCGACGATCATGCCCTCGTAGACTTCGGTTCCCTCGGCGACGAAGAGCGTGCCGCGATCTTGAAGTCCATCCAATGCATAAGCAGTTGTGGTTCCCTGGCGATCGGAGATGAGCGCGCCGGAGACACGCTGGGGAATCTCTCCCTGATAGGCGATGTGGCCGTCGAGGATGGCGTTCATCACGATGGTTCCGCGCGTCTCGGTCAACATTTCTGAACGCAGCCCAATGAGGCCGCGACTGGGAATGCGGAACTCCATGCGGACGCGGCCCGACCCGTGGTTGGTCATCTTGGTCATCTCGCCCTTGCGCGGGCCGAGGCGTTCGATGACGGTGCCGACGAAGTTTTCCGGGATGTCGATCATGAGCTGTTCGACCGGCTCCATTAATTGTCCATCAATTCGCTTGGTGACGATCTCCGGGCGGGAGACCATCATCTCGAAGCCTTCTCGGCGCATCATCTCGATCAAAATTGCGAGTTGCAATTCGCCGCGGCCAAGGACTTTGAAGCTGTCGGGCGATCCGGTCTCGTGCATCTTGAGCGAGACGTTGGTGAGGAGCTCTTTATCGAGGCGGTCGCGCAGGTTGCGCGATGTGACCCAGCGTCCCTCGCGGCCTGCGAAGGGCGAGTTGTTGACGTTGAACTGAATGGCGATGGTGGGCTCGTCGATGACGATGCGGGGCAATGGCTGCGGGTTCTCGACGTCGCAGAAGCTTTCGCCAATGGTGATGCCGGGGATGCCGGCGATGGCAACGATGTCGCCCACCTGCGTCTCTTCGATGTCGGTGCGCTTGAGGCCGGAGAAGCTGAAGAGCTTGGTGATCTTGTGCTTGCTGAAGGTGTCGTCGATGCGCGCGACGTTGTACTCCTGGCCGGTGCGCATGGTGCCGTTGAAGACGCGGCCAATGGCGAGGCGGCCGAGGTAGTCGGAGTAGTCGAGGTTGGTGACGAGGATCTGCAGCGGGCCCTCGGGATCGCCCTTGGCGACGGGGATGGTCTGGATGATCTGCTCGAAGAGCGGCTGGAGGTCTGTGCCGGGATTGGCCATGTCGAGGGTTGCGGTGCCGATCTTGCCGTTGGTGTAGAGGACGGGGAAGTCGAGCATGTCTTCGTCGGCGTCGAGGTCGATGAAGAGGTCGTATACCTCGTCGAGGACTTCCTGCGCGCGCGCGTCGGGGCGGTCGATCTTGTTGATGACGACCATGGGGGTGAGCTTGGCTTCGAGCGCCTTGGAGAGGACGTAGCGCGTCTGCGGCAGCGGACCTTCGCTGGCGTCAACCAGCAGGACGACTCCGTCGACCATTTTGAGAGCCCGCTCCACTTCTCCGCCGAAGTCTGCGTGGCCGGGCGTGTCGACGATGTTGATCTTGTTGCCGTGATAGTAGAGCGCAGTGTTCTTGGCCATGATGGTGATGCCGCGCTCGCGCTCCAGGTCGTTGGAGTCCATGACGCGCTCGGCGACTGCCTCATTGGCGCGGAATGTTCCGCTCTGGCGCAGCATGGCATCGACCAGCGTGGTCTTGCCGTGATCGACGTGGGCGATGATAGCGATGTTGAAGATAGGCTTCAGGGCCGGCTGTGCGGCAGGCTTGGTGGTGGATTGGTCGCTGGCCTGTTCAGTTGCCGTGGCGGAAGTCTCTGGATTCGGGATGGTTTGGGGGCTGCTCACTGCGGGTGATTTTCCAGTCTGTACGCGTTGGGATAGGGCCGAAGGGCGAAATTGCGCGTCACCTTTAGTTTACCGCACTGCTGGCTGAGAAAGCCTCAGAGGTACGCAGTAGTTCGTGCAGCGATGGGTTAAAAGAAAATCGCGGCACCTGAATGGCGGCCGCGAAGGATTCATCGAGGAACAAGAATCAATTGCATCGAACGAGTGGAACAACATCCGATTGGAGGTTCTGAGGACTTCGAGAAGCGCTCAGAACCTCCTCCGTCGGGTGCGGATTGGCTTGCGCGCCTTGGCCCTGCGACGCAAACCGAAGATTGGCGAGCTTTTGGCCCTGCTTCGCCAACCGTGAACCGGTGCAAAGTGGTTTGCACGCCTTGGCCCCGCTGCGCAAACCGGAGATTGGTGAGCCTTGCCCTGCTTCACCAACCATAGATCGATGGGCCTTGCCCCGCACCATCCATCCTGAATCTGTGACTATCATGCTTGATTGACACGGGGGAGCGCTGTGACCGTAATCACATGAGTTTGGATCGCTGCGGCGGGTGGCATTACGGTGAAAAAGCGGAGATTTGCGGTGCGGGTTTACTTCGCCGTCTCAAGAACAAGAACCGTGGCGATGGGGTCGAGCGGGGTTGCAGGAAGTTGAACGTTGAGGCTGCCGCCGGTTTGAGTGAGCTTGAGCGGAGAATGCTTGGAGTCTGCGAGGAGGTATGCCCTGGTCACATTGCGTGGGAACTTATCGAGGTGGAATGCGCCTGTAGGCCAAGTGAATAGTTCGATATAGATTTTGTTGGGCGAGGTGGTGGAGCGCCAGTCCCATGCGGGGACGAACCTGGGGTTACCTTTGCTGTCCTTCACGGTCGCGCTTAAGGCTCCTGCCTCCGCGCCGAAGAGCGTGGGCTGGGTGCCATAGATAGCCTCGCCGTTGACCGCGAGCCAGCGGCCCATGGCCTGAAGGCGTTCGACCTCGGGGGTGGGAACGACGCCGTGCGAGTCGGGGCCGATGTTGAGCAGGTAGTTGCCGCCCTTACTGGAGATGTCGATGAGGTTGCGCAGGAGAGTTTCGGTGGACTTGAAGTTGGTGTCGTAGGACTTGAAGCCCCAGGTGTCGTTGATGGTCATGCAGGACTCCCAGTCGCGGCCAGGAAAACCTTGCGCGGGGATAGTCTGCTCCGGCGTCTCGGTGTCGCCCTTGTATCCTCCGCCGAGACGGTTGTTCCAGAT